>JBAUTG010000162.1:0-29166 GCA_049582105.1 Candidatus Dormiibacterota bacterium | reverse complement strand
GCAGTGGTCGGCGGAGCGGGGAACGACGCCAGCAGCGCCGCCGCGCCCACGACGCAGATCGCGATCGATGCCTCGATGCGGACGTGCGGCCTTCCCAGCCGCCACGCCGTCAGCGAGAGCGGGAGCATGCAAACGACGAGCGCCATCTTCGCCAGGAGCACGCGCCCGTAGTCCGTCCCGAAGAGGGACTGCACCGACCCGAGCTGCTCGATCGCCTCGAGACCGCCCGCCACCACCGTCGTGCCGAAGGCGGCGAGCGCGACGGGCGTGAAGCGCCCGAGCAGCTGCCGTGCATCCACCGAGCGCCAGCCGCCGGGCGGGCGGACGATGGCCAGCGCTGCGATGCCGCCCGCCCAGACACCTGCGGCGACGAGGTGCACGGCATCGAGCGCTATCCCGAGCCACGACGGTTGCACGCCCGCGGCGTGCCCGCCGGCCGCGAGCAGGACCAGCGTGCCGCCCAGGAAGAGCGGGAGCAACGTCCGCCAGCCGCGCACCACCGCCAGGAGGGTCAGGGCTTCAAGGACGAGACGCGCGATCAGGGCGGCGCCGGAGAGCCCCGACTCGAAGTACGCGAGGTAATTCGAGAGGCTGTGGCCACCCGAGCCGACCGTGGCCTCCGCCCAGACGACGACCAGGCCCGCCGAGAGCGCGACGCTCGCTGCGTGGAACCCGGGCGTGACCCAGGTGAGCCGGGGTTCCCGACGGGCAAGCCGGCTCACCAGGACCTGACCCACGAGGAAGAGGAGCGCAAGCGCCTCGATCCACTTGACCGCGCCGATCGCGATGTCGGACAGCTGCGGCCCGGGCGTCTGGTTCTCGGCCTGCTCAGGCGAGAGCCCTCCCCCGACCACGCCGACGTCGAAGGTGAACGAGCCGGTCAGACGGTGGCCATCCACCTGGCTCACCGAGACCCAGTCGACGGCGTAGACCCCGGGGACATTGGTGGCGAGCGGGATCCGGATCTCCTCTCCGCTGTCCACCACACCTTTCCAGTCCCGCCCGCTCGGGTCGACCACGGAGGCCGACGAGAGCTGGGGGTTCAGCGTCTGCGTGAACTCAAGAACGACCACACCCGGGGTGATGCCGAGGTGCGCGTTCGCCGGGGGCGACGAATACCCCAGGTCCGCGTGCGCCGATGCCGCGACGGGGATTGCCAGCGCGGCCAGCGCGGCGATCAGCACCGCGGTCGCGCGTCGGACTCCCCGTGTCACGTACCCATGATGGAGCAGCGCGTCGGGGCCACAGACGTGGCCGCCGGGACGGTTCCCCTCATAATCGGGCCGAGTGGCCCAGGTAGTCTCGCCCAATGAGGAATCTGTCGCGCCCAGCCCCTGGTGGCGAGGAGCGTGGCTCCGGGACACCATCGAGGTGCTGCTGATCGCGGTCGTCCTCTATGTCGCGATTGCCTTTGCGCTGCAGACGGTTCGGGTGGACGGCGAGAGCATGGTTGGCACCCTCCAGAACCAGGACCTGCTCCTCGCCAGCAAGATCTCGTACGACTTCGGACAGAACCCGCAGCGCGGCGACATCGTCATCCTCATCCCGCCGACCAACCCCCAGCAGGATTTCATCAAGCGGGTGATCGGCCTTCCCGGGGATGTCATCGAGATCAACGGCGACAGCAACCCGACACAGGTGCTGATCAAGCCCGGCGGCAAGGGTGCTTTCGAGGTCCTCAAAGAGCCGTACCTGCCGCAACCGTGGACGACGCTCAAGGACTGCTGCCTCGTCAACGGCCAGGCGTCGGCGACGCCGCAGCCGCTCACCATCCCGCCCGGCGAGTATTTCGTGATGGGCGACAACCGCAACTTCTCGAGCGACTCGCGCGTCTTCGGGCTCGTCCCTCGCACGAACATCCTCGCCAAGGCGATCCTGCGCATCTGGCCGCTCGACCACTTCGGCGGTCTCGGGAGCGGACCGACGTTCGAGCCCGCGTCGACGACGGAGCTCGCCCTTCCCGCGCTCGGCCTCGCGGCATTCGAAGCGTGGCGCTGGCGGCGCCGTCGTCTTCGCCGGGCTGCCGCTCAGCGACGCGCACACGACGGCGGGACCTGACAGCCCGCTCGCCGCGCCGTTCACGGACGGGGGGCCGGCTTCGCGCAGCAGTCGACTGGCCGCCATCGGGTCAGGTCAGCCGCTCACCCACGTGCGGTCGACGGCGTTCCACTCGATGAGCTCGTCGGGCGTGAAGAACAGCGCCACCTCCTCGGCGCCGCGTCCCGGTGAGTCGCTGCCATGCACCACGTTGTTGCCAATGTTGACTGCAAGATCGCCGCGGATGCTGCCCGGCGAAGCGGTCGAGGGATTCGTCGCCCCCATCATCGCGCGCACCTGCGCGACGGCATCGTCGCCCTCCCAGACCATCGCGACCACCGGGGCTGACGTGATGAACACGACGAGCCCGTCGAAGAACGGTTTGCCCACGTGCTCGGCGTAGTGACGCTCCGCGAGCGCGCGGTCGATGCGGAGCAGCTTCAGTCCCACCAGGTGGAGGCCACGGCGCTCGAAGCGCGTGATGACCTCGCCCACCAGCCGGCGCTGGACGCCGTCGGGCTTGACGAGGACGAGGGTGCGTTCGAGGCTCACGGCGCCCAAGTCTGCCATGCGCGCATCACGCGATTGCCTTCTCGAACCGCGTCTCGCTGCGGAACGGTCCCACGACGGCGGCGCGCAGGCCGGATTCGAGCAGCCTGGCGGCGAGCGCGCGCACCTGGGCGGCGTCGACGGACTCGATCCGCTCGACCAGCTCCTCGGGCTCGAGGATATGCCCCTGAAGCAGCAGTTGCTGCCCGCCGTACTCGCAGAGCGCGGATGTGCTTTCGAGCCCGAGAAGCAGCCGCCCCTTCGTGTACTCGATCGCCTTGGTGAGCTCGGCGTCACCAACCGGCGCCTCTGCGAGCTTGCGGAGCTCGGCGATCGCGGCCTCGAGTGCCGTCGCCGCGTGCTTCGGCTCGCACGCAAGGCCGATGCCGAGCACGCCCGAGTCGGAGAGCCGGGTCATGAACGAGTGGACGTCGTAGACGAGGCCGCGATGCTCGCGCAGCTCCAGGAACAGGCGGCTTGACATCCCCTCACCGAGAATCACGTTGAGGATGTCGGCGACATGGCGCTCCGGGTCGTTGTACGACGGGGCCCGGGCGCCGACCAGGATGTTGGCCTGCTCCGCACTCCGCCGGATCACACGCAACGGCGAGCCGGTCGGCGCTGTGGCGGGGATCGCGGGGGCCGGTTGCTCGCGCGGTGCCACCGCCCACGAGTTGATCGCCCCGTCGATCATCTCCGCGGCGACAGGCGTCTCGAACCCACCCGCAATGCTCACAACGAGGTTTCCGGGCGTCAGGTGGGCGGCGAGGTGGTCGCGACAATCCTCGGCCGCGAAGCCGCGGACGGTCTCCTCCCTGCCGGCCACGTCCCAACCCAGGGGATGGTCGGGCCACATGACCTCGTCGAAGAGGATCTGCACGTAGTCCTGCGGGTTGTCCTGGTACATCCGCAGCTCTTCGATCACGACCTGGCGCTCCTTGACCACCTCGGCGCTGTCGAGCGCCGGCTGCAGCAGCATGTCGGTGAGCACCGAGACCGCCACCTGAAGCTTGTCCGCCGGAACCCTGGTCCAGAACACCGTCGCCTCGCGGTCCGTTGCCGCGTTGAGAACCCCTCCCACGCTCTCGACCGCGATGCTGACATCCCTCGCGGTCGGGTACCGGCGGCCGCCCTTGAACACCATGTGCTCGACGAAGTGGCTGATCCCGCTGTTCGAGGCGCTCTCGTGGCGGGAACCGACCGCCACCATGAAGGCGACGGCGACGGAGGTCCGGCCGGGGAGCGGGACGGCTGTCAACCTCGTCCCTCCCGTGAGGGACTGGACGGCGAATTGGCTCAGTACGATCGCCCGCCCGAGCGGCCCTGACGGGCTCCTTCGAAGCGCTCGGGTGGTCCACCCTGCGCCGGGCCTGTCGGGTTGATGACCACCCGCCGCGCCGGTTCCTGACCGCTGCTCTCCGTGGTGACGCCGGGATCGCCGGCGAGCGTCATGTGGATCACGCGGCGCTCGTAGGCGTGCATCGGGTCCAGCGTGTACGCCTCGCCGGTCCGCTTGACCCGCATCGCGAGACGCTCCGCCAGCTCGCGGACCTGGTCCTCACGGCGCGCGCGATAGCGCTCGACGTCGAGGATGACCCGGCGGCTCTCCACGCCTTCCTCGCCGATCATCAGGTTCAGCGCTGTCTGCAGCGACCGGAGCGTCTCGCCGCGCCAGCCGATCAGGAGCCCGAGGTCGTCCCCGGCAATGTCCAGGATGACCGGTCCACCGGACGCGGCGGTGCCGGTGCCACGGCGGACGCTCACCCGGCAGGGAACCTCCATACGCGTCAGCAGCTCCTCGAGGAGCGCGCGCGCGTTCGCGGCGTGCTCGTCGATCCGGTACACGCGGACACGGCGCTCGCCGGTGGACAGCCGCTCGCCGGGCAGCGCACGGCTCTCCGGCGAGAGCACCTGCACCTCGACCTGCTCGCGGGTGGCGCCGAGCTGCGAGAGCGCGTTGCTCACCGCTTCCTCGATCGTCGCTCCCCGAGCCTCGACCCCGTCCTCGGCCTCCATCTCGACCACTGGAAACCGTCTCTCACTCACCACTTCTCTCCCGGCGCCGTGCTCAGCGACGCCGCCTCCGTCTATTCGGCCTGTTGGGACGCGTTCCGGGGCGTGCAAGCGAACGTGCCTGCGCACTCTGCGAACGCACTGATTCGTCGTCATCGGCAGCCGGCTTGGCTCCGTTGGTGCTCGCGGCCGCGGTGCTGTTCTTCGTGCCGTTCTTCCCGGCGGCACCACTGCCGTTCTTCGCCGTGCTCCCAGCCGGGTTCTTGCCATTTCCGGCAGTAAGTGCCGCTTTGCTGCTGCCCGCACCGGTCTTCGCCGGTGTGCGTGGAATGGTCAGTGCCGTCACGCGATTCGCGCCCGGAAACCAGGAGGGAACCTTGAGGCCGTTCCAGCCGAGGAGGTGATACTGCTGCGCGACCATGAACATGGTGCCGGTCACCCAGTAGATCGCGAGGCCCTGCGGGAACAGGAAGCTGAACGCGAAGATCATGACCGGGAAGATCAGCGACATCTGCTTGGTCACGCCCTGCATCGAGCGTTCCTGGTCGGTCATGTCCGGACGGGACTGCGGCATCATCATCCGCGACTGGGCGAACGTGAAGATGCCGGCGAGAAGCGGGAGGATGAGGAGTTGCGGCTGCGAGAGGAGCCCGGCGAACCCGTTGTGCGCGGCGGTGCAGCACGCTTCCTGGGCGGTCTGGGTCACGTTGCTGATCCAGAGGAAGCCGCTGTTCCCCGGTGGGATCACGCCATGTCCCGGTGTGGTATTCGTGAACGCGCGAATCGCCTGGTAGAGCCCGATCAGCACCGGCATCTGCACCAGCGCGGGAATACACCCGGTCAGGCTCGAGAACGGGCTGATGCCGTGCTCCTTATAGAGCGCGTTCATCTCCTGGCTCAGGCGCTGCGGCTCCTTCTTGTACTTCTTGCGCAACTCCTGGAGCTGTGGGGCAACGAGTCGTTGCTCTGCCTGGATGCGACGTGACGTGCGCAGTTGCCAGCCGAAGACCGGGAAGAGCAGGCCACGGATCACGATCGTCAGCGTCATCACCGCGAGACCGAAGGCGCCGATCGCCTTCAGCGGACCGACGGTCGCGTAGAAGTTGACGAGCTGTTGCAGCGCGAACTGGAACGGCGTCTCGAGGATCGTGAAGATCGAAAGCGGGTTGAACCCGCCGGAGGCGGGGGCGGCGGCGCCGATCATGCCGCCCTCCCGGCCTGGGTCGCTTCGTGGTGATGCCGGCGCGCGGCACGCCAGCTCACGTAGGTATCGGGAACCGGGTCGAAGCCGCCTTCATGGAACGGGTGGCAGCGGGAGATCCGGCGGATGGCGAGCCACCAGCCCTTGCGCGTGCCGAAACGCTGGATCGCCTCGTAGCCATAGTGCGAGCACGTTGGCTCATAGCGGCAGGAGCTCATCATCCCGAAGAGCGGGCCGATCGTCACCTGGTACACCCGGATGAACCCGAGGCTCACGCGTCTCATGCCCGCGCCTGAACTGAACGGCCTGCTGCGCCGAGCGCGGAAGCGAGGGCGGCTCGAAGATCGGCGAAGGGCATCTCGGTGGCGCTTCCGGGGAGGCTCACGACGACATCGAGTCTGGGCCACTCGAGGAGAAGTGGGGCGATCGCGGCACGAAGCCGGCGCTTCGCCCGGTTCCGGCGAACCGCTCCACCGGCAGCCGGGACGGCAAAGGCGACCCGCGACGCTTCGTCCGCTCCTCGGGCGGCGCGGAGACGGACCACGCCCGAGCGACCCTCGCTGCCGGTCTCCCGCACCGCGGCAATCCGGCGTCGCCCGGAAAGGCGATGCCGCCGGTTCATCTCGTCGGGGCCGGGGTCAGGCGCTTACGGCCCTTGCGGCGTCTCGCCTTCAATACCTGGCGACCCCCGGGCGTCGACATGCGAATGCGAAAGCCATGGGTCTTGCGCCGGTATTTCTTCTTGGGTTGGTACGTCCGCTTGATGGCCGTCTCTCCGAGACACTTGATCGCGTCGGGGGCGCTCTGAGGCACCGCTGAGCCCGACGGGGTTGCGCCGCGAGTATACCAAGGCGGCAGGCGCCCTCCCTCAGAACATCACCTCAGCGGGTCGGCGTCGTGGTGCGCTCGCTCCGGTTGTGACCGGGGCTGCGCATTGTTAGACTCCGCAGGCTGCAGCGGGAGCGGGAGTTCTTCCATTCGTCTCATCAGGCCCCCCGGCCACCAGCGGCCATGCATTTATCCACTTCTGTGCACAAGTTGTGGACAACTGCGTTTTGAACGGACGGGCAACCCGAGGAACGAGTGGATCGAACAGTCGCCGGTATCGTGGGTGACCAGCCGGCACGGCTGGACCCTGTCACCGAGGGCGCCGGCTCGACCGCGAGCATGGACCCGCAACAGCTCTGGCAGGTCGCCCAGGAGGAGCTGCGCTTCCAGGTCGTGCGTCCCGGCTACGAGGCCTGGCTCGCGAATGCCGTCCTGATCGAGTCCGACGGGCACACCTTCACCGTCGGGGTGCCGACGATGTTCGCCCGCGACTGGGTGAGCGAGCGCTACGTCCCACTGATTCGCGAGACGCTCTCGGGGGTGCTGGGACGCGACTGCGAAGTGGTGATCACCGTCGACCCCCAGGCCTCGCCGCCGCCCGAGGAGCCACCGCATCTTCCAGACCCGACGTACGCCCATGTGAGCGAGCCCGAGGATGGCGCAAACGACTCGCGGCTCAATCCGAACTTCACGTTCAGCACCTTCGTGGTCGGCAACTCATCCCGCTTCGCGCACGCGGCGTGTCGCGCAGTCGCCGAGGCGCCGGGCAAGGCGTACAACCCTCTGTTCCTGTACGGAGGCGTGGGACTCGGCAAGACACATCTCATGCACGCGATCGGGCACGCGGTGCGCGAGACCCATCGGCACGCGAAGGTCGCGTACGTGACGTCCGAGAAGTTCATGAACGAGATGGTCGCTTCGATCGTCGAGAACCGGCCGGCGGAGTTCCGAATGCGGTACCGCGGCGTCGATGTGCTGCTCATCGACGACATCCAGTTCCTCGCCGGCAAGGATCACACCCGCGAGGAGTTCTTCCACACGTTCAACGCCCTGCAGGAGTTCCAGAAGCAGATCGTCGTGAGCAGCGACCGTCCGCCGAAGGACATCCCGACGCTCGAGGACCGTCTGCGGAGCCGTTTCGAAGGCGGCTTGATGGCGGATATCCAGCCGCCCGATTTCGAGACCCGGCTCGCGATTCTCACCACCAAGCTCGGCCCGTACAGCAAGCTCGTACCGGACGAGGTGTGCTCCTTCATCGCGCACCGGATCCAGAAGAACATCCGCGAGCTCGAAGGCGCGCTCATCCGCGTGCTCGCGCACGCATCGATCAACGGACAGCAGATCACGCTCGAAACCGCGCAGCAGATCCTCAAGGATGTGATCCCGGTCCAGGACTCCACGCCGCTCAGCATCGAGACGATCCAGATATCGGTTGCGGCGCACTACGGTATCTCCGTCGAGGAGATGAAAGGCAAGCGGCGCGACAAGAACATCGTGTTCCCGCGTCAGGTGGCGATGTACCTGATCCGCGAGGAAACCGAGTCCTCCCTGCCGGTCATCGGGAGCGTGTTCGGCGGACGCGACCACACGACTGCGCTGCACGCCATCGAGAAGATCACCGAGTTGATGCGCGAGGACGTTCGCCTGCAGGGTGAGGTGCGCGCCATCCGCGAGCACCTGCACAGCCGTTGACAACCCTGTGTGCGCGCCGCGGGAGAGGATGTGGACTCTGTGCGTTCACGGACAGCCGGTGGACAACCGGTGGAGAACGGCACCCTCTTTCGCACAGGCCATACACGGACTCGAGGTCGCGATGAGATCACCTCGCACGTTGTCCCCCGTATCCCCACCACTACATCGTCTACTGGTTTCTAGACTCTGCAGGTCATACTCATTGAGTCTGGTGACAACGCACCGTCCGGAGAGGAGCCGTCCATGAAAGCCACCGTCTCGTCCTCGACCCTCAGTGGTGCCCTGGGACTCGTCAGCCGGGCTGTTTCGCCACGTTCGACGCTCCCGGTCCTGAGCAACGTGCTCCTGGAGACGGCGGCGGACGGGCTGCGGGTGACAGCCACCAACCTCGATCTCACGATCTCGGTCACAGTCCCGGCAACCGTCCTCGAGGAAGGGCGCACCACGGTTCCCGCCCGTCTCCTGGGGGAGTTCGTCTCGTCGCTCGGTGATGCGCCGTGCTCGATGGAGCTGGAGCCGTCCTCTCAGGTCCTCAGGCTCACCGGCGGCGTACACCGCGCCAACCTTCATGGGATCGACGCGGTCGAGTTTCCACCGCTTCCTGCTCGCGACACCGACACGGTCATCGAAGTCGACTCCGCCACGCTGCAGAGCGCGATCGCGCAGACGGTGATGGCCGCCAGCTCGGACGAGGCATCTCCGGTGCTGACCGGTGTGCTGCTCCAGATCGACGGCACCCGCTTGACCATGGCCGCGACCGATCGGCACCGCCTCGCCGTCAAGACGATCGAGGTCACCGTCCACGGGGCGCCACCCGTGACCTCGGTGATCGTGCCCTCGCGTCATCTTGCCGAGGTGGCCCGCGCCGTGAACCCGAATCGACCGACGGTGGGGATCGCGTTCGCACACGCGCGCAACCAGGTGTTCTTCACGCTCAAGGACGTCGAGATCTCATCGCGTCTCATCGAAGGCACATATCCCAACTACAACCAGGTGATTCCCGGCGAGTCGACGACGACGGTGAGCCTGTCGACGGCGTCGCTGCTCCGCGAGGCGAAGACCGCAGCCGTGCTCGCTCGAGATGCAGCGAACCCGGTGCGGTTGCGCATCGGCGATGGGACGCTGACACTGCTCGCACAGACGGCCGAGGTCGGTGATGACGAGGCGCCGCTCGTCGCGACGGTGAAGGGCGATGACGTGCAGATCGCGTTCAACGCGCGCTACATGCTGGATGCGCTCTCCGCGCTCGACTCCGACGAGGTGATCCTGTCGTTCAACGGATCACTGCAGCCGGGGGTCATCCGCCCCGTGGGGAGCGACGACTACCTGTGCATCATCATGCCGGTGCGCGTCGCATAGACGGCACCCGGCCTGCGGCGCGCCGGCGCGGACCATCAACGCCAACCTGAGGCTCGAAGAGGCTCAGAACGGCGAAAAGTTGCACGACCCGGACCACCATGTCTCGCACCAGGGATCACATCGCCGCGAAGCGGATCCTTCGCACGAGATCCTGTCCGATCCGCCGGTTGAGCGCGTCCATCACCCGTGGCGCATCCATCTGCAGTTGATGCGCGAGCGCGGTGTTGGCTGTAGCGATGAGCAGGACGCCGCGGTCGAGCCGCTCCGCGCGGCAGAGCGGGGAGAGTCCCGCGCCGACAACGTCCGCGAGCGCGAGTCGGAGTCGTTCCTCGCGCACCTGGCCACGGACACCGAGGCCACGCAACGCTGGATCGATCAGGTCGGAAAGCCGCTCCTCACTCATCCGCGCGCATCCTCGGTGATCACGCCGGAGCGCACGGAGTGATACACGACGTCGTCGAACCCGGCAACGCCGCGGAAGGGCTCGGTGCTCGTAACGAGCACCTGGTAGCGCCCGCCTGCTGCCAGCAGGGCGAGCAACTGCGCTCGGCGTTCGGGATCGAGCTCGCTGAGCACATCATCGAGAAGGATGACCGGAGCGACCCCGGCCGTGTCCTGCAGGTACCGCACCTCGGCGAGCTTGCATGCGAGGACGATGCTGCGCTGCTGCCCCTGCGATGCGGTCCCGCGCGCTGCGCGCCCGTCGAGGTCGATGACGACGTCGTCCCTGTGCGGTCCTGCAAGCGTGATGCCGCGCGCGATCTCCTCGGCCGCGCGGGTGCGCAGCGTGTCGAGCAGCGCGTGCTCGGCCTCGTCGAGGTCGTCGGGTACCGCCGCAACGTGCGACGGCGCATAGCGAAGCGTGATGCGCTCGCGCTGACCGCTGAGGTCGTGCAGCGACGCCGCCGCAAGCGGAGCCAGCGCGACCACGAGACGCGCTCGCGCCCGTGCCAGCCAGGCCCCGTGGCGCACGAGCTCGCTCGTGAACCCGGACAGCGCGTCCCGACCGCCACCGCCCGTGCGCAGGTGATGCAGCAATGCGTTGCGCTGCTCGAGCACACGCCGGTATCGCGACATGTGCGCCGCCGATTGCGGATCTGTCTGGGCAAGGATCACGTCGAGGAATCGGCGGCGACCGTCCGGTCCACCACGCACCAGCGCGAGGTCCTCGGGCCAGAACAGGACGACCGGGCACACGCCGAGCACGGAGCGCGCCGCACGAGGCTTGCCGTCGACAAGCGCGGTCCGCGTCACCCGTCCCGATACCGGGTCGCGCTCGAACCGCGCAGCGAGCACGACGTTTGCCGGCGGCCGGTGCACCTCCGCCTCGGCGAGCCCCGCGTCCTCACCCCAGAGGAGGAGATCCGCAGTCGTCGTCGTCCGCGGCGATCGTGTGAGCGCAAGGGTGGCGATCGCCTCGAGGATGTTGGTCTTTCCCTGCGCGTTCTGTCCGTGGATGATGTTGAGCCCGGGTCCGAAGCGCACGGTCGCCTCCGCGTAGTTGCGAAAGCAGTGCACCCTCAGGCGCGCGACCGCGCACCGGGGAGCGGTCGCGTCGTCGACCGAGACCTCGAGGCTCACGTCGTGCGTCTGGAGGCCATGGACACGATCAGCTCCGCGATGCGTCGCGTGGCATCCGGTCGCGCTGCCGCCTGCACCGCCCTTCGCATCGCGGCGAGGGTTTCAGAACCGGGCTCGGCGAGCTCGGCAATCGCGTCGAGGAGCTGGTCGACATGCGGCACGAATCGGCCCGCACCGATGTCGACCACCCACTCAACGTTGCCGCGTTCCTGGCCCGGGAGATACCACACGAGGAGCAGCGGCAGCCCGCAGCAGAGTGCCTCGGCGATCGTCCCGGGGCCGGCCTTCGAGACCACGACATCGCTTGCCCGCATCCACTGCGGCATGTCGTCGACGTACCCGAGGACGTGCACCTCGCGGCCCGCACCGGTGCGCAAACCGGTGAGCGCAGCGAATGCGCGCTCGTTACGCCCGCAGATGACGACGAGGTCGAGGTCGATCGTGCCGGCCGCGATCGCGCGTGCGTTGCGCACGATCCCGCCGGATCCGTCGGCACCGCCGCAGACGAGCACGACGAAACTCTCGGGGCGCAACCCGAGTCGTTTCCGCAGGTCCGCGATACCCGTCGCATGGCTGGGCAGGTCGGTGAAGCGCCGGTCGACGGCGAGCCCGATGTCGTGACACCGCGACGCCGGGACGCCGGCGCGGCGGCACCGTTCGAAGCCGCCCGGAGAGGGCACGACCACGGCGTCCACATCAGGACATGCCCAGGCCGCGTGTATGTCGACGAGGTCGGTGATGACGGTGATGACGGGAATGCGTCGTGCCCGATCGCGTACCGCCCGCACGCTGATGTGGTTGAGCAGAGGATGAAACGAGACGACGCAGTCGGGATCGAGACGGTGGATCGCGTGGGTCACCGCCGTCTGCACCGAGCGCAGCACGGTGCGCTCGAGCATGGTCACGGCCGCGCGGCTGTTGGTGGCGTGGTACAGGCCGCCCCAGAGCCAGCGAGCATGACGGGTGATCGGGCCGTAGAGTTCCGCCGTGCCGCCGATCACCTTCTGCTTCGAGGCGTTGAATGGATCCAGGATGGTGATCTCGAACTCGCCGGGTGCGGTGTCGGCCATCTGTCGCTCGACGGCAACCGCCGCCGCGCGATGGCCGCCACCCGTGTCAGCGATGAGAAACAGCAAACGTCTCATCCACTCACCGTGACCGCGGCCGCCACCAGGGTGCGCGGCGTGAAGGTCGTGATCGGCAGTGCGTGGCTGCCGTCCGCGTTCTCGACGTACGCCTGCACGATGCCGGCGGCGTCCGGTGACAGATACACGAGCTGCCGTCCGGAGGGTGCGACCACGACGGTGTTCAACAATCCGGGCGCCGGGCCCGTGGGGATCGCGATCTGCTCATCGCCCGCAACACTGACGAGCACGAGGGTCGGGCTGCCGGCGACCGGAGTGCGGATACCCACGAGCGTTCCGGTCGCCGTGAAACCGACCGGCTGCAGGAGCTGATCGAGGAGTCGGGGCGCGCCCGGGTTCGCGCCGATGCCGACGAGCCAGGTTCCCTGCGCGGGCGGCGCCGAGCGCACGAAGGCCAGCTGGGCCCCGTCGGGCGAGATCACGGGAGCGCTCGCCTGGCCGGTCACTCGGGGGACGGCGTAGCGGGCGAGCACCACCGAGTCCGCAAGTTCGAGGTGCTCCACGTCGGTCGGGCCGGCGACATCGAGGACGAGCTGCTCGCCGAGCGGGCTCCAGACCGCGGGCACGACGAGGGGATCCCCCTGCGGAAGGCTGGTCACGGTCTGTGAGGCGGTGTCGAAGAAGGCGACGCTGCCGGCGCGGGAGAACGCGAGCGTGGCACCGTCGGGTGACCACGAAGGCATCGATGATCGCGCGAAGCTGGCGAGCACCGTCCCGGTGGCGGGGTTGAGCACGACCAGCACCGGCTGCGCCGACACGACCGTGTTGTCGACCTCGACCACGGCGACCCAGAGCCCCCCCGGCGACAGCACCGCCGCGCTGTAGGTGTACAGGGGTGCGCCCTCCGGCGCCGCTCCGCATCCGAGACGCAGGTCGCACCGCGGCGCGACGAGCAACGCCTCGGTCGAGATCGGCTCACCCGCCTGCGCCGGAGCGAGCTGCGACAGGAGCACCGTGGTTGCCCCTTCGTCCGGCGCGCGCGCCAGCACCACCGCGTGAGGGCCGCGCGAGAGGCCCCGGGTCGTGAAGGTGACGGACTGGCCGGCGACGAGCGGCTGGTGGTGCGAGTCCGCCGCGGTCGCCGCGATCGACAGCCGGTAGGTGACGCCGGATTCGAGGGTTGTGCCGGGGAGCACGACGAAGCGGCTCGTGTCGGAGCGATTGCGGACGACGCGTGTTCCCGGAACCGGCGGGCTCAACTGGATCGCATCCTCGGTGGTCGCGACGGCCATGCTGGTGGAGAAGCTCACCGCGATCGGGGTGTCGACCGGGACATCGATCGCGCCGTTGGCGGGCTCGATGCTCCGGATCACAGGAGCCTGCCCCGTGGTGATCGTCCACTGGTGGTCGACGGAGTTCACGACGCCGCTCGGGTCGCTGATCCCACCCGCGAGGGTGAAGCGGTACGAGGTGTTCGGCGCCAGGATCGCGCGGGGATGCAGGAGCGTGAACTCGGTGTCACCGTCGAGCCAGACGATCCTGCAGGGAGCGAGCGGGCCTGCGCTGAAGGCGGCGGCAAGATCACAACCCGGGATCGGTTTGTTCACCGAGAACCGGCCGACGACCGAGCCGGTGCTCACCGCACGGTCGAACTCGACGGTGATCGGGGCGTCCGCGGCGACTCCGACCGCGCCGCGGCTGGGGGTCAACTGGATGATCTGCGGGGGGCTGGCGAAGCACCCGGACAGCGAGGCGACGATCAACCCGGACACCGCCCAGAGCGCGGTCCTGCGTATGCCGCCGGCGAGACGGCCGCGTGCGGCGGCGCTAGTACGCGCGGTTGAGCGCTGCGTCGACGTCGATGGCGGCAATGGCTCCGTCGCCGCCCTTGACCTCGATGCTGGACTGCCGGTCCTTGGCCAGCGTCGCGACGGCCGTGGTCGCCTTGTCGAGGGATCGCTGGGTTTCGGTGTAGGTGCCGAGGATGTCGCCATCGCGAAGCAGGATGATCCCCGCCTCAGTCGGCGTTTGCACCACCACCGACCCGCTCACGTGCTCCTCGGCGAGGTATTCCAGCAGCGCGTCCAGGTTGACGAAGCGCCCCAGGAGGCCGCTGTAGAGGTACGGCGACGTGAACAGCTGCGCGAGCGCGGTGACCGTCTCTCCGTCCAGCTCGATGACGTCGATGACGCCGTCGCCGGCATCCATGTGACGGCGGATCTGGAGGAACGCCGACTCGCCCTGCACAGCCGTCCCGTTGCTGCACAGCGCCTGCAGCGCCTGGCCGTCGTTGAGCAGGATCACGCCCGAGTAGCCGTTCCCACTGAGGTTCACGTAGCCGGTGTGACGGTCCGACCGCAGGGTGCGCAGCAGCCTGGGGAAGTCGACGAACGCGCTCTTCAGCCCCTCGTAGTGGGCTCGGCCCGACGGCAGCGGATACACGCGCACGGGCGGAACACTAGACGATGAACCACCCGACGATGTGCCCACCGGGCGTTCCGGTGAAGCGGCCGGTGCGGTCGAGCTTGTGGGCGCGGGCTGCGCCGGGGCATAGGAAACGGGTTCCGGCGCGGGTGTGACGGGTGCCGGGACGGATTCCGGCGCGGCGGCGGCCTCCGGCTCTGCCTCCGGTTCCGGCTCGGGCTCCGCGGCGGGGGCGGGGCTGTAGGTATCCGCGACGGGCTCCGATGCCGGGGTGGCAACCGCGTAGGCCGGCTCCTCGACGGGAGCCGGAAGGCTCGCCGCGGGCGCCGTGTACGCGTCGGTGGCTGCATAGGCCGGGGTGTCGGGCCACGAGGAAGCACCGGTCGCGGCTGCCGCAGCCGGTGCGTGACGGCTCTCGGCCGCGGCGATCAACTCGGCCGGCGAGGCCTTGATCGTCTCCTCGGCGGGGAGCTTGGCGCGCGGATCGAACTGGTACGAGCCGTCGTCCCAGCCCAGGGCGTCGATGACGACCTCCTCACCCTGTCCACCCGGTCCGTTCGCATGGAAGAGGTGGCCGAAGAGGAAGTACAGCGAGCAGTTGTCGCCGCCGTTGTCGATGGTCAGGGTGCCGGTAGCCCGCTCTGCCTGCATCGATTGGAGCAGCGTCGCGAGCCCGCCGTCACGAAGGGAACCCTGGGTCTGCACGGGTGCGGGTCTCCAGTTTTGTGAATGGAGGCCGTCCCTGAGGGGGCGGTCCGAATTGGAGTCGGCCCGTATAGTAGCAACCCTTCGCCGTTCCGAACGAGGTTGGGATACTCGAGAATGGCGAGGGGTCACTTCGGGGGAACAGGCGTGGATGGACAGCAGGTAAGGGTGCTGGTGGTCGACGACGACGCGCTCGTCCGCCGGGCGGTGCGTCTCACATGCGAGAGCGAGGGCTACACCGTCCAGGAAGCGGAGCGTGCGACCGAGGCACTGGCACGCATCGAGATCTTTCACCCGGACGTCGTCGTGCTCGACCTCGTGCTCCCCGATCTGTCCGGCTTCGACGTCTGCCGCGAGATCCGCCGCGCCGGCCACCGGATGCCGGTGATCATCCTGAGCGCCAAGCACGACGAGATCGACGTCGTACTCGGTCTCGAGATCGGTGCCGACGACTACATCGCCAAGCCGTTCCGGCCGCGCGAGCTGCTTGCCCGGATCGGCGCCCATCTGCGCAAGGCGAAGGAGCTGCGAGGCGAGGACAAGCCGCCGGATGGGCGACTGGTCTTCCGGGACCTGGTCATCGACAC
Source organism: Candidatus Dormiibacterota bacterium (assembly GCA_049582105.1). Taxonomy (GTDB): domain Bacteria; phylum Chloroflexota; class Dormibacteria; order Aeolococcales; family Aeolococcaceae; genus Palsa-851. Next base: position 13,105 of record JBAUTG010000162.1, on the reverse strand, counting down.
GGCCGAGCGCCGGGTCACGCGCGCCGAGCGGGACATCGTCCTCACCCACACGGAATTCGATCTCCTCTCCTACCTCGCGTCGAACGCCGGCAAGGTGCTGTCCCGCGAGCGGATCCTGAGTGCGGTCTGGGGCTACGAGCACCCCATCGAAACCCGGGTCATCGACGTCCACGTGCGCAATCTCCGCCGCAAGATCGAGCACGATCCGAGCCAGCCGCGCCACATCCTCGCCGTCCCCGGCATCGGGTACCGGTTCGCCGGCCTCAGACGCTGATTCACGTCGCTGGTCACGGGCGGCTGCAAAGTACACTCGGCGGGTGCGGACTCCACCCATGCTCGACCCTCGTGAGCAGGCCCCGGCACGCAGGAGGCCGGACCCGCTCCTGTCGATCACGGTCGGGGCACTGACGGTGATCGCCGTGGCGCTCTTCGCCGCCGCCGTGCTCGCCACGTACACGTACTCCACGCCTGACGTCGAGTTGCCGCTCGTCATCGCGATCGCGCTCTTCTTCGTTGTCGTCGCCGGCGCCAACTTGCTCCGGCTGGCGGTCCGCCACCTCCGCGCGGGTCCCTGACCAGATGGCCGAACACCCCGGCGCCGGCCAGGCCGGGTCGCCTGAACAGGCGGCCGATCGTCCGACCTTCCCCTCGTACGAGGAGTTCGCCTCGGACCTGCTCGAGGCTGTCGACGCCGTCGGGCTCAGCATCGAGGACGTGCGCCACCACCTCGAGCCCGGCCTCGGCGAGCGCCGGTTCGAGTGCACCGTCCGGCTGACAGGCGATCCGCCGCCGCGGTACCACGTCCACGTCAGCTACACGTGGGACGCGCTGCTGACGTTCATCTCCGCGTACGGGCCGGGAGCCGACTGCGAGCTCTACCACGACGATGACGAGGCGCAGGACTGCCCGCATCAGCAGATCACGCCGCAGGCGTTCGTCGACGTCGAAGCGGAGTTCGTGCTCGGTGACGGGGGCTACGAGCTACACGACCTCGACGAGGTCGGCGGCTGGGTCGAGATCGTCCAGACGTTGCTGGGCAAGGCTTTTTCCGATGACGACAAGCCAAGTGTCCACGTCGGCATCGCGGTCCTCGGCACGACGACGCTCGTCGAGAAGTTCACGGCCGAGCACTCGTGGTTCCTCGATTTCGAGAAGCAGCCGGACCTGGCAGCGCTTGCGAAGCAGATCGACACCGCGCTCAAGCTCGTGCCTCAGCTGGCGGATCGCCTGCCGATCTGATCGATCAGCCGGGTGTGTACCCGGCGGCCGCGAGCAACTCCCGCTCGAACGCGCGGTGGGCGAGCTCGGGATGCGGGACGGTGAGCCCCGGCTCGTGCACGTGGAGTGTGCCGCCGGTGCCGAGCAGCAGGATGTCGGCGTCGGCGATGCGCGGGCCCCAGTGATACGTCTGCCGCCTGCCGGCGGCACGCTCCGCGCGCCTGCAGTGCTCGAGCCACCGTTGCGGTGTCCACGGTTCCGCGCTCCGAAGCCGCACGACCTGATTGTGAAAGTAGCCCTGCGAGGTCACGCCGACCGGGCGCGTCAGCACCTCGGGCGACGCGGCGACAATCGACACGCCGTCACCCGAGAGCGCATCACGGAGCCGCGCGAGATTCCTGCCGCGATGCCCCATGTTCGAGCCGAGCGACACCCACGCGGTGTCGGTGGTCGCCGTGGCAATGTCGCTCATCCGGTCGGCCCGGGAATCGGGACATCACGCAGTGCCGCCGGTGTGCCGCGGACGACGGCATCGGCGACCCGCAGCGCTCGTGCGGTGGCCGCGACGTCGTGCACGCGGACCATGTGCGCTCCGGCCTGCACCGCGAGCGTCGCGAAGGCGATGCTGCCCTCGAGGCGCCGGCTCTGATCCGCGCCGTCGGTGAGCAGCCCGATCGTCGACTTGCGTGACGGGCCGACGAGCACCGCGTGTCCGAGTCCGAGCAACTCACGGAGGCGGCGGATCAGCTCGAGGTTGTGTGCGGGAGTCTTCGCAAAGCCGAAGCCCGGATCCACGATGACCTGCGCGGCAGGGATGCCCGCCGACTCGGCTTTCGCGAGGCTCGCGCGCAGACCGAGGCAGACATCCTCGAGCAGGTCGCCGTACTCGGTCGTGCGCTGGTTGTGCATGACCACGACACCCGATCCCGGATGGGTCGCGACCACCCCCGCCATGTCGGGATCGCCGCGCAGCCCCCAGACGTCGTTGACGATCACCGCGCCGGCATCGAGTGCAGCGGCGGCAACCGCGGCCTTGCGCGTGTCGATGCTGATGGGGACCGTGAGCCTTCCTGCGAGCTCGTTGATCACAGGAAGGACGCGGGCCATCTCGAGCTCGGCGGAGACCTCTTCGCGGAGCTTCGACGGCCGCGTGCTCTCGCCGCCGATGTCGACGATGTCGGCCCCCTCTTCCTCGAGAAGCAGCGCCCGCGCGACAGCCGCGGCAACGTCGTCGCCGACCCCGTCGCCCGAAAACGAGTCGGGGGTCACGTTCAGGATTCCCATCACGAAGGTGCGCTCTCCGAAGAGGAATCGTCTGCCGGGCACCTCGAGTGGCGGTGGCGGGGTGCCGCGTGCGACGAGCACATCGGCGATGGCGGCACCCACCTCGCCCGTCCTGTCGCTCCATGCGGCAAGCCGCTCCGGCAGCGCGCCCGCGGTGAGCAGCGGCATCAGGATTACCGCGCGATCGCCGTCGGCATTGGTGAGCATCGCGCCGCCGCCCTGCACGACAAGTCGCTCGAGGACGCGCGACTGGTCGGTGGCGAGACCCTGGAGCGCGAGCGCCTCGACAGCGCCGCGCTCGGCGAGCACGATGAGCTTTTCCGGTGCGACGCCGAGCCGCAGGACGGCATCGCGCAGCGCATCCTCGGGACCCGGCAGCAGCGGTCGCACGCTGTAGCGGGCGGCGACTCCTGCGCTCGCCGCGCCCACGTCAGTCAGCGCCGGCGGGGATGTCCGGAGGCTGGAGCTCGCCGGCCTCGCGCTTGGGAACCATGACCCGCCGCCTGAAGATGCAGACGCGCTCACCCCGCTGGTTGAACGCGCGGGTCTCGACGGTCACGATGCCGCGGTCCGGCTTGGTCGAGGACTCGCGTTTCTCGAGCACGGTCGACTCGGCGTAGATCGTGTCGCCGTGGAAGGTCGGATGCTCGTGCTTGAGGGACTCGACCTCGAGGTTCGCGATCGCCTTGCCGCTCACATCGGCGACGCTCATGCCGATCGCGAGGCTGTACACGAGGTTGCCGACCACGACGTTGCGCCCGAATTCGGTTTTCGTCTCAGCGTAATGCGCATCCGAGTGCAGCGGGTGGTGGTTCATCGTCAGCAGGCAGAAGAGATGATCATCCGCCTCGGTGATGGTCTTGCCGGGCCAGTGCCGGTACGTCGCACCGACCTCGAACTCCTCGTAGTAGCGGCCGAACTGCATGGTGCTCAGGCCGCCGCGCGTGTGTCCATGGTTCGCCCTACTGTACGTGGCTGCAATGGGATCCCGCCCCGACGCGTCGACCGGCCACGCCACCATCGTCCAGGGCGAAGCCCTCGAGGTGCTGCGGAGGCTGCCCGACGGTTGCGCGAGCCTGGTGTACGTCGATCCTCCGTTCAACACCGGCGGCGCGCGGCGGGGATTGCGCACGAGCACCACGATGGATGCAGCCGCGACTCGCGTCGGCTTCGCCGGACGCCGCTACCGGACGGAGCAGGAGCACGGTCCGCGATACGACGACCATTTCGAGGATTACATCGGCTGGCTGCGTCCGAGACTGGTCGAGACGCGGCGCATCCTGGCGCAGCACGGCACCCTGTATTTCCACATCGACCCTCGGGAGTCCCATTACTGCAAGGTGCTGCTCGACGAGATCTTCGGCCGCGAATGCTTTCTCAACGAGGTCGTCTGGGCGTACGACTACGGCGCGAGGACGACCCGGCGCTGGCCCGCGAAGCACGACGTGATCCTCGTGTACGTGCGCGACCCGCGCCGCTATCACTTCGACTCGTCAGAGGTGGCGCGCGAGCCGTACATGGCGCCGCGACTGCAGACGCCCGAACGAGCGGCGCGCGGCAAGCTGCCGACAGACGTCTGGTGGCACACGATCGTGCCGACAACCTCTCGCGAGCGCACCGGCTATCCGACGCAGAAGCCGCTCGGCATCGTGCGCCGGATCGTCGCCGCATCGTCGCGACCGGGAGAGCTCGTCGTCGACTGGTGCGCCGGGAGCGGAACCACCGGTGTCGCCGCAGCGGAGCTGGGCAGACGCTTCCTGCTGATCGACGATCAGGCTGCGGCGATCGAGGTGATGCGCTCGCGACTCTCGGGCGTGCCTGGTCTCACGGTGATCACGCCGTGATCCGGTAGCGCTCCAGGAGTCCTTTGGCGATGATCACGCGCTGGATCTCGTTGGTTCCCTCGCCGATGATGAGGAGCGGTGCGTCGCGGTAGAGACGCTCGACCTCGTACTCCTTCGAGAACCCATAGCCGCCGTGCACCCGCATCGCCTCGCTGACAACCTCGAAACAGGTCTCGGTCGCGAACAGCTTGGCCATCCCGCACTCGATGTCGGCCCGGTCGCCGGCATCCTTCCTTCGCGCCGCGAAGTTGGTGAGCAGACGTGCCGCCTGGATCTTCGTCGCCATGTCGGCGAGCTTGAACTGGATCGCCTGATGCTGTGCGATCGGGACGCCGAACGCGTGACGTTGCTGTGAGTACTCGATCGAGAGCTCGAACGCGCGTTGTGCGACGCCGACTCCGCGAGCCGCCACGTTGACTCGACCAACCTCGATCGCGGCCATCATCTGTTTGAAACCCTGTCCCTCGACCCCGCCGAGCAGGTTGGACGCCGGCTGGCGGTTGTTGTCGAAGACCAGCTCGGTCGTCTCGACTCCGCGATACCCGAGCTTCTCGATATGCCGCGACGCGGTGAAGCCGGGGTACTGCTTCTCGGCGAGGATGCACGACATCCCGCGATGCGGGGGATTCGCCTCCGGGTCGGTCTTGACGAGCGTCGCGACGACGGTGGAATGCTCGCCATTGGTCGCCCACATCTTCGTGCCGTTGATGACGTACTCGTCGCCGTCGCGGATGGCGCGGGTCTGGATCGCCTGCACATCCGAACCGCAGTTCGGCTCACTCATGGAGAAGCCGCCATGGAATTCCCCGGTCGCCATGCGCGGCAGGAAACGCTCCCTCTGTTCCGTGGTGCCGAAGTTCTCGATCAGAAAGCTGACGATGAAGTGGGTGTTGATGATGCCGGTGATCGACATCCATCCACGCGCGATCTCCTCGCACACCATCGCGTAGGTCGCGTAGTCGAGCCCGGCGCCTCCGTACTCCTCGGGCACCGCAAACCCGAAGAATCCGAGGCGCTTCATCTGCAGGACGATCTTCTCGGGGTACGTGTCGTCGTGCTCGAGGTCGTGCGCGACCGGGATGATCTCGCGCTCGACGAAATTGCGGACCATCCCCACGATCTCGCGCTGTTCGGTCGTCATGTCGATGGACATGCGGCGAGTCTAGCCTCAGGCCTCGGCGTCGCCGAGGATGTGCACCTGCGCACCCTGCATCACCGGTGACGCGAGCACCCGCTCGATGCCGAAGGCGGCCTCGAGCAACGGCCGGTTGAAGGCGATGTAGGACGGGTCACCGTTGTAGACGAGGCGCGTGCGAGCGAAGCCGGCTGCGTTCAGCAGTCGGGTGAGTGACGCGCGGCTGTTGGCGCGATATCTGACCGGGTAGGCATCGCCGTCACCCCGCCCGTAGAGCCGTCGCGTGATCGTGCCGTGCCAGCGGTGCGGCACGGCACGGATCATCCAGGCGTTGTAATTCCAGGCGTTGGGAGTGACGAAGATGAAGCGCCCGCCGTCGACCAGCACGCGGCGCACCTCGGAGAACACGAGACCGGGATGGTCGAGGTGCTCGAGCACCCAGGCTGACGCGACGATGTCGAAGGATCCCGCCGCGAACGGGAGATCCTCGCCGGACCCGACCACGCGATGGGTCACGACCACGTTCGCGGCGAGGGCGGTGACGTCGGGGTCCATCCCGACGACGGTCGTGCCCGGTGCGCACGAGAGGTCGTCACCGTGCAATCCGTTGCGGCCGCAGCCGAGATCAAGGATGCGTGCACCGGGACGCGCGGCGCTGCCGATCAGCGCTCGGTAACGGCTGACACTGTCGGCCCAGGACGGGTTGCGGCGCCGGTACTCCGCACGGGCACGGGTCTGACGCTCGTAGCCTCCCGCCATGCGCCTGGCAGTGTAGGACGACGTTGCACTGGTACAGTTGAGCGCATGTGCGAACGGCCGTTCGCGAGATGATCGCCCGCTCGCCCGCAGCGGCCGCGGCGGCATCCGTTCCTGCGTTCGGCGGCTACGACATTCGCACGCAGGACTGCATCGAGTTTCTCCGCTCGTTGCCGGACGCGTCGGTGGACCTCATCGTCACCGACCCCGCGTACTCCGGCATGAATCAGCACATGCGCTTCGGACACGGGCGGATCGTCGGCCATTACGGCAAGCCGGACAACGCACGCTGGTTCGAGGAGTTCTCAGACGATCCGGAGACCTACAGGGTCTTCCTTGCGGAGTGCCGTCGCGTGCTGCGTCAGGACCGGCATGTGTACATCATGTTCGACAGCTTCTCGATGCTCTCGCTCGGTGCGCTGGTTCGGGACTTCTTCGATGTCAAGGGCGTCGTGGTGTGGGACAAGGTCCAGATCGGGATGGGTCACTACTTCCGCCGGCGCCACGAACAGATCGTGTTCGCGAGCAAGGGACGGCGCAAGCTCGCCCGTCGCGATCTCCCGGACGTCTGGGCCGTGCCTCGCATGCACCGTGCCGCGTACCCCACCCAGAAACCGGTGCGACTCTTCGAGCTGATGATCGAGGCGAGCGCCGAGCCGGGATTCACGGTGTGCGACCCGTTCTGCGGGAGCGGATCGTCAGCGGTCGCGGCCGTGCGCGCGGGGTGCGACTTCATCGGTGCGGACATCGATCCGCGAGCCGTCGAGATCTCGAGCAACCGCCTCACGACGTTCGTCAGGTCGGGAAGGGACCCGCTCGAACCCTCGCGTCAGTAGCGGGTTCCCTTGGGAGCGGGGAGGGCGTCGAGCTGTTCGAGGTCGGCGGCGTCGAGCCGGACATCGGCCGCCGCGGCATTCTCGACAAGGTATTTCGGGGTCTTGGTGCCGGGGATCGGCACCACGTACCGCCCGCGCGCGAGCACCCACGCCAGCGCCACCTGAGCGGGCGTTGCGCCAACCCGCTCGGCGATGCCGCGCACCCGCCCGACGATGGCGAGGTTCGCCCGGAGCGCGTCCTGCTGGAATCGCGGCAGGTGACGCCGGAAGTCGTCCTGGGGCAGATCGTCGAACGACGAGAAACGCCCCGCAAGGAACCCGCGGCCGAGCGGGGAGAAGGGGATCAACGCGATGTCCTGGTGCTCGCAATAGGGCAGCACCTCCGCAAGGACGTCGCGCGTCCACAGCGACAGCTCGGACTGCACCGACGCGACGGGATGCACGGCCTGCGCGACGCGGATCTCGGCCACGGACACCTCCGACAGACCGATGCACCGAGCCTTGCCGGCCGCGACGGTTTCGGCCATCGCACCCCAGGTCTCCTCGAGCGGAACAGCCGGATCGACGCGGTGCAGCTGGTAGAGGTCGACGTGATCGGTGCCGAGACGACGAAGGCTCTCGTCGATCGACCTGCGGATGTGGTCGGGACGGCCGTTGCGGCCCATCCCCGGAGACGCCGTGCCGGTTGTGGCTGCCGACGCGGGTGTGTCCTCGGTCAAGCCGACCTTGGTGGCAAGCACTGCCCGATCGCGCTGACCGCCGGCAAGGGCCCGCCCGACCAACGCCTCGTTGGTGTACGGGCCGTACGCGTCGGCGGTGTCGATCAGTGTCATGCCCAGGTCGAGTGCCTGGTGGATGACCGAGATGGACATGGCGTCGTCGCGCGGGGTCTCCAGGTCGTAGCTGGCCGTCATCCCCATGCATCCCAAGCCGATGACGCCGACCTCAGGTCCTGTGCTCCCGAGCGATGTCCGTCTCACGTCGAGCATTGAAACGCACCGCCTCTGTCCGGCGCTCCAGCCCGGGATACGATGCAACCGGCCCCGCCATGGTGAAGCTCCCCCCGTACGCACGCCTTGCCCTGGTCGCCGTCGCGGCCGGGATCGCAGTCGGCGCGCTCGCCAGCGCGGTTCGCTTCCCCCTCGCGCCGAGAGCGGCAGCCGCGACGAGGCCCCAACCCGTGCCGTCATCGCCGCCCTGGTTCGACATGCAGGTGGCAAGCGGCCGGCTCAGCTTCTGGACGCCTGCCGTCATGCCCGCCGGAGCACCCCCGATCCGCGCTCGCGCGGGGATCCTGGTCGACCTCGACACGGGCGAGGTCCTCTGGGCGCGCCAGCCGAGCCTCGGCGTTCCGCCGGCGAGCCTCACCAAGGTGCTGACGTCGCTCGTCGCGCTGGACAATTTCAACCCCGCCGCCTCGGTGACGATCACCCCGGACGCACTCGGCCAGGCACCGGACGACACCGTCATGGGCCTCAAGGCCGGGGAGTCGTTCACCGTCTCCCAGCTGCTGGACGGGATGCTGCTCCCGAGCGGCGATGACGCCGCGAGCGCCATGGCCGTCGACACGGTCGGAATGCCGCGCTTCGTCGCCGCGATGAACGCGCAGGTTGCCGCCCTCGGTCTCCACGACTCCCTGTTCTCCGCGACCGCCGGCCTCGACGACCCGCACCTGTACGCCTCCGCGTACGACCTCGCGGTGATCGCGGCCTTCACGTACGACCGGTTCCCACTCTTCGATGAGATCGTCGCGGCCCGGACGATCGCCATTCCCGCCAACGCGGAGCACCCCGCATTCGTGCTGCACAACCTCGACGCGCTCCTGTGGGAGTACCCGGCGGCGGTCGGCATCAAGCCCGGATGGACCGGCGATGCCGGGGCGTGCCTGATCGGAATGGCCGACCGCGGCGGCCATCGCCTGCTTGCGGTGATCCTGAACGGCAACTACCCCGCGCGCCTCGAGAGCCGGCTCTTCGACTGGGGATATCAGCTCGAGGGCATGGCACCGTTGCTGCCCGCACCGGCGAGCGACCAGCGTTCCCCATAGCCCCGAACGGCTTCGAGCCAGGCGGTGTCAGCCCGTCGCCGCGTCCTCACGGTGCACCGGCGTCGGCGTGAGCCCAGCCGCGATGCCGCGCGCGTAGAACTGCAGCGCGATCTTGCGCGACGCCTCGTCGATCATCTCGTCGCCGAGCATGACCGCGCCCTTGCGGTCGACCTCGGTCGCCTGGCGATAGGCCTCGAGGATGCGCGCAGCCTTGTCGAAATCAGCTTGCGCCGGCGTGAATGCCTCGTTGGCCGGCTCGATCTGCGCCGGGTGCAGCACCCACTTCCCGTCGTAGCCCAATGCTGCGGCACGCGCCGCGGACGCGCGATAGCCGTCGACGTCGTGGATGGCGAGGTACGGTCCGTCGATCACCTGCAGTCCCGCCGCGCGCGCCGCGACGGCGAGCTTGAAGAGGACGTAGTGGAAGATGTCGCCGGGATACGTGTCGTTGTTCCGCACCGTCAATGACGGCAGCTGCATCGATGCGGAGAAGTCCGCGGGGCCGTACGTCAAGGTCTCGAGGCGCGGGCTCGCAAACGCGATGTCGTCGGCACGCATCAGTCCTTCGGCATCCTCGATCTGCGCCTCGATGCCGATGCGCCCGACCGGCAGGCCGAGTGACTGCTCGAGCTGCAGCAGCGCACGGTCGACGAACGCGACGTCGCCCGGGTTGCGCACCTTCGGGACCATGATGCAGTCGAGGATCGCGCCCGCGCCGGTGACCACCTCGCGCAGGTCCTCGAACGCGAACTCGCTGGTCACCTGGTTGATGCGGACGACCCGGGTCTTGCCGTGCCAGTCGTGCGTGCGCAGCGCGTCGACGACCTTGCCGCGCGCCGCCGGCTTCTCGAGCGGCGCGCACGCATCCTCGAGGTCGAGGAACACCTCGTCCGCGGCGCTCGAGGAGGCCTTCTCCATCATCCGCGGGTTACTGCCAGGAACGGCGAGAACCGAACGTCGAAGACGCGCCGCGGACACGCTCGGCTAGTCCTTCTTCGGCGTGGGCCGGTCGTCGGGCGGGATGTCCCGATCATCGGGCGGGGTGTCGCCGGGCTTGCGGTCCTTCGGTGGCGAGGGGCGGTCATCCGGCGGCAGGGTGGTGTCGGGTGTCAGCCCCTCCATGCCGGGCATCCCGCCGAACAGGCCGCCGAGCATCTGCTGGAACTGCTCCGGCCCGCCGAGGTCGTCCTGCACTCGCTCGAACATGCGCGCCATGAGCTCCTGCAGTTGCGGGTCCTCGGAGAGCTTCTCCTGGAGGCCGCCGAGCTGGGACATCAACTGCTCCATCTGGACTTCCTGCGCCACCTGCATCAGCACCGGCTGCGACGCCGCAGCGACCACGACCTGCACCTGCTGGCGGATCACCTCGAATCCCTTGCACGCCATGCAGGTACCCTGATGCTGGCAGCGGCAGAGCTGCGACTTGAGCTTGTCGAGCTCCGAATGGATGCCACTCAAGTCAACGCCGGGCGTGGGGTTGTCGGCCATGCAGTGATCGTAGTGGAGACAGCCCTTCACAAGGCTGACGTTGCACCGGTAGCCGGATCGGGTATAGTCATTCGCAGACGGGAGCCCTCGGGCGTCCCCGCGGTTGACGTCGATGTGGATCGTCGCCCCGCGTGCAAACAGCACCGCCCGAAGCCGTCCCGAAGTCCATTCATGTGCGCCGGTGGACAGGGCCACCGCCGCATCCGAGGTTGACAGTCCGCTGATAGCCCCAGACCTCGCGCTCGATCGTCTGCACCTGATCGTGCCCGACGGCAGCGATGCCATGGTCGTCCTGGAAGCGTGGGCGAACGGCTCGCACCCCGGCGCCGATCCGCGCACTGTTTTTGCCGAGCGCATCGGCGAGGTCGGACACGTCTCCGTGTCATTCGGCGATGAAGACCCGCCGCAGTTGCGTCTCGACCTCCCGGACCTCGTCCTCCAGTGCGTCGCGCAGGCAGGCCCGGACGGTACCCGCGACCACCTCGGTCTTCGGGTCATCTCGATCAGGCCCACCGGCGGCCAGCCTGAGGGCGCAAAGCTCCTGACCATCACCACTCGCGAGCCAATCGTCACCGAGGCGAACGGGGTCCCCAGCGACACGTTCCGCCTGCTCGACTGGCGCATCTCAACGCAGCACGCTGCTCGTTCGGAACAGCTGTACGCGACGCTCAAGCTCGTCGACAGCCTCGAGCGAGCAGAGAAGCAGCGAGCGCAGACGCAGCGGACCCGCTTCAACGGCGCGCGTGAGTTCTGGCGCTGCCGGACCTGCCGCGCCCTCTGGCGGCCGGAGAGCCAGGAACGCTGTCAGTCCTGCGGCCGTGAGTTCACCGATGCGGACCGCAAATCCCCCGAGGTCGGCAAGGTCGAGTTCCAGATCCCGGCCGGCGAGCCCATCAACCTGACCCCTGACGCCGCCGTGCTCATCGAGCCCGACGACGAGACGAATTTCGTCGGAAGGGTCGCGCGCATCGACCATCAGCGACACGTTGTCGAGGTCGTCACGCGGACGTTCGAGCACTCCGGGAGCGAGGGGTACATCGCTCCGTCATTCAACAAGGCGCTCTACCAGGCGAAGCGATCGGTGCTCGCGGCCATCGCCACCAAGGACTTCGGCGTCGGCCTGCTCGCACAACTGCTCGTGAGCCCGGAGACGATCATCGCCCCCAAGGACGAATCGGACGCCGAGTCCTCCTGGCTCACCAGCGGGATGCGGCCCAACAAGCCGCAGAACCGCGCCGTCGGATTGTTGAGCCGTCTGAGCGCCGGCCAGGCCGTGTTCATCCAGGGTCCTCCCGGCACCGGCAAGACGACGGTGATCGTCGAGGCCGTGAAGCGCCGTCTCGCGGCGAACCCGGACGAGCGAATCCTCGTGACCTCACACAGCAACCTCGCGGTCGACAACGCACTCGAGCGTCTCGCGGGGACCCCCGGCATGCGCGCGGTCCGCGTCGCCCGCGCCGAGCGGGTGCATCCCGCGGTGGACAAGTTCCGGTGTGACGACGAGGACGATCCTCGACTCCTCGAGGCCAACTGCTATTTCGCAACCTGCGCGACGGCGGCCACGTCGGGCATCACCGACATGAACTTCGACATCGTCATCCTCGACGAGGCGAACAAGGCGCGCGCGGACGAGGCGCTGCCGGCGCTGCGTCTGGGTCGCAGCCTCGCGCTCGTCGGAGACCACAAGCAGCTGCCGCCGGTCGAGGACGACGCGCTCTACGGCATCGTCGAGATCGACCCCGCGCTCGAGGACCTCGTCAACCGGAGCCTCTTCGAGCAGTGTTGGGACGGCGGCCTGCCGGCTGACGCGCAATGCCTCCTCACGATTCAGCACCGCATGCACCCGGATATCGCCGCCTATGTGTCGGCGGCGTCGTACGAAAGCCAGCTCGAGAACGCGCCCGAGGTCGAGGCATACGAGTACATCACGCGCAAACCCTTCCCGGTCGCGCTGCATTTCGTCGACACCGAGGGCATGCGCGGCGGGCGCGAGCGGCGAGGCCCCGGTGGCGCGCTTCGCAACGAGGCTGAGGTGCGCGTTGCCGCGCAGGTTGTGCGACTCCTCGACGAGCGCGCGCCGCGCGAGTTGAGCATGGCGGTCATCGCGATGTACGCCGAGCAGGTCGAGCGTCTGAGACAGGCGCTCGGACGCAGGAAGTTCAAGCGCACCGTGAAGATCGACACCGTCGACTCGTTTGAGGGACGCGAGGAGGACATCGTCGTCATCTCGCTCGTGCGCTCGAACGAGCGAGGACGGATCGGTTTCCTGCGCGTCCCGAACCGTCTGAATGTGGCGATCTCGCGCGCCAAGCGCCTGGTGGCGTGCATCGGCGACAGCGCGACGCTGCGCAGCGGCGACGAGTCGATGTATGGAGCGCTCGTCGAAGCGGCGCGTTCGACCGGCGGGTGGTTGAGCGCCCTCGAGCTCGTCTCGCAACCCAAACAGGGCCGTGGCGGCGGACCGCGTCCGCAGGGCGAGGGCGCGACAGTCGAGTCC
>JBAUTG010000161.1:0-12287 GCA_049582105.1 Candidatus Dormiibacterota bacterium | reverse complement strand
GGCCGCCGGCCGGTCGCGAGCGCGATCACCCCCGGGATCGTCGCGACGGCGACCGCATCGGCGCCAAAGGTGGGCTTGAAGAGCATCGCGGCCGCGATCAGCGCCCCGGCGCCGATCGCGGCCAGCGCCGAGGGAGGCGACGGGCGGGCGACGAGCAGGACCGCCCCCATCACGATGAGCGCGCCGATGATCTCGACGTAGAGGACGTCGCCCTCGAGCGTGGGGAGCGACGCGAGGATGACGAATGCGAGGAATGCGGCCCAGGCGACCGGCATCCCTGCGAAGCGCCGGCAGAGGATCCAGATCCCGAACGCGGTGAGCGCGACCGCCGCCGCCAGCACGAGATGGAAGGCGAGCACCGAGGTGTTGACGAGGTTGATCGCGGCGCCGAGCCAGTACACGCCCGGCGTGTAGTGGCCCCAGACGTCGCGGTAGAGGACGGCGCCGTGGTCGAGCGCCCACCCGATATCGGAGTAGGTGCCCTCGTCGTTGAAGGTGGGGGGCTCGACGAGGCTCGGCACCCGGAGCGCGATGAACACGACTGCGATCGAGAGGAACGCGAGCCACTCGGGGGTCAGTCGCAGCGGCCGCCGATCGCGCGCCCCCGTTGCGGGCTCAACCATGTGGCGCGATGGCACCCATGGGGCAGCACGTACGATGGTGCCGTGTCACAAAGGGTTGCGCGCCGTGCCTGGACGCTCTTCGAGCCCATCCACATGATCGTGTACTTCGTCCCGGAGGCGGTCGAGGCGTACAAGGGGGCCGGTCTCCGTGGGAGCTGGATGGGGTACTTCGCGTCTCGATCAGCGGCGATGGGCGCGGTCGGACCGGAGGTGGTGACCGCCGTCTTCCACAACTTCCGGCCGTCGATGGTGTCCCGAGCACTGCCCGACGCGTGGGGGTTCTCGACGCCGGAGCGTGTCCTCGAGGCGCGTCTTGCGGTTGTCGACAGCGCGCTGCGGCGGCTGTGGGGTGATGCGATTGCATCCGACGAGCTGGCCGAGACCGCGGACGTGATGGTCGCGGTGGCCGAGAGCCTGCATGGCAACGGGCGCCCGCTCTACGCGGCGCACGCGGGATTGCCCGTCCCCGCCGCGCCGCATCTCGCGCTCTGGCATGCGTGCACGCTGTTGCGCGAGCATCGATTCGACAGCCATGTCGCGACGCTCATCGTGAGTGGCATCGATGGTCTTGACTCGCTCGTCATCGCGAACGCCGCGGGTTCGGGCATGGACCCGGCGACGATTCAGCGGATGCGCGGGTGGACCGAGGAGGAGACCGGCGCCGCCGCGGAAGGGCTGCGGCGGCGCGGCATCCTCGACAAGGACAATGCACTCACGGTGGAGGGGCGCGCGCTGAAAGGCTCCATCGAGGACACGACCGACAACCTTGCGTCCGACGTGTGGGAGAGGCTCGAGGTGCCCGAGCGCGCGCGCCTGTTCAAGACGCTGCTCTGGCTGTCGACGCTGCTCGAGAATCCCGAGGGGATCAGGTACCCGAACGCGGTCGGAGTCTCGCGACCGGTCTGAGGTTTGCGCTGCGCTCGGTCAACGTGGCGGCATCGCGAGGCACTCGCTCAGCGCGTTCTCGACTCGTTCGGCGCGCTCGTGGCCGCCCATCGTTCCGGTGACGAACGCGATCGCGTAGCCGGCGTCTCGGGTGCAGGCGCCGCCGTAGCTCCCGCCGAGGCCGCCCATGCCGTAGCCCTCGTCGTCGATGCCGAAGCCGAGCCCCCATGCGTTCTCATTGCCGAAGACTCGGTCGATGCCGGAGCACTGTGTCGACGTGGCCTCGCGGAGCAGGTCCGGGGAGAGCAGTTCGCCGTTGAGCAGTGCGGCATACAGGCCGGCGACGCCGCGTGCGGTGCCGTGGCCGTTGATGGCGGGGACTTCCGTGGCGCGCCACGGTTGGCTGTTGACGACCGCGGGATCGCGGGTGCCTGGAGGGTTCGTGGTTGCGCGGCGATAGAGGTCGCTCGTGCTCGCGGGGACGATGTCGTCGAGGCACGTGAGGTCCACGGCGCGGGTCTGCTCTGCGTCCGTCAGACCGAATGCGAAGTCAAGCCCTGAGGGTCCGCAGATCTCTTCGCGGAGGAATGCGCCGATGTGCCGTCCGTCGACACGCCGCACGATCTCGCCGACGAGATGTCCGTAGAACAGCGCGGACTCGCCGTGCGCGGTGCCGGGCGTCCACGCCGGCTGTTGCGCGGCGAGCAGTGCGCACATGTGGTCCCAGTCGTAGAAGGCGTCGGTGCTCGTTGCCGTCTCGATCGCCACCACGCCGGCCTGGTGCGAGAGCACGTGACGCACCGTCGCCGGCGCGGTGAACTCGGGCCAGTACCGTTGCACCGGCGCCTCAAGGTCAAGCAATCCGCGGTCGATGAGTACGAGCGCACACATGGCGGCGAATGGCTTTGAGACCGAGTACGGCATCACGATGCTGTCGCTCGACCAGAGTCGCGAACCATCGGATGATGCCGCTCCGCCCCAGAGATCGACGATCCATACCCCGTCACGCCACAGGGCCAACGCAGCACCGGTACCGTGTTGCTCGCGCAGCACGGCCGCGAACGCCTCGCGGACCGGTTCAAACCCAGGAGCGACAGTGCCGTGCGCGTGCACGCGCCCGCCCACACTCACCGGCGTGGTCAGGAAACGGTTGAGGACACGGCCCCCACGCGCTCGCGTTCGACAACAGCAGCGAGCGCCCTGATGAACGCCGGCTGTGTGTTCGGCAACGCGATGCGGTGCATCGTGATACCGGCTTGCTCCGCTTCCTCGCGTGCTGCGATGTCGATGTCGTACAGGATCTCGAGATGGTCTGCGAGGAATTGCAGCGGGACGATGAGCACCTCGGTCACTCCCGCATCGCGAAACCCGGGAAAGAGGTCCTTCACGTCCGGCGTGAGCCACTCCTCGGGCGTGTGGCCGGCGCTCTGGTACGCGAAGCTCCAGCGCGTCGCGTCGAGGTGCAGCGCTCTGGCAACGGCGTCCGCCGTATCGCGCAATTGCGTGATGTAGCCCGGGTCGCGGTCGACGACCGGCCGCGGCAGGCTGTGCGCGGTGAAGATGATGGGAATGCTGTCGCGCACCGTGGGATCGAGTCGCCCGAGCGCTTCGGAGACGCGCTCCGCCAGTGCATCGATCCACTCCGGGATGAGGTGCCAGGCTCCTGCGATGTGCACGTCGGTGTCGGGGTGCGCGGTGCTCCAGGCGGCCACTGCGCGCTCGTAGCCGGCCAGGATGATCGGCGAGTACTGCGGCGCGAGGACCAGGACGACGATGCGTCGCGCGCCTTCGGCATGCGCAGTGTCGAGCGCTGCGGCAAGCGACGGATCCGAGTGCAGCATGCCCGGCACGACGACCGTATGGTCACTCCCGTTCTCGGCGTCGAGTGAGGCCTGCAGCTCCCGCGCCTGCTCCTTGGTGATGTCGATGAGCGGTGACCGCCCGATCAGGTCGTATCGGCGACGGAACTCGTCGATGAGGTCCGCCGGCACCTCGCGGCCGCCCCGGACCGAGGTCATGTACGCGGGGACGTCGTCCGCGGTGACGGCGGAGCCGAAGGTCGCGAGGACGACGCCGAACTGGGCCATACGGCAAGGGTATAGCGCCGTCAGGCCCGGGCGGTTTCCTCGTGGACGAGGTCGGCGAGGCGCTTGAGATGGTCGCTCGAGGTCTCCGGGAGGACGCCGTGGCCGAGGTTGAAGATATGCCCGGGCCTGCCGTTCGCGAGCGCGAGGATCAGCCGCGCCTCGCGGGCGACGACTTCGAACGGCGCGAGCATCACGCCGGGGTCGAGGTTGCCCTGGATGGCGCGGTCGCCGATCCTTCGCCACGCTTCGTCGAGCGGCAGCCGCCAGTCCACGCTGATGACGTCGGAGCCGCAGCTCGCCATCGCCTCGAGGAGATGCGAGGTCGTCGTGCCGAAATGGATGGTGGGTACGCCCGTCTTCGCGATCGCCTGGAGAATGCGGCGGCTGTACGGGAGGACCGAGTCCGTGTAGGCGGCGACCGACAGCGCGCCCGCCCACGAATCGAAGAGCTGGATCATCTGGGCGCCGGCCTCGACCTGCGCCTCGAGGTAGCTGATCGTCACGTCGGTGAGGGTCGACATGAGCCGGTGCCAGAGCTCGGGCTCGCCGTGAAGCATCGCCTTGGTTCGCGAGAACTCCTTGGTGGGCTTGCCTTCGATCATGTACGAGGCGACGGTGAACGGCCCGCCCGCAAAGCCGACGACAGCGGTCTTTCCGTCGAGTTCCTTGCGCACCAGCCGGATTGCGTCGTAGAGGTCCGGTGTGGTCTCGCGCGGGTCGACGATGCGCAGCGCGGCGACGTCGGCGGCGGAGCGTACCGGGGCATGGATGATCGGGCCGACGCCCGGGTCGATGGAGAAAGGAACGCCCATCCCAGTGAGCGGCAGCATGATGTCGGCGTACATCACCGCTGCGTCGACGCCGAATTCCTGGACGGGCATCAGCGTGACCTGCGCGCACAGCTCCGGGGTACGCGTGATGGTGAGGATGTCGTAGGTCTCGCGCAGCGCGCGGTAGCCGGCGAGACAGCGGCCCGCCTGGCGCATGAACCAGATCGGGGTGCGGTCGGATGGCTCGCGGCGGGCGGTCGCCAGCATCCGTTCGGCGCCGGTCATCGATCCGGCTCGGCTCAGCGTCATGCTCTCGAGGGTAGCGAAGCGGGCATCCGGCGCGGATGTGCACAGGGGGCCAAATGCCAAGTACGATCTCGACAAGCTGGGAGCCCAGGGTCAGCGCAGAGGAGAGTGGAGCCCATGGATTCGACGATGCAGGATGCGCCGCTGAGCATCAGGGAGCTCTTCCGTCACGGGGCCGAGGTGTTCCCGGACAGCGAGGTGATCACGTTCGAGGGCGAGCGGGCCCGGCACACGAGCTACGCGAAGGTCGCTGAGCGGGTGAACCGGCTTGCGGGCGCGCTGCAGAAGCTCGGGATCGGCCCCGGCGACCGGGTCGGGACGCTGTGCTGGAACCACCAGGAGCACATCGAGGCGTACTTCGCGGTGCCGTGCATGGGGGCCGTGCTGCACACGCTCAACCTGCGCCTCCCACCGCCGCAACTGGCGCAGATCATCAACCACGCCCAGGACCGGATCATCATCGTCGACGACTCGCTGGCGCCGTTGCTCGCAGCCGTCATCGGGCAGTGCCCGAGCGTCGAGAAGGTGATCGTGGTGGGGTCAGGTGCGGTGTCGGGGCTCGGCGACACGCTTTCGTACGAGACGCTGCTTGAGGAATCGTCACCGACGTTCGCGTGGCCGGAGATCGACGAACGCAGTGCCGCATCCATGTGCTACACGACCGGGACGACCGGCGATCCCAAGGGTGTCGCGTACAGCCACCGGTCGGTGTACCTGCACTCGTTTGCGGTGTGGGCGACGTTCCGCCTCGACGACACCGGGCGTTTGCTCATCATCGTGCCGATGTTCCACGTCAACGCGTGGGGCACGCCGTACGCGGGATGGCTGGTGGGGAGCGACCTGCTGCTGCCGGGACGTTTTCTCCAGCCGCAGGGACTCTGCGATTTCATCACGCAGGAGCGGCCGACGTTCACCGGCGGTGTGCCGACGATTCTCACCGCGCTGCTCCACCATGTGCAGGCCAATGGCGGTGATGTGTCGAGCATCAAGACCGCCGTGTGCGGTGGGTCAGCTGTGCCGGCGACGCTGATCGCCGCGTACCGCGATGTGCTCGGGATCGAGTTGTGGCAGGCATGGGGGATGACCGAGACGAGCCCCATCGCGACGATCGCCTTTCCCCCCAAGGGATGCGCTCCCGAGGACGAGCTGCTCTATCGCGCGAAGACCGGCCGCGTCGTGCCGGGTGTCGAGCTGCGCATCGTCGACGACAACGGCGAGGTTGTTGCGCATGATGGCGAGGCTGTCGGCGAGATTGAGGTACGCGGGCCCTGGATCACCGGGTCGTACTACAACGCCGACGCGCCCGAGAAGTTCCACGACGGATGGTTGCGCACCGGCGATGTGGGCAACATCGACCCGCGCGGGTACGTGCAGATCACTGATCGGTCGAAGGACGTGATCAAGTCCGGTGGCGAGTGGATCTCGTCGGTGGAGCTCGAGACACTTCTCGTCGGCCACCCGGCGGTGCTGGATGCGGCGGTGGTCGGGGTGCATGACGAGCGATGGGCGGAGCGCCCGCTCGCGACGGTCGTGCTCAGGCCCGGCATGACGGCGACACCCGAGGAGTTGCGCGAGTTTCTCGCCCCGAAGGTGGCGCGCTGGTGGTTGCCGGAGCGCTGGGCTTTCGTCGACGAGCTGCCGAAGACAAGCGTCGGGAAGCTCGACAAGAAGGTGATTCGCGCGGATTACGCGGCCGGCAAGTACCCGGTGGTGGAGCTGGCCTCGGCGTCGCGCTGATCCATGCTCAGTGCTGGATCGGGCCGGTTTCGACAGCTTCGAACGCGTTACCGGGCACCGACTTCAGCTGGTTGAGGTCATTGTCGTTCCAGCGCGAATCGGTGTCGCCGCTGATGTACCAGCTGCTGCCGTTGTCGGCCACGATCATGCCGTACTTCTTGAGCGCGGTGAGGATGACGAGCGCTTCGCCATGAAAGCCGGCCAGGCTGAAGGAGGCCTTGAGCCGGAGGCGGAGTCCCATGGGCGGCAACGCGGGGTTGGCTGAACCGGCCTCGTGCGTTGCCGGGCTGATCCACCCGTTCTGCGAGTCCTGGACGGTGAACCTCAGTGCGTGGTTGATCACGCCCGACGCGACCTCGGTGTAGAGCGCGAGCCCCGGGAGGATCGGAAGGCCCGCGGCGTCCGCCGATGTCCATCCCTCGGGGCGCAGCGCGTTGCTGTTGAGGTTGAAGATCGCACCCGATGCGCAGGTCCAGCCAGTCCCGACCTGGCGTGCGTCGTACATCTCATAGAGATGACAGTTGCCGGTGTCGATGACGAGAACGTGGCGATCGCTACCCGACTCGACCGGCGCATTGAGCGGGATCGGGTACGGACCCGGGTTGCTCTCGCTCGCGTACGGGGTGATCGTGATCGGCGCGAACGGCTGCGACTTGTTCACGACCGTGAAGGGGATGCCGTAGGTCGGATTCGATCCGAAGTCGGGATGCAGGAACTGTTTGGTGAGGTCGATGCTCGCGATGTACTGCGAAGACATTGGATTCACCGGGAGAGTCGAGACGTTCTCGTTCCATGGGTTGTTCGCAGGGAAGACCTGGCAGCCGCCGATCTTGGTGAGCGCCGTGACCGGCGGCGGCGCGGGGGCGGGTTTCCCGGTCGGTGCAGGAGTGTTGAGGTGCTTGAGCGGGATGGTCGCGCTCGGCTTCACCGCTGTCGTCGAGACGGTGGGGATCGGCGAGCCGAGGATGTGAGGAACGTCGGCGAGGAGACCGCCGCCGGCGGGAGTCGGTGTCGGCTGCGCCGCCGCGCCGCCGCAGGCCGTCAGGACCAGCAGCGAGCACGCCGAGGCGATGCCGGCGCGGAGGGCGGGCGCGCCTGGTCGGAGCCGGTACATGGCTGCATCATGGCCCGCCGGGTGGTCTCGTTCGTGACAAGAGCGTGACGAGAAGCGGGCATCGGAACGGGATCTTGGCCTCGCGCGTTCCACCGTCACGATGGTCACCGCTCGAACTTTCTGCTTCGTTGCCGCGCTGGTGTCGGCGGGGTGCAGTCCGGCTCCGACGTCGCTGATAACGCACTCGTCGCCGGCGGTGGCGCTTTCGCCCACGCCAACGCGAACGCCGACCGCAACGCCGACGCCCACGCCTGTGCCGACTCCGCTCCCAATACCCACGCCTTCGAGCGCAGGACTGTCGGCGACCTCGATCCACCCGGAGTCGGTGACGTTCATCTCCCCCGGAGTCGGATGGGTGCTCGGACTCTCCCTGTGCGGCGCAAAGCCCTGTCTGCGGCTGGCGAAGACCGTCGACGCCGGACTGTCGTGGAACTGGATTCCGGGTGGGAACGTCTCTGCACTCTCAACCTTCGGTCAGTGGCAGCTTCGGTTCGCTGACGGTGACGACGGATGGATATCCGGTCCGCAGCTCTATTCGACGCACGACGCCGGCCGAACTTGGACACGGATCCAGTTCCAGGGACTCGACGCGCCGGGCAGCACGGTCGGGGCGCTCGAGGCGGGAGACGGCCGCGTGTACGCCGAGATCCCGGAGGCGACCGACCCCAACACCTACGGTCCGGTCGTGCTTTTCGAGAGCCCGGTTACCGACGACTCGTGGCATCCCGTATCCGGCGTGGCCACCGGGTGGGCCGGGTTCGCGGGGAATATCTCGCTCGCACAGGGAGTCTTCTGGGTGTCGTTGCATCCCGCAGTCGTGACTCCCGAGGGAAGCCAGGCACTGTCGACGCTCTATCGGAGCTCGAATAGCCTGACTTGGCGCAGCGAGCCGCAGCCGTGTCCGTCGGATTCGGTCGCGACGGTGGCCGCGGCTACGTCAGTCATCGACTACGTCGTCTGCAGCGGTGGGCTTGCCGCCGGGTCGCAGGAGAAATCCTTGTACGTCTCCACGAATGGCGGCGCGAGCTACCGGCTGATGACCGACCCGCCCTTGAGCGGCGATTTCGAGACGGTCGCGGCTTCGCCTGGAACCGTCGCGGTTGCTGCGTCGTCCGGTGCCACGTTCGTGTACTCGAGCTTCAATGGTGGCCTCACGTGGACCACGACGGCGACATTCGGCGACGGAGGCCTAGGGCTCTCGGATCTCGGATTCACCACGCCGCTGCAGGGCGTCGTGATCCACGGGCAGCCGCCGTACCCGGAGAGCTTGCAACTCCTCATGACGCGCGATGGCGGCCACACGTGGGGCGTGGTCCCCGTGACCCCGGGCTGATCGCAGCTTTGCACTTCGCCTGAGGGAACCGCAGCCTGGCTCACAATCAAGGGTGGTGAAGACTCCGCTCAGCGATCTTGCGACTGAAGTCCAGGCATACCTCGACCACTGTCGGTTGCATCGCGTGAAGCCGTCCACGATCAAGCACTCGTATGGCTACTCGCTGTTTGCAGTGCTCTTGCCGTGGTGCCAGGGCGAGGGCATCACCAGCGCCGCGAGCATTGACCAGGACACGCTGAATCGCTACTCCGCCGCTATCCGCGGTCGCACGAAGCGGGATGGCTCGCCACTCGCGGACAACACGGTGTGGACGTATCAGAAAGCGACCAAGCAGTTCGTCAAGTGGTACGCCAACGTCCACAAGACAACCGCCCCGAAGTTGCGGTTACGCCAGCCACCCGGGCGCAAGGTGATCACCCTGGGGCGTGACCAGATAGCGCTTCTGGAACACACCGCCGAGACCGAGCGCGACCGTGTGATCATTCGGTTGCTTGCCGACACCGGGATGCGCTCTGGGGAACTCGTGAGCATTACCAAGGGTGATCTGCGGCGCGAGGGGCCCCGCCATTACGTGCGCATCACCAGCAGCACCGACGGGCGCGACGTGCCGATAACGGGGGAGATGTACGCACGCCTGCGCGCGCTGGCTCATGGTGGTGACGATGAGCCGATCTTCATTGGGCAGCGTCGTGACCGGCGCACTGGGGAACGCGAAGCCCTCACGGTCCCAGGTGTCCGCCAGATGGTGAGTGCCCTGGCGCTGAATGCAGGCATCCGCTCCGCCGTGAACCCCTACGTGTTCCGGCACAGTGCCTGCCGCTGGCTCCTCATGAGCGGGCAGAGCACGATCGTCGTGGGGATGATCCTCGGCCACGGCAGCGAGGCCATGATCCGCGAGCACTACAACGACCTCGGCTCCGACGATGCCCATGATCGCCTCATGCGGGTACTCCGCGCCGAGCGCTCGTAGGGCTCACGACCACCCCTGAGTAAGTCAGCGGTGGTCTACCATTGCCCCTCGCCGAGCCTCCCTCTCGACGGTTGGGGCGCTGGGCGCATTACTTCACTTTTTCAGAGGAAACGCTCTAAGGCGAGATGCGGGAGTAACTCAATGGTAGAGTGCAACCTTCCCAACTTGGGAAGTGCTATCGCACTCCCCATGGCCGAACTCAGGTTGAGTTCGCCGGTAGAAGTTGCAGGTTCGAGCCAAGCGGCTGCTACAGAGCAACCTGCAGTCAGCCTGGATTCGCTCTGGCAATCGTATCGCCGCTCCCTGGTGGCAAGGCGTCGGGCACCCGGTACGGTGGCACGGTATGAGGTAGCGATACGCTTCTGGCACGACTACTGCGTCACGCAGGGATGGCCGACAGCGCCCAGCGAATGGAGCCGTCCGAACCTTGAGGCGTACGTCGTCCATCTACTGGCCACATGCGCCCCTGCGACGGCAGCGGGCCACTACAGAGTGCTACGGACGTACTGCAGTTGGCTCGTAGAGGAGGAGGAACTCGACGCTTCGCCGATGCAGAGGATGCACGCCCCTAGTGTTCCTCTGACGCCTCCACCAGTCGTTGACAGCGACACCCTTGAGCGGCTTCTGACGGCGTGCAAGGGCAGAGGCCTCGAGGAACGGCGTGACATGGCGATCGTGCTCCTGCTGGCCAGCACAGGGATGCGCCGTGGTGAACTCGTCGGGCTGCGCCTGCAGGACGTGGACATCGAGCAGGGCATCGCCACAGTGACGGGTAAGACAGGAACGCGTGTGGTGCCCCTGACTGCTGCAGTCTGCGTGGCCATCGATCGCTACATGCGTGTGAGGGCGTCGCACCGTCGTGCAGCGTTGCCTGCACTACTCTTAGGCCACTTCGGCGTCATGACGGGCGGAGGTGTTCGTCAGGCGTTGCAGAGGCGGGCGGCCATGGCGGGTATCAGTACCCGACTGTATCCCCATTTGCTCAGGCACAGCGCCACTCACGCCAAGCTCGCCGCTGGCATGTCGGAACTCGATGTCTGTAGCATCCTAGGGTGGAGCAGCGCATCGATGCTGCAGCGCTACGGGGCGTCGATGCGCACCGAACGGGCGTTGGCATCGTATCGTCGTCTGTTCGCATGAGGCTGCTCTACGGCGTCGTCGTGCTCGTGTCGCTCGTCGTGCTGTTCGCTGAGGGCGTACTCATCATCCTGCACGCCTGCTGACTGCACTGCGCCATCGCCACATGGCGGGGCTAGAGTGGGTCTGTAAGGGCAGGCACAGTAGGCCGATAACCTCTGTGCCATTGGTTAGATTTAGCCGAGCACCACGGCGGTATAGTCGCTCCAAGGACGTACCCATGAGCACCTCAGGCCAGCCAAATCGAACCAAGCTCCTACTCTGGCTGGCGGGCTTTGTCGTCGTGTTCGGCTCTGTGTCTTGGCTCGTCACTGGGGGAATCGGTTTCCACGGCGCGCCACCGATCCACAGCCATCCGGCCACGTTCACACCGGAACCGACACCAACGCCGCTGGGTTGCGCGTCTAACGGGTTGGGACTGACGGGAGTAATCAACACATGTGCCACGGCGGCGCCAGACAAGACTTCAACATGCTCGATCAGCGTCAGCAGTGGCGTCCTTGATGCCGTGCTGCGCTTCGCTGGGGGCAACCAGGTGATCGTCCTCTACATCGAACTCAACGCTGGCTTCTACACTGGTCCGGGCATGTACTCCTTGGTCCCGTGGCAGTTTGCGCTTGGTAGGAATGACGTGCCAAAGGTTGCCGTCCTCCAGTCCACGACCGGCACATTCTGGGAGTCGGTCGGCGGGGCTGTAAACGTTACCGGCGGCAACGGACGGTCGGGAACCGTGAGCGCCATCCTCCAAGCCTCCTCCGTAGGCGTCCAAGCTTCCAATGGCCAGACTGTCGTGCCCGGTCCTACGCTCAGCGTTGATGGGCCGTGGAGTTGTCCCTAGCCTTCGGCACCACAAGTTCCCGCCAAGTTTGCCGGGATGATGTCATGGCTGTGGTGGCGTACGTCTCAGCATCACGATGCGACGCTGAGCCGCCCCAAAATGCTGACGTGCAGCAGGCGGCCTTACGCGTCGTAAATTTTGCGGGTTCTAGACGTGCGCTGCCGCCAGTGTTTGTACCGAATCCTGTGTTTCAGCGCTCTACTTTGCGCTGACGTTACCCGGGTTATGATCGCTGAGTGCTACGCCGTCTCCTAGTCGGAGCCACGCTTACCATCATCCCGCTCGGGATCGGTGTAGCCGGGTTCGGGCCAAACCCTCGCCTTGGCGTTGCGCTCATCGTGCTCGGAGGCTTGTGCGGCATCGGAGTGGTTGGCCTCTACGGCAGGGCCTACGCATGGCCCTGGTTCCTTCGCCGATTCTTCCCGCCACCTCCCGGTCTGCGGACCATTGGCTTCTCACAGCGACCTACGGGATCCGATCTTTCCCC
>JBAUTG010000160.1:0-17955 GCA_049582105.1 Candidatus Dormiibacterota bacterium | reverse complement strand
CGCGGAGGCCGGCGGTGAGGGCGCGGCCGCGGCGGCCGGCAGCGCACCGTCGGTTGCGACGAGCGACCCATCAGGTGCGAAGAGGAGGGACCCCCCGAGTCCGTCTCCGCCGGTGCCGGCCTGCCCGACGACGACGGGGATGAGTGCCGGGGGCGCCGATGGCGGTGCCTGGGGGGTCGGCGCGGTGGCGAACCGGATGCTGATCGGTGTCGCCGCGGTCGCGCCGGAGGCGGCGCGGATGGCGCTCTTCGCGATCGTCACCGTGTACGGGGTGTTGCCGCTCAGGTGATGCACCGGGGTGATCACGAGGTTGTTGCCGCTCCACGAGTACGAGACCTCGGTCGCCGGCTGGATGTGGACCCCGCTTTCGACCGCCTTCTGGTCCATCGGCTGGTTGAACCGGACCTGGATGACGTTGTTCGGGTTCACCGAGTGCTGTGCCGTCAGATCCGAGATCGCGGTGATGGTGCGATCGGCCGGGTGGTTCGAGAGGAAGGTGAGGACGGTCGCGCCGATGAGGACCACGCCGACTGCCGCGCCACCCCATGCGACGTGAGTGGGTCCAAGGCGCCACCAGCGGCGCACTCCGCGGCCACGGGCGGCCTCGGCGAGCAGCTGCCCGCGAAGCCGGTTGCGGAAGCGCGGATCGGCCTCCACCTGGGGACGGGCGGCGGCATGCACCAGCTGCGCCGTCTCGAGCAGCTCGGGATCGTCGCGGAACAGCTCCTCGAGCTCGGGATCGATCCAGCCACCGAACCAGGCCATCAGCTCTGCTCCTCGACGGTCGCCACGACGCCGAGCCGGAGCCGGACACCGATCATCCCGCGATGGATGAGCAGCTTCACCGCCCCCTCGCTCTTGCCCAGGATCTCGCCGATCTGCGCCAGCTTCAGGTCCTCACCGAGTTTGAGCGTCATGGCCGCACGCTGCTGTGGCGGGAGGTCGTCGATGGCCTCCCAGATGCGAGCCGCCTCGGCGCTGTCCACGACCCGTTCGTCAACAGGGCGAGCCGGGTCAGCGACAGCGATGGCGCTGTCGAGGCTCGAGGTCGGTTTGCGGCTTCGGTAGTAATCATTGATTGCGTTGACACTGATCTGGTAGAGCCAGGCACTGAAGGGGTGGCCTGCGGGTTTGTATCGCCCGATCGCGCGGAGGGCCTTGAAGAAGACCTCCGATGTCACGTCCTCGGCGGCATCCTGGTCGCGGAGGCGGCTGAAGACGAACCGATAGATCTGCCCGAAGTAGTGGTCGTACAGCTCCCCAAATGCGGCGGCGTCCTGTTTGGCACGCTCGACAAGTTGATCCTCATACGCCCGAGGTAGCGTCATCTCGGGATCACCGGGCGCACTCGATCAGTCAACGCCGGCCGTGAGAGTCCGGTTACGTGGCCTGGCATGAATTCTTCCTGTGCGCCGCCGAGCGCGATCTCCCTCCGGGCCTCGAGGGCGAGGCCGGGCAGGTCCGTGATTATCCCCGCCACGCGCCCGTCCGCGAGATACGCGTGCAATCGCTGTGGCCCGTTGACGGTCCAGACCATCATCGGGAACTTGCGCTGCATCGCCTCGGCGAGCAGCCCCCTCCCGGGAACGCGGCGGCTCCGCCCTCGAACCGGTGCCAGCCACTGGTGCACCGCGAGGAGATCGGCGCCACACCGCTCGGCGAGATCGAACGGGAGCCCTTCGAATCGCTGGGCACGGCTCCGCAACCGCCCCGGGCCGAGCAGAAGGCCGCAGCGGGCGGTCGGATCCAGACGCCTGATCGTGCTGATCACCGACTCGTGGAAGGACGTGTACAGAAGCCGCTCGCGTGGAAAACGTGACGAGGTCTTCTCGATGACCTCCGCCTCGTACCCGGGCTCCTTGATCTCGACGTCAAGGGCGATCCGCCCTTCGCAGAGATCGAGCACGGTGTCCAGCGTGGGTGGCTCGTGGCGGCTCCTGTGCACGAGCGCCGCGTACGTGAGCAGTGCCAGAGGCACACCGCGGCGCGACGCGTTGTGGTGGACGACGAGCACCCCGTCAGCCGTGCGGCGCACGTCCAGCTCGACCGCGTCCGCGCCGAGCGCGATCGCGGCATCGAACGCCGCCGGTGTGTTTCCCGGGGCGTCGCGAGAGGCGCCGCGATGGGCGATGACCAGGGGCAGGGAGGTGCCGTCCGTCACCCCGATAGAATGACCGTACGTGATCCCCCGGTACGCCCCGCAGCAGATCGCGAAGATCTTCAGTGACGCTTCCAGGCTGCAGCGATGGCTGGATGTCGAGCTGCTGGCGTGTGAAGGATGGGCTGAGTTCGGTCGCATTCCGATCGAGGCGCTGACGGCACTGCAGAGCGCGAGTGTCGATGCCGCGCGGATCGCGGAGCTCGAGGCGGAGCAGGGCCACGACGTCGCGGCCTTCGTCGCCGCGGTCCAGGAGACCGTCGGCGAGGCGGGACGCTACTTCCACCTGGGTCTGACGTCGTCGGACGTGGTGGACACGGCGCTGGCGACCCAGCTCCGCGACGCCGCGGGAGTGATCGATGAGGACACGGAGTCGCTCGTCTCGGCGCTGGTCGAGCAGGCGGAGCATCACCGGCTCACCGTGATGATGGGGAGGACCCACGGGGTTCACGCGGAGCCGCTCACCCTCGGCATCAAGCTCGCCAACTTCGTCGACGAGGTCCGCCGCGCTCGGACGCGGCTGGCCGCGGCGACGGCGGAGATCGCCGTCGGTCAGATCACCGGCGCTGTCGGCACGCACGCGAGCGTTCCGCCCGAGATCGAGGAGCACGTGTGCGCCGGCCTCAACCTCACGGTCGCACCGGTGGCCACGCAGGTTCTGGCCCGCGACCGGCACGCATCCTTCGTCACGGCGCTCGCGCTGCTCGGTGCAGTGCTGGAACGGCTCGCGACGACGATACGCCTGCTGCAGATCACCGAGGTCGACGAGGTCGAGGAGCCGTTCGGGCTGCGCCAGAAGGGCTCGTCGGCCATGCCGCACAAGCGCAATCCCATCCTCTGCGAGCGCGTGGTCGGGCTTGCGCGTGTCCTTCGCGGCTACGCCGTCACCGCGATGGAGGACGTCGCGCTGTGGCACGAGCGGGACATCTCACACTCATCGGCCGAGCGCGTGATCCTGCCGGACGCGTGCGCGCTCGCCGACTACATCGTGCGACTCTCGACCCGCATCGTCGCGGGACTGCGCGTCAAACCGGAGCGCATGGCCGAGAACATCCAGATCCATGGCGGTATCGTGTTCTCGCAGCAGGTACTGACCGCGCTGATCGTCGAAGCCGGGTGGTCGCGCGAGCGCGCATACCGAGCCGTGCAGTCACTCGCGGCCCGAGCACGCGACGACGAGGCACCGTTTCGCAATCTGGTCGCAGCGGATCCGGGGATCTCAGAGGCGCTCTCCGAGACGACGATCGCACACTGCTTCGATGTGGAGCCGTATCTCGCGCACATTGATGAGACGTACAGGCGGCTGGGACTTTCCACGTTGCCACCAGACACGGCAGTGGCGGCAGAACCGTCGCTGCTCTCCGCGGAGGCCGGCATCGCCGGCGGGAGGATGAACTGATGCAGGTGTTGAGCTCGGCCGATATCGAAGGACTGAACCTGTTCCGTCGCGGCAAGGTGCGTGACACCTTTCAGCTGGCCGACGGATCGCTGTTGATGATCGCAACCGACCGTTTGAGCGCCTTCGACGTCGTGCTGCCCACGCCGATTCCCGGGAAGGGGACGGTATTGACGCAGATGTCGCGGTGGTGGTTCGACCAGACCAAAGGCATCATGCCGAACCATCTCCTCGCCGATGTCGAGGAGGAGATCCCCGAGGCGGTGCGCAGCGACTGGCTGCCGCGATCGATGCACGTCGCGCGCGCGCAGCGCATCGATGTCGAATGCGTCGTGCGTGGGTTCATCAGCGGCTCCGGCTGGAAGGAATATCGCGACAAGGGCACCCTCGCCGGGGAGGCGCTGCAGCCGGGACTGCAGGACTCGTCGCGCCTGCCGTCGCCGCGGTTCACGCCGGCGATCAAGAAGGACGACGGCCACGATGTGAACATCTCGCGCGAGCAGCTGCGCAGGCTCGTCGGCCAGGAGCTGACCGATCAGCTCGAGTCCGCGTCGCTGCGACTCTTCGACTTCGCGACCGCGCGCTGCGAGAACCAGGGCATCTACCTCGCGGACACGAAGTTCGAATTCGGCTTCATCAACGGCACACTGACGTTGATCGACGAGATCTTCACGCCTGACTCCTCCCGCTTCTGGGAGATCTCGGAGTGGAAGGAAGGGCAGCCCGCCGTGTCGTTCGACAAGCAATTCGTCCGCGACTACGTCGAGAAGCTCGGCTGGGACAAGACAGATCCGGGTCCTGCGCTTCCCGAGGACGTCGTGAAAGGGACGACTCAGCGTTACGTCGAAGCTGCACGGCGCATCTGCGGGATCGACCTCACGGAGATGGTTGCCCAGTGATCTTCGCGGTCGCGGTCGTCGTCGCGCTGAAACCGGTCGTCAACGATCCACAGGGGCTCGTGGTGCGCGATGGTCTGCATCGACTCGGATTTGGCTCAGTCCGCTCAGTCCGCGTTGGCAAGAGCATCGAGCTCGAGGTCGAGGCGGACACCGAAGCCGACGCACGCGAGCAGGTTGAGCGCATGTGCGAGCAGCTGCTCCGCAATACCGTGATCGAGGATTCGCGTATCGAGTCGACGCGGGTTCTTACCGAGGTCATGCCTTGACGGTGCCGCGGATGGGGAGGACTCGGACTGCGCGGAGGGACGCGGTCGGAACGCCTTCGCCGTTCCGCCGCTCACGCTCGCCCGGGGGACCACCCGGGCTCCGCGATGCCCTCGCTCCGTCCGAGTCCTCCGCATCCGGAGTGAGCGGGTAGTTATGCGGTTTGGAGTCGCGGTCTTTCCCGGAACGTGGTCGGATCGGGATTGCAAGCACGCTGTCGAGCTGACGGGCAACGAAGCGGTCATGCTCTGGCACAAGGACCGGGATCTCCAGAACTCCGACTGCATCATCCTGCCCGGCGGCTTCGCTTATGGCGATTACCTACGAGCAGGTGCGGTGGCGCGGTTCGCGCCCCTGATGGAGTCTGTTATCGAGTTCGCGAATGCTGGGGGACTCGTCTGGGGTATCTGCAACGGGTTTCAGATCCTCTGCGAGGCGCATCTGCTGCCTGGAGCGCTGACACGCAATGGGTCGCTGGAGTATCGATGCGAAGCGACATGGTTGCGTGTTGAGACGGTTGACACCGCGTTCACTGCCGGATGCGAACTGGGCTCCGTCCTGCAGATTCCTGTTTCGCACGGGGAAGGACGGTACGTTGCGGATGAGGAGACGCTCGATCTTCTTGAGCGCGAGGATCGGGTGGCGTTCCGGTATGTGGCTCGCGATGGGTCGCCGGTCGGCGCCGCGTCGCCGAACGGGTCGATGCGTGATATTGCGGGCATCGTGAATGAGCGACGGAATGTGCTTGGGATGATGCCGCATCCTGAACGGGCGTGCGAGGAGTTGCTCGGGTCGGCGGATGGGCTGCGATTGTTCGACAGCGTCGCGAAGTTGATTGCCGGTCGTGGTGTTGTGCCCGTAGCGGTGTCGTGACCGGAGCCCAGCTCGTCGCACCCACCGACGCCGAGCTTGCCGAGGTTGCGCTCACGCGGAGCGAGTACGAGCACCTCGTTACCGAGTTGGGGCGCGAACCGAATCGCCTCGAGCTCGGCATCGTCGGCGCGCTCTGGAGCGAGCACTGCAGCTACAAGACGAGCAAACCCCTGCTCGGGTCGTTGCCGACCACGGGACCCATGGTGCTGCAGGGTCCGGGCGAGAACGCGGGCGCGGTGGACATCGGCAACGGCCTTGCGTGCGTCTTCAAGATCGAGTCACACAATCACCCGAGCGCCATCGAGCCGTACCAGGGCGCGGCGACCGGCGTGGGGGGCATCCTGCGCGACATCTTCACGATGGGCGCGCGACCGATCGCGCTCCTCGACTCGCTGCGCTTCGGGCCGCTCGACGAGCCACACCAACGCCATCTCTTCGACGGCGTGGTGGCGGGGATCGGTGGCTACGGCAACTGCATCGGCGTGCCGACCGTCGGCGGTGAGCTGTATTTCGACGAGTCGTACCGGACGAACTGTCTCGTGAACGCGATGTGTGTCGGCATCGTTGAGCAGAGCCGGATGGTCCGCGCCAAGGCGAGCGGGCCCGGCAACCTCGTGCTGCTGGTCGGCGCCGACACCGGTCGCGACGGGATCCACGGCGCGAGCTTCGCGTCGGTGGTGCTCGATGCAAGCAGCGCCGCTCGCCGTCCCGCGGTCCAGGTCGGCAATCCGTTCCTGGAGAAATGTCTCATGGAGGCGTGCCTCGAACTTGCGGGCGATCCGCGCGTCATCGCCATGCAGGATCTCGGCGCGGCGGGGCTCTGCGGCAGCACTGCGGAGCTTGCGCATCGCGGCGGCTGCGGTATCGAGATCGACGTCGCACGCGCGTCGCGTCGCGAGACCGGGATGACGCCGTACGAGGTGATGCTGAGCGAGTCGCAGGAGCGGATGCTCATCGTGGCCAAACCGAGCGACGTGCGGGCGCTGCAAGCGGTGTTCGAGCGCTGGGACCTGCATTCCGACGTGATCGGGGTCATCCTCGGCGATCAGCGCTTTGTGGTTCGCGACGGGGTCGAGCACGTCTGTGATCTGCCACTCGATCTCCTCGTGGACGGCGCCCCACCGCGTGGAGCGCCCGGGCCGCGTCCGATCCCGCCGGCTCAGCGGCCCGAGGACGAGGCGGCGACCACTCCGCTTCCAATGCGATCGTGGACGCCCGATGAGGCGCTGATCGGGCTGATCGGGAGCCCGAACCTGGGCAGCCGCGCACCGGTCTACCGGCGGTACGACCATCAACTCGGTGATTCGACGGTCATCCTCCCCGGCGGCGATGCGTCACTGGTGCGAGTGGATGGGTCCTCGGTGGGGCTCGCGCTCTGCACCGACGGGAATGCTCGGTACACGGCGCTCGACGCAAAGCAGGGCGCGATGATCGCCGTGTGCGAGGCGGCGCGCAATGTCGTCGCAACCGGCGCGAAGCCGGTGGCGATCACCAACTGCCTCAACTTCGCCAACCCGGAGCAGGCCTCCGTGTGGTGGGACCTGCACGATGCCATCGAGGGCATCGGTGAGGCCTGCCGCGGTCTTGGGATCCCGGTCGTGAGCGGCAACGTGAGCCTCTACAACGACACCGGTGGCACGGGGATCGATCCGACGGTGGTGATCGGCATGGTCGGCCTCATCGACGATGTGACCGGCCGCTGCACGGCGGGATTTAGTGCCGAAGGTGACCTGATCGCACTCGTCGGTCCGGTCGGCGACGAGCTCGACGGGAGCGAATATCAGCGGATCGCCCACAAGGTGAACCGCGGCACGCCGCCCGTCCTCGACATGGATCTCGAGCGCCGCGTGCAGCAATTCGTGCTCGAGGCGATCTCGGCCGGACTCCTCCACTCTGCGCATGACTGTGCCGAAGGGGGAATCGCGATCGCACTTGCCGAGTCGTGTCTGCTGGGCGACATAGGCGCGTGGATCGGCATCGACGAGCTCGCTGACCTTCGAGAGATGGGGCAGCTTGGAGGGTTGATCGAGAGAGAGGCCGGTATACTGTTCGGTGAGAGTCAATCTCGTTTCCTCATCAGCTTCGCCAGGGAGGCACTGGTGCGATTGCATGAGCTGGCCGGCCGGCACTCCGTCCCACTTCGTGGGCTGGGTTCCGTAGGTGGCGAGCGTGTGTGCGTGACGGGTTGTCTCGACGTGCCACTCCGGGACGTGCGGCGCGCGCACGAAGGAGCGTTGATCGAACGTGAGTGATCAGGCGGGAATGGACGCTTTCGACGACGACCACTTCCACGAGGAATGCGGCGTCTTCGGGGTGTTCCATCCCGGAGAAGACGTCGCCAACCTGACGTACTTCGGTCTCTATTCACTCCAGCACCGCGGACAGGAGTCCGCCGGCATCGCGGTGAGCGACGGGCACCAGATCCGTGTCAGCAAGGAGATGGGTCTCGTCTCGCAGGTCTTCGACCAGGAGACGATCGACAGCCTGAAGGGCTACATCGCCATCGGTCACACGCGCTACAGCACGACCGGCAGCGCAAAGCTGAGCAATGCGCAGCCGATGCGGATGGACCATCCGGACATCGGACCGGTGATGATCGGGCACAACGGCAACCTCGTCAACGCCACGAAGCTCCGCGATGAGCTTGCGGCGAAAGGCGTCGTGTTCGAGACGACGAGCGACACCGAGGTGATCGGGGCGCTGCTCGCGCAGACGCGCGCCGATTCACTCGAGCATGCGCTCGCGGAGTCGCTGCCGCGCATCGAGGGTGCGTACTGCCTCGTGTTCCTCACCAAGGACTCGCTGGTCGCCGCGCGCGATCCGCTCGGCATCCGCCCGCTCTGCCTCGGTCGCTTCGGCGACGTCGACGCGCCGGGCGGAACCGGCTACGTCATCGCAAGCGAGACATGCGCGCTCGATGTCATCGGCGCCACCTTCCTGTGCGAGATCGAGCCGGGAGAGATCGTCACCGTCGACTCGACGGGGATGCGCAGCACCAAGATCCAGCGCGCGACCGCGCACCGCGCGATGTGCTCGTTCGAGTTCATCTACTTCGCGCGGCCCGACAGCGTGATGATGGGCAAATCCCTGTACGAGGCACGGCGTCAGATGGGCCGCGAGCTCGCGCGTGAGGCGCCTGCTGACGGCGACATCGTCATCACGCTCCCCGACAGCGGCACGCCCGCCGCGATCGGCTATGCCGAGGAGGCCGGCCTGCCGTTCGCCGAGGGCATGA
Organism: Candidatus Dormiibacterota bacterium; assembly: GCA_049582105.1. Classification (GTDB taxonomy): domain Bacteria; phylum Chloroflexota; class Dormibacteria; order Aeolococcales; family Aeolococcaceae; genus Palsa-851. The sequence goes on along the minus strand of JBAUTG010000160.1, from coordinate 9,130 downwards.
TCAAGTCGCGGTACATCACGCGAACGTTCATCCAGCCGACGCAGCGTCTGCGCGAGGCCGGCATTCGCCTCAAGTTCAATCCGATGCGTCACGTGCTCGAGGGACGCCGGGTCGTGCTCGTCGACGACTCGATCGTGCGTGGGACGACCTCGCGCCGCATCATCGACGAGCTCCGCCGCGCCGGCGCGACCGAGGTGCACATGCGCATCGCGTCGCCGCCGATCGCCTGGCCCTGCTTCATGGGCATCGACATCGCATCGCGACGCGAGTTGATCGCGGCGGGTCATACCGAGCGCGAGATCGGAGAGATGCTCGGTGCTGACACGCTGCGATACCTCAGCCTCGCCGGCCTTCGCCGCGCGATGGGCAAGCCCGACGGCAACGGCTTCTGCTACGCCTGCTTCACCGGCTCGTACCCCGTCGATGTTCCCGCGCAGCTCGAGATGGACAAGCTCGCGCTCGAGATCCCGGTCGCCGCAGTCTCCTAGCCCACGCCTGACCTCGTGCCATCCACCGCACCGACCACGGGCGTCGAACATCTCGAGCAGATTCGCGAGGCGGCACAACGGATTCGTGGCCATGTCCGCAGGACGCCACTGCTTTGGTGTGACCTTGGGGACGGTGTCATGGTCAAGCCCGAATCGCTGCAGCTGACCGGCTCGTTCAAGGCTCGCGGTGCGTTCAACGCGGTGCTCAGCCTCCTCGAGCGCGAGCCGGATATTGCCGGTGTGATCACGCACAGCTCCGGCAACCACGGTCAGGCGATCGCCTGCGCCGCGAAGCGCGCGGGCCTGCCGGCGACGATCGTCGTGCCCGAAGGCGTCACGCCTGCGAAGGTGGCCGGCATCCGATCGTTCGGTGCAACAGTCGTCTCCGACGGTGTCGATTACGACAATCGAGAGGAGATCGCTGAAGGCATCGCGCGCGAGCAAGGACTGCGGCTCATCCATCCCTACGACGACTGGGACGTGGTGCACGGAGCCGGGACCGTCGGCCTCGAGATCCTCGAGGACATGCCGGCACCCGGCGTGGTCGTGGTCCCGATCGGCGGCGGCGGTCAGATCTCCGGTATCGCGCTGGCGCTGTCGGTGCTCTCACCGGAAACGGTCCTCGTCGGCGTGGAACCGGAGAGCGCGGCCGACGCGGCCGAGAGCCTGCGAACCGGAACATTGCACACGCTCCAGTCGGATCCCGCGACGCTTGCCGAGGGAGTGAAGTCGAAGTCGATCGGCCGGCGGAACTTCGAGGTCATCGTCACCGACGCGCTCGTGCGGGACATCGTCACCGTCTCCGAGGACGAGCTCACGGCAGCGCTGCGTGTCGCCTGGACGACCCTGAAGCTCGCGATCGAGCCGACCGGCGCTCTCGCGCTGGCCGCCTACCTCACCGGCCGCGTCCCGGCCGGCACCGCCGAGCACCCGACGGTGCTCGTGCTGAGCGGCGGCAACTTTGATCCCGCGACGGTGGCGGCTCTCCTGAGCTGAGTCGTCGTGTCCTTGACGCCTCGGCGTGGCTGGGCGCGGGGACGTCGGCTCCGGTGACTCCCTGGCTATGTCGCCTCCGCCTCGCCATCCGTGTGGTCGACGCGCACCGCGCGCAATACGCCAATGTCAGAAGGCAACGCAAAGAGCGCTTCGGGGATTGGCGTCCCGTACTTCTGGGCCCGCTTCATTGCGCTCTTCAACAGGTGGCCGTTCTTCGCACGGGCCAGGTGCCCCGGCTCGAGCACGACCCCGCCGTAGTGCTCCCGAGGATCGACGCTTTCGCCTGCGGCCCGCCTGCGTTGCAGGTCCTCGTTGAGCGAGTTGATGAGACGCATGAACTCCCGCTTCTTGTCCACAGCGGCGACGACCTGATTGCGGCGCTGGTGCCGCTCCGGATCGTAGGCGTACCACCACACCACGTATCGCCGGATGAGGTCGTTGCCGAGGTCTACCGCGCCCACGACCGGTTGCGTACCACGTCTCTGGTCTCAAGGTGGCTTCCCCCCACCGTCCCCTACTCGCCGGTCTCCCCGTCGATCGACTCACGGATGAGGTCGGCGTGGCCGTTGTGCCGCGCGTACTCCTCGATCATGTGCGTGAGGATCCAGCGCATGTTCGGCGCCCTCCCGTCGGGCCATGTCTTCCGCGCGACCTGGCTGAGGTCTCCGTCCGCCAGGGCGTCGGTGACCATGGCGCGTGAGCGGGTGACGCTGCCGGTCCACAGGGCGCGAAGCTGCTCTGGAGTGTCCGCGGCGGCGGAGTGCCACTCCCAGTCGGGATCGGCGTCCCAATCCGCCGCGGCCCACTGCGGCTCCTGGTCCCGTCCGCGCAGCCATTGGGAGAACCAGTAGTCCTCGACGAGCGCAAGGTGCTTGAGCATCCCGCCAAGCGTCATCGACGATGCCGCGACCTGTGCCGCAAGGCCGTCCGCGTTCAGTCCTGCGGTCTTCCACGCGAAGGTCGCGCGTTGGTAGTCAAGGAAGCCGAGCAGAGTCGCCGTCTCGTCGGCGACGAGCGGCGGCTCCGGACGGCCGTGGTCGTCGATATCCGTCATGAGACGCGCGCCGCGCAGCGTCGGACGAACCTGGGACCGTGACGCATCGCAGCCTCCTCACTGAATCGAGCGGGCGAACTGTAGAGGTCGTCCGGAATGGCTGTCAAATCAAGGAGATCGCATCGGGAACGACCAGGAAACGGCCGGCCAACGAAACGAGATGTGCCGGTGTCGGGTCAGACTGTCGATTATCGGCGGGATGCTCCGTATAGGAGGTGATGGGCCGGGTCGAGACCGGCCGAACCACAGCAGGCACGATGGTTGCCAGGAGGATTACCGGTGAAGCAGTACATGCTCAGCGTCTACCACGTCGAAGGCACCCCGACTCTCTCGCCTGAGGCGACGGAGAAGATGTTCAAGGACGTGAGCGCGCTCAACGTCGAGATGATGTCGTCAGGCGCGTGGGCCTTCGCGGGCGGCCTGGATCCGGTGCCGAGCTCGACCGTGGTGCGAGTCCGGGACGGTGCCGTGCTCACGACCGACGGGCCCTTCGCCGAGGGTAAGGAGCACATCGGCGGCTTCTGGGTCATCAAGTGTGAGGACCTCGACGCCGCGCTCGCGTGGGCGGCGAAGGCGACCGTCGCCTGTGTCGAGCCCATCGAGGTGCGTCCATTCCAGGAAGCGGCACAAGACTGATTGCGGTGATGGTGGCGGTCAGCGGTTCCGAGATCGAACGTGTCTTTCGCGGGGAATACGGCCGCGCCGTCGCCGTGCTGGTCCGATCGTTCGGTGACATCGACATCGCCGAGGAGGCAGTCCAGGAGGCGTTCATCGTTGCGACGCAACGATGGCCCGAAACCGGACTGCCTCCGAGCCCGGCCGGGTGGATCATCACGACCGCGCGACGCCGCGCCATCGACCGTCTCCGGAGTGACGCGGCCCGCGAGGACCGCCACGGCTCATGCCCGACGAGAACGAGGTGCTCGGCCTCCTTGCGCTCATGCTGCTCAGCCATTCCCGGCGGGGCACCCGAACCACGCAGAACGGCGATCTGGTGCTGCTCGCCGACCAGGACCGTTCACAGTGGGATCACGATCTCATCGCTGAGGGCCAGGCGATCGTGCGTGAGTGCCTGCGGCGCAACCGGCCGGGTCCGTACCAGATCCAGGCCGCGATCAACGCGGTGCATTCCGACGCGGCCGTCGCTGCCGCGACCGACTGGCAGCAGATCCTGCAGCTGTACGACCAACTCCTTGCCGTGATGCCGACGCCGGTCGTCGCGCTGAACCGCACCGTCGCGCTCGCGCAGGTCAAGGGCGCCACCGTCGCGCTCGCGACGCTCGAGACCATCGACCTCGAGGACTACTACCTACTCCATTCGGTCAAGGCGGATCTGCTGAGCAGGGTCGGCCGGAACGAGGAGGCGCGCGGCGCGTACGAGAAGGCCCTCGCGCTCACCTCGAACGCCACCGAGCGTACGTTCATGGAGCGAGCCCGCAACGCACTCCCGGCGTGAGCGCGCTGTCAAGACAGTGCCTCGCAGACGATCTCGCGCGGGTTCTCTCCGCGTCAGCATCCGAGCCCAGGGCTTGCCGACCCCCCGGCTGCAGGCTTCAGCGGAAGCCGATCCCCGCGAGCGCTGCCGATCCGGGTGAGAGCTTCGAATACGGCACCTGCGTGAGCGGTTGCTCGGTGGTGTTGGCGAGCTCGTGCAGGTCGGACCCATCCTCGTCGATGTACAGGAGCCCGGTGACGATCTCCTTGCGGCCGCGCGCCGCCATCAGATGTTCGAGCACGCCCACACGATCCGTGGGGTCGTAGCCCTCGGGCACGTTGCGGAAGCGCAGGGTCGCGCCGTCATGCATCGGGATGCTGATCACGCCGTCCGGCGGGATCGTTGCCGAGATCTCATCGGCAGGAGGCACGAAGTCGGTGACCGTCATCTGCACGTCGTGCTGGCGGGTGAAGAGGTAGCTCTTCGTCGAGCCCTCGTGGTCGTTGAACGTGACACACGGCGAGATGACGTCGATGATGGCGAGCCCATGGTGTGCCATCGCGGCACGGAAGATCGGCACCAACTGGCGCTTGTCCCCGGAGAACCCGCGCGCGAGGAACGTCGCACCGACCGACAGCCCGAGAAAGATGGGATCGATCGGCTGGAGATGGTTGGCCTCGCCGCGCTTGGTCGTCGACCCGACGTCCGCCGACGCGGAGAACTGCCCTTTGGTGAGCCCATAGACGCCGTTGTTCTCGATCACATAGACCATGCGCACGTTGCGCCGCACGAGGTGCGCAAGGTGACCGAGGCCGATCGAGAGCGAGTCGCCGTCGCCGGAGATGCCGATGCAGAGCAGGTCGCGGTTCGCGGCGCTCGCGCCCGTGGCGATCGGTGGCATGCGTCCGTGGCAGCCGTTGAACCCGTGCGCGCCTCGTGCGAAGTACGCAGCCGTCTTCGCGGAGCAGCCGATGCCGCTGATCTTGGCGATCATACGCGGGGGCGTGGCCGTCTCCCAGAGTGCCTGCGTGATCGCCGCGGTGACGGAGTCGTGGCCGCAGCCTGCGCACAGGGTCGACATCCCGCCTTCGTAGTCGCGAACCGTAAGGCCGAGCGCGTTGCGCTCCAGCCCGGGGTTGGTCACTGCGGGTTTCACGATCGATGGCATCGGTCAGTCCCCCACGATCCGGACGACGCCGTCGACGACGTCCTCCGCGCTCAGCGGGAACCCGCCGTAGACGAGGACGGATTCGAGCTTGTCCTTGGGCACCGGCGTCTCCAGAGTCAGCAGAGTCCGCAGCTGAGCATCGCGGTTCTCCTCGACGACGACGATTCGCGCGTGTGCCTCGAGAAACGCCTTCACCGCCGCCCCGAACGGGAAGCCGCGAATGCGCATGTAGTCGGCGTCGATGCCGCGCTCGGCGAGAATCCCGATCGCCTCGAGCACGGCGAGCTCGCAGCTCCCGAGCGTCACGATGCCGAGCGGGGCATGCGCCTCGTCGCGCACCGCGGGCGCCGGAATGTGCTCCGCAGCAGCCGCGTGCTTGCGGGTCAGCCGGTCGACAACCGCCTGGTACTGCTCGGGAGTCTCGGTGTACGCGCCGTCGCTGCTGTGTCCCGATCCCCGGGTGAAATAGGCGCCGAGCTCGCTGACCCCCGGGAGCGTCCGCGCGGCGACGGACTCGGAGTCCGCCGGCTCATAGCGATGGAACACCTCGAGCTCGCGCAGCTCCCTCGCGTCGAGCACACGTCCGCGGTCCGGCACGTAGCTGTCGTCCCACTGCAGCGCCGGGCTGACCCAGTCGTTCATGCCGATGTCGAGATCCGAGAGCACGAAGACCGGGGTCTGGAAACGCTCTGCAAGGTCGAAGGCGACCGGCGCCATCTCGAAGCACTCGGCGGGGTTCGCCGGGAACAGCAGGATGTGCTTGGTGTCGCCGTGCGATGCGTAGGCGCAGGTGAGGATGTCCGCCTGCTGGACGCGAGTCGGCATGCCCGTCGACGGACCGGTGCGCTGCACGTCGAAGACGACCGCGGGGACCTCCGCGTAGTACCCCATGCCGAGCAGCTCCTGCATCAGGGAGATCCCCGGCCCCGACGTCGACGTGAAGGCGCGAGCGCCGGCCCACGACGCGCCGAGCACCATGCCGATCGCCGCGAGCTCGTCCTCGGCCTGCAACACCAGGTAGTTGTTCTTCCCGGTGTCGGGATCGCGCCGGAACTTGGCGCAGTACTTGGCGAATGCGTCCATGAGCGACGTCGACGGCGTGATCGGATACCACGCTGCGACGGTCGCGCCGGCGTAGACGCAGCCGAGTGCCGCAGCGGTGTTGCCGTCGATGAGGATCGATCCCCTGGTCGCGTCCATCGGCTCGACACGACAGGGCAGCGGGTACTCGAAGTGTGAGGTCGCGAACTCGTGGCCGAGGCGGAGCGCCAGCTGGTTGGACTCCCGGAGCCGATCCTTGCCGGCGAACTGCTCGGTGAGCAGCTGCGCGATCACGTCCATGTCGAGGCCGAGCATCGCGACGAGCGCGCCCGCGCAGGCGATGTTCTTCATGAGGATGCGCTCGCGCGGGCCCCGAAACACCTCGTTGCACATCTCCGCGAGCGGAACGCCGAGATAGGTGACGTCCTCGCGGATCAGCGCCTTGTCGAGCGGCCATGACGAGTCGTACATCGTGTAGCCACCGCTCGTGACCTCGGCGATGTCGTTCTCGTAGGTCTGCCCGTTCATCGCCACCATCACGTCGTACTTGCGCGCGCGCGCCACGTGACCATCCTTGTTGACGCGGATCTCGTACCAGGTGGGCAGTCCCTGGATGTTCGAGGGGAAGAGGTTCTTGCCGGAGACCGGCACGCCCATCCGGAAGATCGCGCGCATGAGGAGGTTGTTGGCGCTCGACGAACCGGTCCCGTTCACGTTGGCGAGCTTCATGGCGAAGTCGTTCACCCTGGAGCGCTCCGCGAGCTGGGGGTTCATGGTCATGACGGCACCGGAACCTTCGTTGACATCGCAAGCGGGATGAGCAACTCGAACTTCTGCATGTCCCATGCGGCGGTGGGGCAGCGCTCAGCACAGAGCCCGCAGTGCACGCAGAGATCCTCGTCCTTGACCATCACGCGACCGGTCTGCGGCAGCGCCGCCGAGACATAGAGCGCCTGGTCGAGGTTCCTCGCGGGCGCGGACAACCGGGTGCGCAGGTCGGCCTCGTCGCCGTTCTCCGTGATCGTCAGGCACTGCACCGGGCAGATGTCGATGCACGCGTCGCACTCGATGCAGAGCGGAGCCTGGAACACCGTCTGGATGTCGCAGTTGAGGCAGCGCTGCACCTCGCGCGCGGTCTGCTCGGCGGAGAAGCCCACCTCGACCTCGGTGCCGATGCTCTGGAACCGCCTGGTCAGCTCCACGTGCTGCATCCGCTGCCGCGTCGACGGGTTGTAGTCGTTGTGGTAGCTCCACTCGGTGAGCCCCATCTTCTGGCTGACCAGGTTGAGCATCTGCGGGGGTCGCTCGCTCGTCGCCACCCCTTCGCAATGGTTGTGGATCGAGATCGCCGCCTGGTGCCCGTGCTCCACGGCCCAGATGATGTTCTTCGGCCCCATCGCCGAGTCGCCGCCGAAGAACACGCCCGGTAGCGAGGATTCGAAGGTCACCGGGTCGACGACGGGCATGTCCCACTCGCCGACCTCGAGTCCGAGGTCGCGCTCGATCCAGGGGAAGGCGTTCTCCTGGCCGATCGCCAGGATCACGTCGTCGCATGGGATCACCACCGTGTCGATCACCATGGAGTGGCGCGCCTGCTCATCCCACTCGAGGCGCTGGAACTCCATGCCGACAAGGCGTCCCTCCTCGATGACGAACCGGGTCGGGGCATGGTCGACGAGGATCTCGACGCCCTCTTCCTCGGCGTCCTCGAGCTCCCAGGAGGACGCTTTGAAGAAGCCCCGCGGCCGGCGCGCCATCACCTTGATGTTCTTGCCGCCGAGGCGAAGTGACGAGCGGCAGCAGTCCATCGCGGTGTTGCCGACGCCGATGATCAGCACGCGCTCGCCGATCTTGTCGGTGTGCCCGAAGGCGATCGACTCGAGCCAGTCGATGCCGATGTGGATGCGATCGGTCTCGTGACGCCCCGGGATGTCGAGGTCCTTGCCGCGTGGGGCGCCGGTGCCGATGAAGACGGCGTCGAAGCCCTGCTCGAGCAGGGCTCGGAGGCTCGACACCGCGGTATTCAGACGAAGGTCGACGCCCATGTCGACGATGGTCGCGATCTCCTCGTCGAGGATCTCAGCCGGAAGCCGGAAGGACGGGATGTTGGTCCGCATGAGGCCGCCCGCCACATCGTGCTGCTCCAGGATGGTCACCGCATAGCCGAGCGGCATGAGGTCGTTGGCGACGGTGAGGGATGCGGGCCCGGCGCCGATGCAGACGACCCGGCGCCCGCTCTTCTCCTTCGGGATCACCGGAAGCCGGTCGCCGATGTCGCCACGGAGGTCGGAGGCGACGCGCTTGAGGCGGCAGATCGCGACCGGCGCGCCGTCGATGCGCGACCGCCGGCAGGCCGGCTCGCAGGGACGGTCGCAGGTTCGCCCGAGGATCCCGGGGAAGACGTTCGACTCCCGGTTCGACATGTAGGCGTCGGTATACCGCCCCTGAGCGATCAGCCGGATATATTCGGGGACGTTCGTGTGGGCAGGACACGCCCACTGGCAGTCAACGACCTTGTGGAAATAGTTCGGGTCGCCAGTGTCGGTTGGATTCACCTGGTGGATCTGATCCCTGGACGGGGTTGTATTCGCTTCTATGGTGACACCCTCTCGCCGAAGTGCGGCGTCCCCGCGACCATTCCGCGCCATCAAACACGCCGCCGATACACTCTGCCCGTGGGTGACCTTCGCTACGCGGATGCCGGCGTCGACATCGATGAGGGCAATCGTGCCGTCAGCCTGATCCGGCGCACCATCGCCTCCACCCATACCGCGCAGGTTCTGGGCGGCATCGGCGCCTTCAGCGGCCTCTTCGCGCTCGAGCCGGGATCCCCGAGCGGCCGGGTGCTCGCCTCGAGCACCGACTCGGTCGGCACCAAGGTCAAGGTCGCGATCGCGACCGGCCGTCACCGCGGGATCGGCATCGACCTGGTCAATCACTGCGTCAAC
>JBAUTG010000159.1:0-21802 GCA_049582105.1 Candidatus Dormiibacterota bacterium | reverse complement strand
ACCATGAACGCCGCGATCAGACAGAGCGCAGCGACCAGCCGTCCCTGATCGGGATTCGATTCGATCTGATGCGCGTGCGTCGCGCCGGCGCGTGGTGCCGCTGACACAGCTTCACCCTACTCCGCCGCGATTGGCTTGTTGCACCGGCTGTCCCCCGTCCCACCAGATGGTGACCACGGGCTCCTCGGGGGGTCGGGCAGACCAGAGCCCGTCCTCGTGGACGAGGCGCGTGCCAAGTGCCACAGCGACCTCGTCGTCGCGGCTCGCATCGAGGCAGAGACGGCGCCGGATCCAGGCGACGGCATCTTCGCGCCGTTCGAACCCTCCGGCGCCACGTGGGTGGCGCGACGCGTACCGATGCACCGAGAGGCCGAGGCTGCGCAGCACCGACACTGCGTCACGCGCGTCGGGCCGGGTCGGACGGTCCAGCCCGTGAAAGCGCATCCAGAGGTCGGCCATCCAGGCGGTGGGATGGCGGATCGTCATCTCCATGACCACGCGATGGCGCGCGTGCGTGGTCAGCGCCATCGCAAAGGGACCCAGGTCGGCGACGTTGTAGGCGACGTGGTTGCAGACGACGACGTCGGCGACGGGCGCGCGCGGTGCGATCGACGGCCACGTGCCGTTGATCGTCCGGGCACGCACCCCCACCCGACGCGCCTGGCGCCGGAACTCGGCGAGCAACGCTGCGGACGCATCGACGCCGGTGATCAGTGCGCATCTCGGGTGGAGCGGCAGCGACGCAGCGCCCGCGCCGACACCGATATCGAGCACGGTCCCTCCTTGCGGCAGCGCGTCGAGTGCGCGGCGATTGCTGTAGGTGAGATCTCCGGGCCGCGCCCGCTCGACGCGCGATCGGAAGGGCTCGAGCGGGAAGCCCCACGGAGACTCGGGGGCGGCGCGGAGGATCGGCTCGGGAAGCGCCCAGGCCTCCATCGCCTCGCGCCACTGCTGTGCGTTCACCCCTCGATCATGCGACCTTCGCTGCTACGGTCACCCGCATGGCCCTGATGATCAGCATCCGCAACGCCGAGATGCACGAGATCCCGCTGCTGGAGGCGCTGCAGCTGCGCGCATCGGTGGTTGCGCCCGACTACCGGGAGGCGCTCGCGGCACATCCCGAGGTGATCCACCTGCCGGACGCCGATGTGCGCGAGGGCCGGACCCGGGTCACCGTCGTCGAGGATCAGATCGTCGGCTTCTCGGTCGTGCTTCCTGTTCACGACGTATCCCAGGAGCTCGACGGTCTCTTCGTCGAGCCGGGTCGCATGGGTCAGGGAGTCGGTCGCGCGCTCATCGATGACGTCGTCACGCGCGCTCGTTCGCTCGGTGTGCATCGCATCGACGTGATCGCGAATCCCACCGCGGTCGGTTTCTACACCAAGGTCGGCTTCACACGTGGAAACGACGCGGAGACGCAGTTTGGACCGGCCTTCTGGATGCACCGTGACGTGCATCCGTCGCACGACGAATAGCGAACCAGAATCCGTCTTCGCCGATCACGTTCAACATCAACGCACCTCCGGCCCGTGGCAGCAACGTTCCCGGGGGGCCTGATCGCCACCCGGAGGCCGACCACCGCTACAGTCCGGCCAAGTACATTGGCCAGCAGGTCACGCGCATCAGCGATGCGCCCGGCTTGCATGAGGTCGGAACTTCACACGTCGAGCGTCAGAACCACACCATGCGCATGGGCATGCGCAGGTTCACCCGGCTCACCAACGCGTTCTCCCGCAAGGTCGAGAACCTTGCCGCCGTCGCGTCGCTCCACTTCATGTACTACAACTTCGCTCGCCCACACATGAGCCTCGCCCAGCCGTACGCCACGACTCCCGCTATGGCCGCTGGCGTCAGCGATCACGTTTGGAAGATCGAGGAGATCGTCGCCCCACTTGCCTAGAGTGCCGCATCAATTGGATCGCGACCACAACGCAGCCGACGAGCACAACCAGGAATGCGCCCAGGACGATCGTCGTGCCCCCGAAACGGAAATCCCCTATCCGCCAGGCGACGAGTTGGGCTAGTGGGATCACAAGAGACCGATCATAGGGTCAGCCTAACGAGATCGCATCATTCAAACTGACCAACTCCCGAAGGCGGAGCGGCGGGTTTCAACGTCTTCCGGATCGACTCGCCAGCCGGCCCTTCGTGATGGGGTGACAACACCACCAGCTCCCCGGGCGACACAGCACCGTTCTACGTCCCCGCGGTGGACATCAAATAGGTCTCCCGCAGGGCTCCCACGCACTGGCTGAGCACCATGCTCGGCCAGTGCGTTGTTGTTGCCCCGGAGTGCGATGATCGTCTGGTCAGCGGCCGGCCATCGCAGCGGCCACCGGGGAGGCGAATGTCATGACGGTCGAGTCTTTCGGCGTCTGGATCCGGGACCGGCTCAATGCCAGGGATGCGCGCCGCCTGTCCCACAACACACCGCTCCCCGCGACGGTCGAAAAGGCCTACTGGCACGACACGGAGTTCGCGAGGGACTCGACGCGGCTCGCGGCTCTGGGCTATGAGGTCGCTTCAGAGGTCGAGAACGAGCCTTATGTGAGCGCCACGCTGCCCGCGGATACCGGGGGCGTCATGGGCCATCTGAGCCGGACCGTCCGCCGGCGCGTCCCCAGCATCCACGTGATCTACCAGCACGGAGCCACTCCCTCGGGCGCCGTCCTCGTAGCGCCCAAGCCCCACGTGCGGTGGTGACCGTTACGGCCGGCGAGTTTCCTGGAGAATCCGAGCTCACCCACCTCCTCGTCATCTCCGATCTGGCGCGCGCGGTGCACTTCTACCGCGATGTGGTCGGCGCGGAGCTGGTGCGCGAGTACGGAGGCACCAGCGCCGTGTTCCGGCTCGCAGGGACATGGTTGCTGCTGGTCACCGGAGGCGGGCCGACGGCGGACAAGCCGACCGTCACGTTCACACCGCCCGAGGACTCCGACCGCGTCAGCAGCGAGATGACCTTCCGAGTTGCCGATTGCCGTGCGGCCTACGCAACGCTGGTAGCGCGAGGCGCGGTGTTTCTCACTCCACCCGTTGACCACGGCCACGAGGTCCGCTGCTTCTTCCGCGACCCCGACGGCCACCTCCTGGAGCTGAGCGAAGTCCCGCGCACCTGAAGCGGTCGGCTCAGCGGCGGACATCGTCACAGGGCGTGCACCCCCGCGGCGGTGGCGCACGCTCCAACCACCACCACGAGGAAGGGCGCGCGCAGCGCCACGAGGACAAGCGCGACCGCAAGCCCCGCAGCGCGGGAGTCGAGGAGCAGATGGCTGCCGGTCGCGAACGTCGACACCGCGATGAGCGCGCTCAACAGCGCGACCGGCAGCGCCTCGAGGACACGCCGGGCGAGGTGTGACTCGAGAAGGCGCGACGGCACCACGTAGCCGGCGAACTTCAGGGCCGCACACCCCAACGACGCGACGATGACGGCGAGCCACAGCCTCATGGGTCGAACACCATGAGCAGCGCGACCGCACCGAGCGCACCGACCAGGATCGGCGCGCCCACCGGGACGAGCGGAACCGTCGCGAGCGCGATCACCCCCGCACCGAGCGCCACCAGCCGAACCCTTGTGCTGCTCAGCCGCGGGCCGAGCAGCGCGGTGAACGCCGCAGGGCCGGCGACGTCCAACCCTGTCGCCGCCGGCGAGCCGAGCGCATTCCCGACCAGCGCCCCCACGACGGTGGATGCGTTCCACAGCACGTAGACGCTCAATGCGGTGGCCCAGAACGCCCACGCGGCATATCCCGCCGATGCTTCGGTCACCGCCATCGCGGTGCTCTCGTCGATGGTTGTCTCTGCCATGGCGAAGCGGCGCCACCCGCGCGGCCGCAGCATCGTGTTCAGGCGCGCGCCGTACAGACCGTTGCGCGCTCCAAGGAGCAGTGCCGTGCCGACGGCGGAGAAGAGCGATCCGCCACCGCTGATGACGCTGACGAGCGCAAACTGCGACGCCCCGGAGAAGAGCACCAGCGACAGGAAACAGATCTGGGCGAGGTTGAGATGGGCCTGCACTGACAATGCGCCGAAGGACAGTCCGAATGGGACGACGCTCGCGCCGATCGTCAGCGCGCGGTTGCGAATCCGCCGGTGGGCTGCTCCCCGCAGGTCGGCGTGTGATTCGGCGTCCGGTGCAGACATGGCCGGCCAAGCCTAGAGAACGCGCGACATTCCGCGCGACCGCAACTCGTTTGACAGTCGATTTGCGGCACCGCTACGCTAACGCCGAGTTCCCTGGGGGTCCCCCGGGACGCGGGCCGATCCGGTTCTGTCCACGGGATCCAGAGGAGGATCAGCGATGAGTCGCGAGCACGTCATCGATGCGAGCCGCATCCACCATGACTGGGACGAGACGCTGCAACCCATCCTCGCGATCGAGTCCGGCGACGTCGTGCATTTCGACCTGCTCGAGGCCGGCAACGGGCAGGTCAAGTTGGGCGACACGTTCGCGGATGTGACCTTTGACTTCGACACCCTGTACAACCTGAGCGGTCCCATCACGGTCGCCGGCGCGGAGCCGGGCGACACACTCGCCATCGACATCCTGGAGCTCACACACGGCTCGTGGGGATGGACTGCGATTCTCCCGGGCTTTGGACTTCTCCCCGACGATTTCCCAGACGGCCATGTGCGCACCTTCGACATCACCGGCACGGACGCTGCGGATTTCACCGCGGACATCTCGATCCCCTTGCGACCGTTCATGGGTGTCATGGGCGTGCAACCCGGTGGTGGCGCGAAGCTGTCTCCATTCCCGCCTCACGCCGGCGGCGGCAACATCGACAACCGTCATCTGATCGCGGGGTCGCGCCTCTATCTGCCGGTATTCCTCACGGGGGCGCTCTTCTCCTGCGGCGATCCTCATGCGGTGCAGGGGGACGGCGAGGTCTGCGTCTCCGCGCTCGAGGGGCCGCTGCGGGGGAGCCTGCGCTTCACGCTCCAGAAGCGCAGCATCCCGACGCCGGCGTTCGTGACCGCGCCTCGCGAGCCCGAAGGCCTCGGTTCCGAGTACTGCACCATGGGCATCGCGTCCGAACTCATGGAGGGTGCCCGGATGGCAACTCGCGCAATGATCGCGTGGCTGGGCGATGAGCACGGACTGTCGCCCGTGGACGCATACATGCTCTGCAGCCTTGCGGGAAAGCTGAAGATCCTGGAGATCGTCGACGCGGGGATGTGGAATGTCGGCATGTGCATGCCGCTTGCCCTGTTCTCCGATAGCGCTGCGAGACGCTGACATGGTTCGTGGGGGATCCTCATGACTCGACGCACGGAGCCGCCGTTTCGAGCCGACCACGTCGGCAGCCTGCTGCGCCCCGCGGCGCTCATGCAGGCTCGCGCGCACCATGCGGCGGGAGACATCACCGCAGCAGCACTTCGCGAAGCCGAGGATGCAGCGATTCGCGACGTCGTCGCGATGCAGCGAGACGTGGGGCTGCAGTCCGCGACCGACGGCGAGTTCCGAAGGTCGGCCTGGCATATGGACTTCATCTACCAGCTCGGTGGTGTCACGCAGGCCGACGAGAAGCTGCACGTGCAGTTCTTCAACGAGTCGGGCACGCTTGACTTCGCTCCCGCCGCGCTGCGCATCAACGACCGGATCCGGCTTCGCGACACGATCTTCGCCGACCATTTCCGGTTCCTGAAAGCGCAGGTCGGCGACGGCATCACGCCGAAGCTGACGATCCCGTCACCGAGCATGGTCCACTACCGCGGCGGCCGCGCCGCCATCGATGCCTCGGTGTACCCGGACCTCGACGCGTTCTGGGATGACCTCACCGCCGCATATGCGGAGGAGGTGCGCCGGCTCGGCGAGCTCGGCTGCACGTACCTCCAGCTCGATGACACGAGCCTCGCGTATCTCAACGATCCACGCCAGCGTGAGCTGATCGCCTCGCTCGGCGGTGACCGTGAGCACCAGCACGAGCTCTACATCCGCAACATCAACCGCGTGATCGCCGCGAAACCCGAGTCGATGCGCATCACGACGCACATGTGCAGAGGGAACTTCCGATCCTCGTGGGCGGCCGAGGGCAGCTATGACTTCGTTGCCGAGGCACTCTTCGGCGAGCTCGGTGTTGACGGATTCTTCCTGGAGTACGACGACGCGCGCTCGGGCGGGTTCGAGCCGCTTCGCTATGTGCCCAAAGGGAAATACGTGGTGCTCGGGCTCGTGACCACGAAGCGCGGCACGCTCGAGAGCAAGGACGACCTCAAGCGCCGCATCAACGAGGCGGCGAAGTACGTGCCGCTCGAGCAGCTCTGTCTCTCACCGCAATGCGGCTTCTCATCGACCGTCGAGGGGAACACGCTCACCTACGACGAGGAGGTCGCGAAGCTCCGCCTGATCGTCGAGACCGCGACGGAGATCTGGGGATAGCGGGCAGACGCCGCGTTGTGCGTCGCGAGGATGCGCGGCGGCTGGCAGTGGTGCGGCAGCGCCTGAGCGGATCGCGATCCGCACCGGTGACGTCCGAGGCGATCCATGACCTCGTACGCCACATCGGATGCCTGCAGCTGGACCCGACCGCGATCGTCGCCCCCAACCACCTGCTCGTCGCGTTCAGCCGCCTCGGGCCGTACGACCCGGCGCTGATCGCGTCGCTGCTCTGGAATGAGCGTCGCCTCTACGAGTTCTGGGCGCACCAGGCTTCGATCGTGCCCACGGAGGACCGGGCGCTCCACGCAGCGCTCTCGCCCTTCCTCGGTGAGTCAAGAGGCACGGAAGGCTGGATGACGCGCCGGGCGACCGCCGTCGATCTGGTGCTGGAACGCCTGGCCGCCACCGACACCGTCCGCGCCGGTGACTTCGAGGAACACGTCACGAAGTACGAGTCCGGTTGGGGCGCACGCAGCGAGGTCGCGGACACGCTCGACCTCCTCTGGCTCACCGGACAGGTTGTCCCGGCCGGTCGCCACAGCCGGGGTCGCAGCTGGGCGCTGTCGGACCGATGGTTCGGTCATCCGGTCGGTGCGATCCCGGACGAGGCCGCCGCTGTGCACGTGGCGGCGCTGCGATCGCTGCGCATGCTCGGCATCGCGACGATGCGGCAGGTGAGCGCCCATTTCCTGCGCGGCCGCTACCCGGGACTCGGCGACGTCTGGACGCAGCTGGAGGCCGAGGGGTTGATCGTGCCGGTCGACATCGGCATCAGGGGCGACTGGTATCTCCACACGGAGGATCTCGAGCAGTTGGAACGCATCGAGGCAGGCGGGTTCGAGCCGCGAACGACGTTCCTGTCCCCGTTCGACAACCTCATCTGCGACCGCAGACGCACGCTCGCGCTCTGGGACTTCCTCTTCAGGCTCGAGATCTACGTCCCGAAGACGAAACGATGGGGGTATTTCGTCATGCCGCTGCTCCACGGCGACACGCTCATCGCGAGGTTTGACCTCGCGGTCGATCGCACCGCCGAGCGTCTGATCGTGGTCGGCGAGCGCTGGGAGCCTGAATGGGAGGGTCGCAGGAAACCGGTTCGCGCAGTCCGCGGTGCCGTCGACGAGCTCGAGGCTTTTGTCGCCGGAAAGCACCGACAGCTCCGAAAGCCTCAGAATCGGGTCTTGAAGCCCGGCGCTTGACGCGGGACATGCGAACCCGCCAAAGTAGTGCAAGGGCGTCAAACGGGGCGGAGGTACAGGAGGAGACCGGGGGGTGCACATCGACCTGTATGTCGCGCTGGCCGGACTGATCGTCGGGTGTGCAGTCGGCCTCACAGGGATGGGAGGCGGGGCGCTCATGACCCCGATCCTCGTCCTCCTCTTCGGCGTCGCGCCGCTTGCCGCGGTCTCGAGCGACCTCGTCGCCTCGCTGATCATGAAGCCGGTCGGCGCAGCCGTTCACGCCGGACGCGGCACGGTTCGCTGGAATCTCGCCGGCTGGCTTGCGATCGGCTCTGTGCCGTTCGCGTTCCTCGGCGTGGTCTTCCTCAAGGCTCTTGGCAACGCGAGTCACGTTCAGACAATCGTGAGCGTCGCCCTCGGCTCGGTGCTGCTGGTGGCCGTCGCGGCGCTTCTCCTGAAGATGTACGTGGACCACCGTACCCGCCACCTCCGGGGCACCGACGAGAAGCTCATCGTCAAGAAACTCCCGACGCTCGCGATCGGCGCGACCATCGGGTTCATCGTCGGGATCACGTCGGTCGGCTCCGGAACGCTCGTGATCGTTCTGCTGCTCTTCCTGTACCCCCGCCTTCGGGGATCGCAGATGGTCGGCACGGACCTCGCACAGGCGATCCCCATGGTCGGCTCGGCCGCGCTCGCGCACATCGTCTTCGGTGACTTCAAGCTCGGCCTCACCGCGTCGATCCTCATCGGCAGCATCCCGGGTGTTCTCATCGGAGCGGCGGTCTCGTCCTACGCGCCGACGGCATTCCTCCGCGGAGCGCTTGCCGCGGTGCTGCTCGTCTCCGGGCTGAAGCTCGTGAACGTGCCCACGCTCGCGATCGGCATCGTCCTGCTCGCGGTGGTGGTCGTGCTGATCGGGACCTGGCTCTGGATCCGCGCCAGCGGACGCACGCTTCGTGAGATCTCGGGCGAGACCTCGCGACACGTGGCAGACGCCGCCTAGCGGCAGATCAGCCTGAGGGCGGTCCGGCCTCCAGGCGCCTGCGGATCTCGTCCATCCGCTCTTCGGAGTGATGCGGCAGCTCCCAGCGTGTCTCGAGCCACCAGGTGCACCCTGCGTCGGCCCACGGTGTGACGTGCGCCGCAGCAGCCTGCGCATCATCGGTCGGCGTCTCGCCGTCGACGACCACGTCGATCTCGGAGTTGCCGCGCTCAGCGAGCCAGACGCGGAGGTCGCGCACATCGTCGGGCACGCCCTCGCGACCCGCCACCGCCCATTGCGGGATCACACCGTCGCATCGGAGCACGCGCTCCATCGATTTCGGGCGCGGCCAGACGCCGACGACCCAGATGGGGATACGCTCCTGCGCGGGTTGCGCCACTTCAGCGAGGTCGGATCGCTGACTGTCGTAGTGGTAGTGGCGACCGTGGTAGGTGTTCCCACCGTCCCACACCGTCCGGATGAGGTCGATGCCCTCGTCGAGGTACTCGGCTCGCATCGGCAGATCGATCACCTCGCCGGTCAGCGGCAGGTCGGTCTCGACTGCGCCGAGACCGACGGTGAGGATCGCGCGGCCGCCGGAGATCTGGTCGAGCGTGACGACCTGGCTCGCCACCTTCCACGGACGCCGCCACGGCAGGGGCGTGAGCATCGTCCCAAGCTTCACGCGCTCGGTCCGCACCGCCATCGCGGCGAGCAGCGCCCACGCGTCGATGCCGTAGGCGGCCTCCCAGACGAACACGCCGTCCCAGCCCGCCCGCTCAGCGACGAGCGCCAGGTCCAGTTGCTGCGGAGCAGTCCCGCCCGGGAGCACGACGCCGTACTGCAATGCGTTCAGCTCGCCAGGTCGTGATACGGCGCGACACTCATGTACTTGAAGCCCGTGTCGACGGCAATCGTGGCGATGACCGCACCGGGGCCGAGCTCCTCCCCGAGTCGCACGGCGCCGAGGACGTTGGCGCCGGTCGATATGCCGGCGAAGATCCCCTCCTCCTCCGCCAGGCGTTTCGTCATGGCGATCGCCTCCGCGTCGTCGATCTGCTCAACCATGTCGACCTTCGATGCGTCCCAGTGGGGTGGCACGATGCCGGTCCATCCCTGGATCAGGAATGTGCCGCGCTCGCCACCGGACAGCGCCGCCGAGCCCGCCGGCTCGAGCGCCTTGATGTACACGCCATGCGGGCGGAGCGCCTCCGACACACCCATCAGCGATGAGGCCGTGCCGATCCCATGGCAGAAGGCGGTGACACGGCCTTCGGATTGCTCCCAGATCTCACGGCCGAGATGCTCGCGATGGCCGGGCACGATGTACGGATTGTTGAACTGATCGGTCGCGTAGAAGCCCGGCTGCTTCGCAAGCTCGGCGGCGCGATCGATCATGTTGTGGATGTCCTGCGCCGTGACGCGCGGTCGTCCGGCAACAGACGGGATCACCTCGACAGTGGCGCCGAGCGCTCTGATCAATGCGAAGCGCTCTTCAGTGAAGCAGTCCGCCATCACGATCATGCAGCGATATCCCTTTGCCGCACAGACGAATGCGAGCGCAGGACCGGTCGAGCCGCCCGTGTACTCGACAACGGTCGAGTCGTGGTTGAGCAATCCGTCCCGCTCGGCGCCTTCGATCATGGCGAGCGCCATCCGATCCTTCATGGAACCGGTCGGATTGCGGAACTCGAGCTTGATCCAGATCTCGGCCCCGCTCGCGGGGACGCATCGTTTGAGCCGGACCATGGGGGTGTTGCCGATCTGCTCGAGCATGCCGGTCATGGGGATGAGGATAGCGTCCGTTCAGAGCCCCCGATGAGCCCGGCAGCAGCGGGTGCGACACCTTTTGTGCGCCGTGGCCGTAGTGTTCCTGTGCGCCGCGTGCCCTCCGCCCTGCTGCCGATCGCGGTCGTCGTGAGCATGTCCACCGGATGCGGCTCGTCAAGCCCGGGTCCATCCGCAACGGCGTCCGCAACCGCGGTCGCGACAGCAACGCCGACCCCGACCGCACCGGTGTGCTCCAACGCGAGTGTGCTTGCGACCTGGAGCGTCACCCAACTCGCCGAGCAGGTGATCGTCATCCCCGTCAGTGAGACCGACGTGGCGTCGATCACACCGGAGGTGGCCGCCGGCGCCGGCGGCGTGATCCTCTTCGGATCTGCCGCGCCCGCGAATCTCGGAGCCGCGCTGCGGGCCGTCGAAGCGTCGGCTCCGAACGGTATCGCGCCGCTGGTGATGACCGACGAGGAGGGCGGCGTCGTGCAGCGAATGGCGAACCTCGTCGGCTCGATCCCCTCGGCGCGCGCGATGGCGGCGACGATGTCCCCGTCCCAGATCCAGGCGCTCGCGACCAGCGTCGCCCGGCGGATGCGAGGCGCCGGCATCACGATGGACCTGGCCCCCGTCGTGGACCTCGACGCCGGTGCCGGGCCGAACAACAGCGATCCCGACGGCACCCGCTCCTTCAGCATCAACCCGTCGACCACGGCAGCCGACGCGAACGCGTTTGCGGCGGGGCTGCAGGCGGGCGGGATCATCCCCGTGGTCAAGCACTTCCCCGGGCTCGGACAGGCGTCGGCGAACACCGATGTCAAGCCCGCGACCACCCTGCCGTGGACGACGCTCGAAGGTGCGGGCATCGTGCCCTTCAAGGACGCCATCGCGGCCGGCGCGCCCGCGGTGATGATCGCCAACGCGAGCGTTCCAGGATTGACGACGCTTCCGGCGAGCATCTCACCGGCCGCCATCACCGACGTCCTCCGTGACCAGCTCGGGTTTCAGGGGCTCGTGATGACCGACTCGCTCTCAGCGGGAGCGCTCGCGGACATCGGGTACTCGGTGCCGAAAGCTGTCGTCGCCGCAGTCTTCGCGGGCGCCGACATGGTGCTGTACACCGCTGCGGCAGCCCAGGTCGCATCGGTCACCACGGCGATCGCGACCTCGTTGGTTGCTGCGGTCACCGCGGGGACCCTCGACCGGATCAGGCTCGAAAACGCGGCATTACACGTGCTCACAGTGAAGAGCGTCGACCTCTGCGCCGCCTCGTGAGGGCGGATCAGGAGTTGGTCTCGTCCGTGGGGAAGAGCGCCGGATCCGGGAACTCCGCAGCCGGCGCGTCGGTTTCCTGACGCTCCGGGCACGTGGCGTCGAGCGTGTACGACGTCATCGACAGTGACCCGTATGTGTAGCCGTCGACGAGCACGTCGAGCGTGCGTCCACTCGCGCCTGCGGCGCCGGCGAGATACAGCAACGGCAGGAAGTGGTCCGGCGTCGGCACCGCGAGGCGAAACTCCGGACGCGCGTCCATGGTGAGGACATCCGTCGGTGCCTCGAGCATCTGCGCACGCACCGCGTCATCGAACCGCTCAGCCCAGTCGTATGCGCCGTCCGGGTTGCTCCAGTCCATGCCGCCCAGGTTGTGCACGACGTTGCCGCTGCTCACGATGAGCACGCCCGAGTCGCGCAGCGGCGCGAGCCTCGCTCCGACGTCCAGGTGATAGTCGAAAGGCTTTGCCGCGTTGATCGACAACTGCACCACCGGGATGTCGGCTTTGGGAAAAGCATGCGCGAGGACCGACCAGGTCCCATGGTCGATACCCCAGCTGTCGTGGTCGAGGCCCACCCACACGGGTTTCACGATCTCCGACACCTCTTCCGCAAATGACGTCGAACCGGGCGCGGGATACTGGAAGTCGAAGAGTGCCTGGGGGAAGCCGAAGAAGTCGTGGATGGTGCGCGGCGTCGGCATCGCGGTGACAGCCGTCGAGCCGATGTACCAGTGCGCGGACACGACGAGAATCGCTCGCGGACGCGGCACCGATTCGCCGAAGGACGCCCACGCGGCTGTGTATCGGTTGTGCTCGAGCGCGTTCATCGGGCTGCCATGCCCGAGAAACACGGCGGGCATCGGAGCGGCGGCCATGGCGCCATCCTACCGGCACGGTGGGCGAGATCGCCTGCGAGCGGGCGGACTCTCCGCAAGACGTTCCCTGACGAGTCGTCTCGCCGTCACCCCGTCCGCTGAAAGGCGAGCCCCATCCCGCCCTCCGAGATCGTGAGCGTGGTGCCCGTGACCCATGCCTCACCGGCGTTGTCGTGCCCGGCAATGGTCGCGTGCAGGTGACCCTGCGCATCCACCGACCAGCGCCCGCTTGTCTGGCGTCCGTTGGGTGCGGTCGAGGTCGCGGTGCCGTCGGCAGCAAACGTCACGCTCATGAACGGGCTGCTCCACGAGCCGATGATCGCCTCGGCAAGCGGCCGTGCGTCGAGCTGCGCAGGCGGTGGCGGGACCGCGGCCTGCTGCATCTGCGCTTTG
The DNA here is from genome assembly GCA_049582105.1 of Candidatus Dormiibacterota bacterium. Taxonomy (GTDB): domain Bacteria; phylum Chloroflexota; class Dormibacteria; order Aeolococcales; family Aeolococcaceae; genus Palsa-851. The sequence goes on along the minus strand of JBAUTG010000159.1, from coordinate 8,939 downwards.
AACTGCGATGCCATCGCCGCCATCTGCGCTCGTGCCTCCGCCGCCGCGACCTCGTCGTGCGAGTGGAACGCCGCGGCGACACCCTGCTCCATGGCCCTGGCGCTGTCCGGTGTGACCTCCCCCACCGGCGGATCGGGCAGGCGCTCGAGATTGACGACGCGATGCGTCTTCGGCAGGTAGTAGACGCGGACGTACCCGGCTTCCGGCGCCGCGTCGTACTGGGACCGCCACGCCTCCATCCGCACATGGTTGACGTCGATGAAGAACGAGGTCGTACTGCTCCCGCGACCACCGCTGGTCGTGCGCGAGAACTTGGTGATCGCTCCCTCCACCGACTCGACCCGGGCGGCGCGAACATCCTCGGTCAACCGGTCGCCGCCCGTGAACGCGCGCACGAGGAGGAGTGCCGCGATGACGAAGCAGACGATGCCGATGATCGGTTTGACGGTCGCGTATTTCGCGGGACCCGGAGCAAATGCGACGAGGGCTCCGATCACCACGGCGATGAGCGCAAAGCTCAGCTCCCCCTTGCGGTACCCGCGCGACTGCGCGCGCCATGCGCGCTGCTGGTCGTCACTCAACCGACCGCTCGCGTTCACGGCAAGCGCGCTCTGCGAGAAGGGCCCGTCACCTGGAATGGATGTGGTCATCTCCCACCTCGTCGACGTGAACCAGTTCGAACCATCGCCGTCGCCGCGCAACATAACAGCCGTTCGTCGCGGCCGACAACATCACCGCGCCAGGTGATCGGCACCAGAGGAAGTCTAGAGAGCCTGAATCTCACCATCTGATGGCGTACCGCACCTCGGGGATCGCAAAGCCGCTGCGCTCGTCGAGCCGCTCCTCGCCCGTGAGCGCCCAGCCGCGGGCCTCATAGAAGGCACGGGCGTTGCCGTTGTCGCGGAGCACCCAGAGCACCGCGCTTTCGAACCCGCGCAGCGTGAGGCGTGTCACCGCGTCGTCGAGGAGGAGACGACCCAGCCCCTTGCGCCATGAAGCCGGGCCAACATGAAGCGAGTAGATCTCGCCGACCTCATCCGACTCCGGGGTCCCTCGCGGCCCGAAGCTGCAGATGCCCAGCACACCGCCTCCGTCGACGGCGATCGTCGTCTCGGTGGTGTGAGATGCCGGTCCCGTGAAGACACCCTCCCACCGCACGATGCGGTTCTCGATCGTCACCGTGTCCAGGAACCCGATCGGCGTGATGTCGCTGTACGCGGCTCGCCAGCTCGCGAGGTGCACCGCGGCGATCGCGGGCACGTCGGCGATCGAGGCCAGGCGAATCGCGACGTGAGACTCCAGCGTCAGCACCGCCCGATCGTATCCAGTCGGGACGATCGGCGGGCGCTGCTAGGATGGCCGCCGGTTCCAGGCCGATGCACACCCTGAAGGAGCGCGACGCATGAATGCTCGACGGATGCGCGGCGTCGCGATCGCCGCGTCGACAGTTCTCTCGCTCGTCGCGGCGCACCAGGTGCAGGCGTCAAACGAGCCGGCGACGACCCGGCCCGCACTCTGGGGCATCGACACCACCGACAACGTCCAGACTGCGAACACGATCGCACAGACGACGTCGGAGCTCGGAGCACCGCAGTTCGTCGGCCGCTATCTCGTCTACAGCACCCGGCTCACCACGGCCGAGGCGCACTACATACATGGTGAGGGTCTGCCGATTCTGCTCATCGACGACCCGAATCATGTGTTCACGTCGGGCACCGTCGATGCAGAGGACGCACTCGCCCATGCGGCACTGCTCAACGTTCCACACGGGGTCGCGATCTTTCGCGATGTTGAGACCAACGACCCGATCAGCGCGACCTACATCGCGGCGTACTCCGCAGCGTTCCACGGCACGGGGTACGTCCCAGGCTTTTACGAGAATGCCATCAACGGACCGTTCGCCGCCGCCTACTGCGCAGCGGTCGCCGCGAAACCCGCGATCGCACAAGGCGCGGTGCTCTACTCCAGTGAGCCGGAGCATGCCGGCAGCAATCCGCGACGCGCAGCGAAGCCGATCTTCAGGCCGAACGTACCCGGATGCGTGCATCGCACCGCGAGCTGGCAGTACCTCGAGCGCGGCCTGTTCCCCGCGGGGACCTGGCCGAACGTGGATGTCGACCAGCTTGCAGCCCGTTTCCTGGGGATGCTCTGGGCCTGACGTGACCACCGAGCACTTCGACGGCGTGCCCGAACCACGGACCGCGGCGGCGCGTGCCGCGCTCGAGGTCGCGACCGAGTACTGCTCGCCGGCGTTGCTGAATCACTCCCTCCGCTCCTACATCTGGGCGGTCTCCCGTGCGGGACGCACGGGCATCGCGTTCGATGAGGAGTTGCTCTACGTGTCGGCGATGCTGCACGACATCGGCCTCGTTCCGGAGTTCGACAGCCACACCGTCCCGTTCGAGTTCGCCGGCGGACACGTGGCGTGGGTGTTCGGCGCGGGCGCCGGATGGCCTGCGGAGCGCCGGCGTCGCGCCAGCGACATCATCGTCCGGCACATGTGGAGCGAGGTCGACGTGACCGTTGACCCGGAGGGCCATCTGCTGGAGCTCGCCACCGGCCTCGACATCTCCGGACGTCATCCGGAGTGGTGGCCGCGGGGCTTCCGTGACGACGTGGTGCGCGTCCTCCCCCGGCTCGGGCTCCGGGCCGAGTTCCTACGCTGTTTTCAGGAACAGGCGATGCGAAAGCCGGGGAGCACGGCCGCCGCGGCGGTGGCGAGCGGGATCGCCGACCGCCTGGCGCCAAACGTTCTGGACGAGGGTTCGTCAGCGTCCACGGACTAGCAGTCCGTGCACGGGGTGAGATCGGCCGTGCCGCCGTCCCCAACGGAAGCGCGGCGGACGAGCACGAAGTCGCGGGGAGCCCAGAAGGCGGCCCACGCCCGCGCGAACCGTCCGGGTCCACGCAGCTCTCGAGCGATATGACGCTCCTGCGCCCGTGCCCGCGCCATGATCGCCGCCCGCATGTGCTCCTGCTCGGCGACCTGTGCCATCTCGATCAGCTGAGGTCCGTACATCATGTTCTCCTCCGAGGTTGAATCACCACTCAACGTGGTTTACTGGTTACAGCTTAGCGTATCCATCATCACTTGTCAAATGGGTATACTGGTAACGATGAAGACCGTGAGGATCGCTGCCTGAGATGACCGAGCCCGAAACCCGCACCCCTGCACCGGGGTCGCTGTACCTGGTCCAGCAGTTCCTCAACAGCACCGAGATGCCCGACGGCGTGGACGAGCTCCGAACGGCGCCGCTCGCAGCCGCCTGGCTCGAGCGCACCATCGGCGCCAGGCTCACGGTGACGGACCGGGACCGGGACCGTCTCGTCGCCACGCGCGAGGCCTTGCGCGATCTCCTCGAGGCACACACTGGAGAGAACGTCGAGCCGGCCGTGGCTGTGAGATTGCAGAAGCTCCTGAGCCACGCGCCGCTCGTGCCGTTCTTCACCCCCGAAGGCGCCACGCTCGCGGTGGACTGCGCCGGGGTCAACAGCTTCCTTGGCATGATCTCGACGTCGATCGTCGAGGCAACGCTGATGGGGACATGGGAGCGGCTCAAGATCTGCAGCCGTCACGCCTGCCGTTGGGCGTTCTACGACCGGAGCAAGAACGGCTGCAGCTGCTGGTGCTCGATGCGCGGCTGCGGAGCGCGCGAGAAGGCGCGCGCCTATCGCGCGCGGCGAAAGCCGGCTACCATCGGCTCGCAGCCCGGCTGACTTTCATCAGACCTGCGCTGCGATCTCCCTCGCCGCGTGCACACCTGTCTCGACTGCCCCAATCGAGGAAGCCCTGGTTGTTGATCGACGTGTGCTCGCCGGCGAAGTGAACGCGGCCTCGTCGACCGCTGCCTCCTGTCGGTCCCGAAGGCTTCCAGGCACAGCCCTGCCGGCCGAGCACGTCGCTCAGCCGGCAGGGTGCTGTCGCTTGTCAGGTTGTCAGGCGGCTCTCTATCCCTTCGGGCACGACGTGCTGTGGAGCACGCCCTCGAATTCCGGGTAGCCGAGCGTCGCGAACTGGTTGGTGCCGTACTGAGCGTCCTTGCTGAAATTCTTGATGTTCGGCCCGGAAACGTTGCCGAACTCGAGAACGCACGCTCCGTTCACGGTGGTCTCACTCCAGTACGGGTAGAAGTTGCCCGGGCCGGCCGGCGGCACTGTGCATCCGGTGGCGCCGGTGCAGGTGTCCTCGCTCAGCGCGACGTCCGTCTGGAAGAAGAAGTGCTGGTAGTGCGCGCCGTTGGTGGTCGGGAGCGATTGGACGAAGGTCGACGGGTATGTCTTCGCGTTCGTCCCCGTTGGCCACTCGGTCCAGTAGGGGCTGCCGTCGAAGTCGAGGTCGCCGTTCTGGAACACGTTGTCCTGGCAGCCCGTCACCTCGTTCGGAGGCGTTGACGTGCCGGGGCCGGCATACCCGGGATGGGTGTCGCCCGCCATGTAGCAGTTCCCGTCTCCGGTCTCGGGGGTTCCGCTGTCGCTCGATGCCTCATACGGTCCGTTGCACTGGTTCCAGTCACCGCCCGTGTCGCTGCCGTCGAAGAAGTTCGTGAGCGGCACCGAGAGGCTGGTGCACGGCTCGAAGTGGCCGGTCTCGAACTGCGTGCTGATGTTGGTCGCGAGAGCAGCCCATGGGGTGATGTTGCCCTGCGACGCGGTCGAGTACTCGGGCTCGAAGTTGTACGGGGTGCCACTGCAGTCGGCGATCGAGGTGTTCTGGAATCCGTTGTATGCCGATGCCTGCATCCATCCGCTGGTGTGCCGCGTGAGGTCGCTGACGACGACCTTGAACGCGTTACCCCCGCCTGGTGCCGGGGCATCGAACATGTGCACCGTTATCTTGTCACGCGGGTTCATGAGCAACGTGTGCGAGTTCGGGATGAACTTGAGCGGTGACGATGTCTGCGGGCTCGGGTTGCCGGTCGGCACGCCGTTGGTCTGGATGAACGCGAAGTTGACCGGCTCAATGCAGTTGGTGTTGCAGGTTGCGAATCCCTCGGTGCACTCCAGGCTGTCGATGTTGAGGGCCGCGCACCAATGGGTGTTGTCGCAGCTCTCGCTGTCGATGAAGGGAGCGTTCCCCGGCGGGTAGAACTGCATCTCCATGAACGCCGACCCGCCGCCGTTGAAGGTGCTGGACGGTGCGTTCGAGTCCGAATTCGGGGTGCAGGCCGCCTGCGGGTAGGACTTCGAATCGCACTGCGCCATGGAGAACCACGGGGCAGGCGACAGCTCGAACCAGTGGGAGGTGTCCTTCCCGGGGGTCGCGACGGTCGGAGCGGCCGTGGGATCCGTGCCCAAAGTCTCCGTCCAGGTCACGTTGTCACCGGAACCGGGGGCCGAGGAGAGGAACGTTGCGTCGGGCTCGTCGTGCCCGATGTAGGTCCCGTTGTCGGAGAACCTGCCCTCATCGAGGTTGCTGTTGGTGCCCGTTGATCCCTTGATGTCCGTGCAGGTCATCGTCCTGATCGAATGCTGCGCCGGGCTGTCCCCGTTGCAGTCGAGCTCACCGACCTTGCTGATCGAGGATGTCTTGCTGGCCTGCACGATGTGCCCGTTGGTACCGACGCCGAGCAGGACGGCGGTCAGTCCCAGGGTCATCCCGACCCCGATGAGCCGCGAGCGGCGGCCCAGCCTCCCGTTGAGGATCGGGCGTCTCGCGCCCCGAACCTCAAATGACCCTTGACTCCGTGCCATGGACAGCCCTCCTCTGCAACGCAGCGAATGTACTCAATGGAGCGATCGCACTATCGTCGTTGAGTACGAGGGCTGTCAAGTGGCTGTGTGAACCCTGTGCGGGGGCTGGATTCGTATTTCGTTCGGAATGCGCCGGTCGCGCGTTCAAACCTCCCGGCGCCGGAAGTTCCAGACCGCGAGGCCGACGATGAGCCCCACCCAGCAGACCGTCCAGATCATGAAGGCCACGGACGGCGGGGACTGCACGAAGAAGGGATTTCCCGCGCGCTCGGTGGTCGCGCCCAGCACGTCCCGGTAGAGCACGGGTTCGAGCTCGTACACCGACCCTCGCCAGAGTGCGTCGGTGGGGAGCAGCAACTGGCTGACCGTTCCGGCGTTGGCGATGCCGGCATTGCCGAAGACCTCGCCGATCGCACCTGCGATGCCGCCGATCCAGGCGACGAAGAAGAGCACCAGCGCGATCACGCCCGCGGTCATCCCGGAGAGCCAGGTGCTGAGCAGCAGCGTAAGGGACATCACGACGATTCCCTCGGCCGCGAGATACCCGGCCAGCGGCGCCGGTCCCGGCGGCACGTAATTGGTCGTCAACGAGACAACGAGGAGCTCGAGTGCGGTTGTGGCGCCGACGTACACGACGATGAGCGCGGCGAACCCGAGCCACTTGCCCAGCACCACCTGGTATCGGCTCACGGGGCGCGCGAGGATCGAGAGTGCAACGCCCGACTCCACCTCGCTCGAGATCGATGGCGATGCGACGACGACCGCGCTCAGCGCGAGCACTCCGCTGAACATGAACTCGACGAGCACGAGCACCTGCGATGTCGCCAGCCGGAGCTCGCTTGCGGGAATCGGAGTCCCGTCGGCCATCGTGAGTGTCGTGAGGTGCTGGAAGCCCCAGCCGGTGAGGCCGATCACGACCACCGTCAGCACGGCGAGTGCGAGCAGCAGCCTGCGACGCGAGGCCTCACGGATGGTGAGCCTCGCGATCGTCAGCGCTGCCATCGAGCCTCCTCGGCGCCGAGCAGCGCAAGGAAGCGCTCCTCGAGCGTCTGCCGCACCGGCTCGACGGCGTACACGCGGGCGCCGCCTGCGACGACCTCCGCGACGAGCTCGGGCACCGTCTCCGTGGCGACGCGGTCGACGATGACCCACCCGTCGTGCTCGGAGACGGTTCCGCGCCGCCGGAGCGACTCGCGCGTCGCATCACTGAGTCCGGTGACCCGCAGCCGCACGCCGCCGGTGCCGAGCAGCTCGTCGAGGCCGCCGGTCGCGAGCACCCTCCCGTTGGAGACGACCGCAACGCGGTCGCAGACCTGCTCGACCTCGCCGAGCAGGTGTGAGTTGAGGAAGACTGCGCAGCCGCGGTCACGGAGCTTGCGGATGATCGTCCGGGTGTCGGCCCGACCGACCGGATCGAGCGCGGAGGTCGGTTCGTCGAGGATGACGAGGACCGGGTCGCCGAGCAGGGCGACGCCGAGACCGAGACGTTGCTGCATTCCTTTGGAGAACGTCTCCACCTTCGCTGCGGCGTGCCCCGTCAATCCGACGGTGGCGAGCGCTCCGGAGATCTGCGCCGGCCACTCCGACTTCGGCAGGCCCGCAAGGCGGCAGTGGAGCGCGAGCACCTCGGCCGCCCGAAGCCATCCCTGGTAGCGGAACAGTTCGGGCAGGTACCCGATGCGAGCTCGTGTCCCCCGGTCGCCCGCACGCCGCCCGAGTACCCACGCCTCACCCCCCGTCGGCCGGGTCAGCCCGAGCAGGAGCTTGACGGCGGTGGTCTTGCCACTGCCGTTGGGACCGAGGAACCCGAACACCTCTCCCCGCGGCACCACCATCGTCAGCCCGGAGAGCGCGACCTCGTCGCCGTAGTGCTTGGTGAGCTCGAGCGTCCGAACCGCGGGCTCCTCGGCGACCGATGCCATCAATGCACTGAGCGGGCGATCCCGAGCGCCGTGTCGGAGGAGATGGTCCCTGCGACGGCGTACACGATGTGATTGTGTTGCCAGAGGACCACGGTGCCGAGTCCGGTCGCGTCGCCGATGAGCAATCCGCGCGATCCGTTGACGTCGGCGATCGACGCGCTCGCGAAGTCGATCGGGATCGGTACCGGGACGGTCTGCGCCGGGTCGCCGATGGCCCGGATCTCCGCGACGACGCCTGCCGGGACGCCCGGGACGGACAGGAGGTAGTTCTCGAGCGTCTGGACGGTCACGCCGGTGGATGACACGGTCGGTGTCCGCGAGGCGATCACGACGAATGCCGAGCTGCTCGTGGGCAGCGACGCGCCCGAGTAGAGGGCGCCCGGGTCGAGCCCGTAGGCGATGACGACGGCCGGCGCGATCGTCACGGTCAGGGTGCTGCCGTCGAGACCGGCGGGCAGCGGTGGCAGCTGACCACCGGCGCGCGCCGCCGCCGCCTGTGCCAGCGCGGCGTTGAAGGCGAAGGACACGTTGGTGCCGCTGATCACCGCATACCTCGGCACTGCAGTGGTGCCGCCTGGGGCGGTGACGATCGGCGCCGCCATGTCCGCCGCCTGCCCCGCGGCGGCGGCATCCGGCTCCGGCCTGATGCTGAGCGGCGACGTGGCACCGTTGACGGTGCCGTAGCTGGTCAGCCCCGCGAGGGAACGGATGTCGGAGCCGCTGACCGGGACGGCGGCGAACTGCGACGGCTGGAACAGGCTCAGGAAGTCCTGGGCACCTCCGCTCACGACCAGGACCGTGCTCGCCGTGACCGCGACGGCAAGGCCGACCACGACCCTGCTTGCGCGAGAGCGTTGCAGGCGCAGCGTCGCGTTCCAGCCCAGGCTCTGCCTGCCCGCGGTATCCGGCGCGGCAGCTTCGGTCGCCGCGAGGCGCGCGCGAGCCGCGTCGAGATCGGCCGGCGCGCCGGCGACTGCGAGGGCCGCGGATGCGAACGCCGCGTCCGATCCCATCACGGTGATCCGCTGCGCGCAGCGACCGCACGTGGCGAGATGGCCGCGCGCTCCCGCGTCGATCGCGAACGGCTCGTCGATACTCCGACGGAGCGTGCCGTCAGATGGATGCATCACCGACCTCCTTGCGCAGGCACGCTTCCGCGCGCCGCAAACGTGTTCCCACCCCATTCACACCGATCCCGATCGCGGTGGCAATCTCCGCGTAGCTCAGCCCGCTGTATCGGAGCACCAGCACCGTCGCGTGGCGCCGGGGGACGCGCGCGAGCGCTGCGCGGACGGCACGCCGCGTCTCCGCCGCCTCGAGCAGCGC
>JBAUTG010000158.1:0-29217 GCA_049582105.1 Candidatus Dormiibacterota bacterium | reverse complement strand
CTCGAGAAGGTGCTCGAGGCGGTGCCGACCATGCCCCCCGGTCGCGTGCGACGCGCGCTCGAGGAGCATGTGAAGCAGGCGCGACTCAGCAAGTGGACCGCGACCATCTGCCTCGACGTGAACGTGGATCTTGACCTCGACGCCGCGCGCCTCTTCCACTACGACGAGGATGAGGTCCGCGAGCTGTTCGACCGGCTCGAATTCCGGACTCTGCTTACGCGACTCCCCGGCAAGGCGGTCGACGGGGATGCGGCGCCGGCGCCGTTCGTCGCCGCAGCGGACGTCGTTCCCGTGGGAGATCTGCAGGCGCCGGTGACCGAGGTGATCACCGTGCTCGACGCGCACGAGGCGGCGGATGCCGTGGAACGTCTTCGCGCCGCCGGGTCGTTCGCGGTCCGGACGATCATGGAGGGCAATCCACGCACCGGCGACCTCATCGGCGTGGCACTGTCCCCGACCGGTGAGGACATCGCCTTCTACGTGCCGGTGTGGCACGCGAGTCTCGTCGAGCGCAACGCCGACGAATCGGCGGTTGCGGCGGTGGAGGCACTGCTGGCCGACGCCACACTCCCCAAGCGTGGCTACGACCTGAAGCGCGAGGTGCTCGCCTGGAGGCGGCGCGGCATCACGGTTGCGGGGCTGCAGTTCGATGCGATGCTCGCGGCGTACCTCACCAACTCGCGGCTGAAGGTGCCGACCCTCCCGGTGCTTGCGCACGACCTCTGCGCACTCCAGGTCGAGTCAGAGGAGTCACTGCTCGGGTCCGGTCGATCCAGGCGCGGCGTTGCGGACATCCCCATCGACGAGGCTTCCGCATACTACGGAGCCTGGATCGGGCTGCTCGACCCGGTCGGCGCGGTGCTGGTCAAGGACATGGAGCGCGCCAACGTGACCCGCCTCCATGACGAGATGGAGCTCCCACTGGTGCCGATCCTCGCCGCCATGGAGGTCGACGGTGTCGCGGTGGACTGCGATCTGCTCGCCTCGATCAGCGCGGAGATGCACACGCGCATCACGGAGATCGAGAGCGAGCTGCAGGACACCGCGGGCTACACGTTCAATCCCGGCAGCACGCAGCAACTTGCGCGCTTTCTCTATGACGACCTCGGCCTTGCGAGCGGACGCAAGACGAAGACAGGGCGCAGCACCGACGCGGACAGTCTCGAGTCGCTACGCGGCGAGCACCCGGTCGTCGAACTCATTCTGGAGTGGCGCCAGCTCACCAAGCTGAAGAGCACGTACGTCGACTCGCTGCCGCTGCTGTGCAGCGCGGACTCGAGGGTGCACACGTCGTTCAACCAGGCGGTCGCGACGACCGGCCGCCTCTCCTCATCAGATCCGAACCTGCAGAACATTCCGGTGCGAACCCAGTGGGGACAGCGGATCCGCCGGGCGTTCCATGCGGACGCAGGGCGGCGCCTGGTGAGTGCCGATTACTCGCAGGTGGAATTGCGTGTGCTGGCGCATGTCACCGGCGAGCCGGAGCTCATCGCGGCGTTCCAGCGCGGAGAGGACATCCACCGCCGCACCGCCGCGGAGGTGTACTCGGTGGCGCCCGAGGACGTCACGCAGGATATGCGCCGCATCGCCAAGGTCGTCAACTTCGGTGTCGTGTACGGTCTGAGCGACTTCGGCCTCGCCCGCGACACGGGCATGAGCCGCGAGGACGCGCACGCCTTCATCGACGCGTACTTCCACAACTTCCCCGGTGTCACCACCTACCTCGAGCAGGTGCGCAACCATGCGCGCGAGTACGGGTGGGTCGAGACCTTCATCGGCCGGCGCCGCTACATCGCCGACATCCGTGCCGCCAACCGCCAGCTGCGCTTTGCCGCCGAGCGCATGGCCGTGAACATGCCGATCCAGGGTGGGGCCGCCGACATCATGAAGCAGGCCATGATCCTCGTTGACAGGGCACTCCGCGAAGCGGGGCTGCGCAGCCGGATGCTCCTGCAGGTGCACGACGAGTTGCTGCTCGAAGCGCCGGTGGAAGAGATCGACGTGCTGATCCCGCTGCTCCGCGAGCGAATGGGCTCCGCCGAGGCGCTCAAGGTTCCGCTCGAAGTTGACGTCAAGATCGGCGACAACTGGGGGGACATGACGCCCGTAGCGAGGAGCTGACGTGCCCGAGCTTCCCGAGGTCGAGACGGTGGCCAAGGACCTGCGCGGCGCGGTCAGCGGCCGGCGCATCGATCAGGTCACGGTAGTGCGCCCGGATGTGGTGCGCTATCCGGATGGCACGATGCTCGCCGCCTTACTCGTCGGCCAGCGCTTCGGGAACGTGGAACGGCACGGCAAGTACCTGCTCCTCGGCCTCGACTCGGGTGACGACCTGATGGTGCACCTCGGGATGACCGGACACCTGCTGGTCTGTGATGCGGACGCGCCGGTCCCGAAGCACACGCACATCCGCGCGGTGCTCGACGATGGACGCGAGCTGCGCTTCGACGATGCACGGCGTTTCGGACGTGTCGCCTACGGCTCCCGGCAGGCACTGGCCGATGCGCACGTGATGCCGAGGCTCGGCGTGGAACCGCTCTCGGACGCGTTCACGCAGGACCGCCTCGACGCCGTCCTGCGGAAGACCACGAGAACGGTGAAGGCCGCCCTCCTGGATCAGAGAGGCGTTGCGGGGCTTGGCAACATCTACATCGACGAGGCGTGCTTCGTGGCGGGCGTTCGCCCCACCCGCCGGTGCAATCGGCTCACCCGGAAGGAACGCGCGGCTCTCCTCGACGCGATCCGGCGCGTGCTCACGACCGCGGTCGCCAACCGCGGGAGCAGCGTCGACGACTATCGCGATGTCTGGAACGCACGCGGCAGCAACCAGGAGCGATTGCAGGTCTACGGACGAGGCGGCCAGCCGTGCTTCGTCTGCGGAGCACCGCTCCGGCGCACGCAGAACGCGGGTCGCACGACCGTGTACTGCGCGAACTGCCAGCGATGATGCGAGTCACGATGGTCAGCTACGACGACGATCCGCCACTCGGCGGACAGGGTGTCGTCGTGCACGGGATGCGAGAGGCACTGGTCCGGCAGGGGGTCTCCGTGCACACAATCTCCGGACGCGGTGAGCACGCCATCGCGATCTCACGGCGGACGGGCCGGCCTCCGCTCGACCTCTCGCTGCAGATCAACCGGTATCCGCAGATCCTGACCCGCGCCGCGCCGGACGTCATCCACGCCCACGGCGGTCCCGGGGGCGTCCTCATCTGGAAACGCACCAAGGTGCCGCTCATCTATACGGCGCATCACACCTACCGGCAGGCACACGCTCGCGGGTCGGTGAAGCGGACGCTTTCGGGCATCGAGGCGCGCTCCTACCGGCAGGCTGCGATGGTGCTCCCGGTGTCGCGCTCCACGGCGAACGCCTTGCTCGAGCTGGGCGTGCCCGCATCGCGGATCGAAGTCCTGCCCAACGGCGTGGATCCCGTGGACGTCCCCGGCGTCGAGCACGAGGACGGCCGCGTGCTGTTCGTGAGCCGCCTCGAGCGCGAAAAGGGGGTGCTCGAGGCGATCTCCGTGCTCGAGTCGCTGACGCGCAACGGCACCGGCATGCGAGGTGTGATCGTCGGTGCCGGCAGTCTCGAGAACGAGGTCCGCGCGGCGGCGGCGGCGAGCTTCGGACGTATCCAGTACCTCGGCGGCCTGGATCGCGATGCGCTGAACCGCGAGTACGCGCGCGCTGCCGTGGTGATCATGCCGTCGCGCTTCGAGGGACTCGGCATGGTGGCGCTCGAGGCGCAGGCGGCGGGCACGCCGGTGGTGGGCTACGACGTGGACGGTCTGCGCGACGCGGTCGGTGAAGGCGGGGTGCTTGTCCCGCCGGGCAATGTGGCGGCGATGCGCGGCGCGGTGGCGGCGCTCCTCGGCGACCACGACCGGCGTATCGAGGCGGGGAGTCGCGGACGGCAGGCGGTGCTCGCCCAGCACTCGTGGGACACGATCGCCACCCGTCTCGTGGAGATCTACGCTGCGGTCGTGGCCGCCTGAAGGTCGACGAGCGCGCCTCGTTAGACTGAGAACATGCCTGCGCTGGAACTACGTGCGCCCTTCGAGCCCGCCGGCGATCAACCTGCGGCGATCGAGGCGCTCAACCGCGGCCTGACCGAGGGACAGCGTGAGCAGATCCTGCTGGGGGTCACCGGGTCGGGCAAGACCTTCACGATCGCCAACGTCATCGCGATGCAGCAGCGGCCGACGCTCGTGCTCTCGCCGAACAAGACGCTCGCAGCGCAGCTCTGGGCCGAGTTCCGGGAGTTCTTCCCGAACAACGCCGTGGAGTACTTCGTCTCGTACTACGACTTCTATCAGCCCGAGGCGTACATCCCGCGAACGGACACGTACATCGAGAAGGACTCGTCGCGCAACGACGAGATCGACCGGTTGCGCAACAGCGCGACGCGTGCGCTGCTCACCCGCCGCGACGTCGTCGTGGTGGCCTCGATCTCCTGCATCTACGGCATCGGCTCGCCGGAGAACTATCTCGGCGAGTCGATCACCGTCAAGCGGGGGGAGTCGTGGCGGCGCGACATCCTGCTGCGCAAGCTCTCCGACCTCCAGTACGCGCGCAACGACATGGACTTCGGACGCACGCGTTTCCGCGTTCGTGGAGACGTCGTCGACGTCCAGCCCGCGTACGAGGAGATCGCGACGCGCGTGGAGTTCATGGGCGACACCATCGAGTCCATCAAGGACTTCGACCCGCTCACCGGCGAGATCCTCACGATGCGCGAGGAGCTCACCGTCTTTCCCGCCACGCACTACGTGACACCGCAGGAGCAGATGAACCGCGCGCTCGTGGACATCGAGGCGGAGCTCGAGGAGCGCGTGAAGAGCCTCGAGACGCGAGGCAGGCTGCTCGAGGCGCAGCGACTCCGCCAGCGCACCAACTTCGACATGGAGATGATGCGCGAGACCGGCACGTGCGCCGGCATCGAGAACTATTCGCGCCATCTGAGCAACCGGGCGGAAGGCCAGCGACCCCACTGCCTGCTCGACTTCCTCCCCGAGGATGCGCTGCTCATCGTCGACGAGTCGCACGTCGCGGTGCCGCAGATCGACGGCATGAACAAGGGCGATCGCGCTCGCAAGATTCCCCTGGTGGAGTATGGGTTTCGGCTGCCGTCGGCACTCGACAACCGCCCCCTGACGTTTGCGGAATGGGACTCGATGATCGGGCAGATCATCTACGTGAGCGCGACTCCGGGGCCGTACGAGGAGGGACGCGCCACGCAGGTCGTGGAGCAGATCATCCGGCCGACCGGTCTTGTCGATCCGACCATCGAGGTCAAGGAGTCACACGGTCAGATCGACGACCTCATCGCGCAGCTGCGCCGGCGCATCGAGCGCCACGAGCGCTGCCTCATCACGACCCTCACCAAGAAGATGGCGGAGGATCTGACGGACTATCTGCGTGAGGCGGGGATCAAGGTTCGGTACCTCCACAGCGACATCGACACGCTCGAGCGCGTCGAGATCATCCGCGACCTTCGCCTCGGTGTCTTCGATGTGCTCGTCGGCATCAACCTCCTGCGAGAGGGTCTCGACCTCCCCGAGGTGTCGTTCATCGGCATCCTCGACGCGGACAAGGAGGGCTATCTCCGGGGCTATCGGTCGCTGATCCAGACGGTCGGACGCGCCGCCCGCAACGTCTTCGGGCACGTGGTCATGTATGCCGACCGGACCTCGGATGCGATGGAGCGCGCGATTGCCGAGACCGATCGACGCCGCGCGATCCAGGTCGCCTACAACATCGAGCACGACATCACGCCGCTCTCGATCGTCAAGGCCGTCTACCAGATGGAGTCGCACCGCGATCAGCAGTCGCTTCGCGCCGCCGCGTTCCAGGAGGCGTCCGGGCTGCCGCCCGACGAGGTGCTCCGTCTCGCGAAGGACGTGGAGAAGGAGATGTTGCGGGCCGCTCGCGACCTCGAATTCGAGCGGGCAGCCGAGTTGCGCGACCGTCTCGTCGAGCTGCGGCGCCGCCTCGAGGGCAAGGACGAGCCGGAGCCGGTCGGCGCCCCGAGCCAGCGAGGCGGCAGGTACCGCCCCCGCTCGCGGTAGCGCGCCCGCAGGTCTTAGGCAGTCACGAATAAACGTGCTTGACCGAGAGCACATTTGTTCGGTACCATTCATCGCCCATGGTCACCGAGCTTCGCCGCGCCGCCCCCCGCGTGCAGTTCGTCTGCTCCGCGTGCGGCGCTGAAGCGCCGAAGTGGCAGGGGCGCTGCCCGTCCTGTGAGGCGTGGAACAGCCTGACGGAGACCGCCGTGCTCTTCACCGGCCGCGCTCCCATCCGCGTTGCCGCCGCGCAGATCACGCCGATGGAGGAGGTGATGTCGACGCCCGCCCGCCTCCACGTCACCGGTTCACGCGAAGTCGACCGTGTCCTTGGCGGCGGCATCGTACCGGGCAGCGTCGTGCTGCTCGGCGGAGACCCGGGCATCGGCAAATCCACCCTCGCGCTGCAGCTCTCGCATCACCTCGGCGACGAGTCCTCGCCGGCGCTCTACTGCAGCGGGGAGGAATCGCTCGAGCAACTTGCGCTCCGAGCCCGCCGGCTTGGGTGCCACGGAGCCCGCGTCGGACTGCTGGCCGAGTCGGACGTGGACACGTTCATCGCGACGATCGAGGCGGAGCGCCCATCGTTCGTGGTGGTCGACTCGGTGCAGACCCTTCGCGATGCGGGCACGCCGGGACCGCCGGGCAGCGTGTCGCAGGTTCGGGCGGCGGTGCTGCGCATGAGCGATGTTGCGAAGGTCACCGGCGTCCCGGTGCTGCTCGTCGGCCACGTCACCAAGGAAGGGGCGATCGCGGGGCCCCGCACGCTCGAGCACATGGTCGACGTGGTGCTCTACCTCGAGGGCGAGCGTCTCGGCGAACTCCGCATGCTGCGCGGGATCAAGAACCGCTTCGGCGCGACCGGCGAAGTCGGCCTGCTGAGCATGGAGCGCGACGGCATGCGAGACGTCGCCGCGCCGGGCCGGGGGATGCTCGACGCTGCCTCGCTGGGCGAGTCAGGCAGCGTGCTCACGATCACGTGCGACGGGCTCCGGCCGATGGCGGTCGAGGTGCAGGCGCTGGCGGTGGCAACCACGTACGAGATCGTGCGAAGGACGGCTTCGGGCTTCGATCTCAACCGCCTCCACCTGATGCTTGCGGTGATCGCGAAGCGAAGCCCCGTCAAGCTCTCGAAGCTTGACGTCTTCGTCAACGTCGCCGGGGGAGTCCGGCTGGACGATCCCGGCACCGACCTGGCGGTCGCCCTTGCGGTGGCCGGCTCGGTCAAGGATCGAGCCATCTCGCCGCACTGGGCGGTCCTCGGTGAGCTTGGTCTCGGAGGCGAGGTGCGCCGCGTTTCGCGGACCGAGATCCGGCTCGCGGAGGCGAAGGCTGTGGGGATGGAGGCGGTGATGCTCCCCCACAGCTATCACGGGGCTGTCCCCGCCGGAATTCAGTGCCATCGGGTCCGCAACGTACGTGAGGCAGTTGCGCTACTCGGGTGACCGTCGTGTCGCGCGGTCTTTCGGGGGGAAGTTCCTGTGTTTCAATCGATCGCGATGCACGCGCACGCCGATCGCACGATCCGCCGGGCGCGAACCCTCTCTCGAGTGATCGGGGCGGGGTTCGGGTTCGTCTTCGGCGTGCTGTACGGGGTGTTCATTCTCTCGAACTCCCAGAGCGTGCTCACGCAGAACACCACGATCGCGGGTGCGGCTCTGCTCGCGGCCGGAGCCGCCGGAGCCGCGTCGCTGGCGCTCGCCGCTCCGCTGCTCAGCGTCGACCCGTACCTGTGGCTCGAGCGAACGCTTGACGAGGCACCCCCGAGCCAGATCATCGGCGGCCTGGTCGGATTGATCGCCTCGCTCCTGATCGCCGCGCTGCTCGCCGTCCTGCTCAACCCGCTGCCGTGGGGGCTCGGCGTGATGATCTCGCTGAGCGCCGCCGCCGCCCTCGTCTACGTGGGAGTGCGCACCGGCACCCGCCGCCGGGACGCCCTCGCGGTGGTGTTCGGCCGGGGGCAGAGCAGCAACGAGGCCGATATCGACGGGGGCCTGCCGCCCCTTGACGGCCAGCCGGTCATCGTCGACACGAGCGTGCTCATCGACGGGCGCATCGTCGATGTCGCCGCCGCCGGGTTTGTCCCGGGACGCCTGCTCATCCCCGGGTTCGTGCTCGAGGAGCTCCAGCGCGTCGCGGACTCCGCCGATCCGTTCCGCCGCCAGAAAGGGCGCCGCGGGCTCGGGGTCGTCGATGCGCTCCAGAAGGCCGAGGACGTGGTCTGCGAGATCGTGGACCTTGACTTCCCGGGCACGCCCGAGGTGGACGCCCGCCTCGTCAAGCTGGCCCGCGCGCGCAAGGCTGCGCTCATGACCCAGGACTACAACCTCAACCGGCTCGCCCAGATCGAGGGCGTCCGCGTCCTCAACCTCAACGATCTCGCAAACGCGGTCAAGCCGATCGTCTCCGCCGGCGAGAGCATCGCGATCTCGATCGTCAAGGAGGGCAAGGAGCCCCACCAGGGCGTCGGCTATTTCGAGGACGGGACCATGGTCGTGGTGGAGAATGGGCGCGACCACGTGGATGAGACCGTCACCGTCACCGTCAGCACTGTGCTCCAGACCACCGCGGGCCGGATGATCTTCGCGTCGCTCAACCCTGACGAGCCCGTCAAGCCGCGACTGCTGAAGCCGGTGCGCGCCAAGGTCGCCCAGCGCTGAGCAGCGCACTGATCGTGCCCGCGTTCGGACGCGGGGTGCGAACGGGGGAGGACAAGCTCTGGGCCGACGCAGGAGGGCGTCCAGTCTTCGCGGTCACACTCCAGGCGATCGGCGCGGCGGCCTGTTTCGACCTCATCGTGGTGGCCGCACCCAGCGCCAGGTGGCCGGCGATCCACGACCTGGCCACGAGGCAACAGCTGCCGCCGGTCGTCCTCCTCGAGGGCGGCGAGCGGCGCCAGGACACCGTCGCCGCGGCACTGGATCGGTGTGACGGCCACGACTGGATCTCCGTCCACGACGCCGCGCGCCCCCTCACCCCGCCGGCGCTGTTCCGGGCGGTGCTCGACGCCGCGCGGGCTGAAGGAGCGGCAACCGCCGGGGTACCCTGCGTGGACACGGTGAAGCAGGTGCGCAACGGCCGGGTCTCGGCCACCCTCGATCGCTCGTCGCTCATCGCGACGCAGACCCCGCAGGCATTCGGAGCCGATCTGCTGCGCCGTGCCCATCTGCATGCGGCGGAGGCGAACATCGATGCCCCCGACGATGCCGCGCTCGTCGAGGCCCTGGGAGCGCCGGTGGCCGTCGTCCCCGGTGACCCGCGCAACTTCAAGGTCACGTTCCCGCAGGATCTCGTGCTGCTCCGTTCACTGCTCGAGGAGTCCCGATGACCCCACGTATCGGCCACGGCATCGACGCGCACCGGTTCATCCCGGGACGGCACCTGATGCTCGGCGGCATCCTCATCCCGTACAGCCGCGGCCTCCTCGGCCACTCCGACGGCGATGCCGTGGTGCACGCGCTCGTCGACGCGATCCTCGGCGCCTCCGGGCTCGGCGACATGGGCCAGCACTTCCCGTCCGGCGACCCGCACTGGAAGGACACATCGGGCGTCGAGTTCCTCAAGGTTGTCGCGACCAAGCTCAAGGAGGAGGGCTGGAGAATCACGAGCGCGCACGTCATCGCCATCGCCGAGGAGCCCAGGCTGTCGCCGCACCTCAAGGCGATGTCGGACGCGATGTCGGCCGCACTCGGGCTCGAACCCGGGACGATTGCGGTCGGCGCGACCACCACGGACGGCATGGGCTTCTCCGGCCGCAGTGAGGGAATCGCCGCGTCGGCGACGGTGCTGCTGGAAAAGGGGTGACCCTCCACCTGCACGACACGATGAGCCGGGAGCTCGTCGCGGTGGAACCGATCACGCCGGGCCACGTGCGTCTCTACACGTGCGGACCGACGGTCTGGAACCGCGTCCACATCGGGAACTTCCGCACGTTCATCTTCGAGGACGTGCTGCGCCGGTGGCTCGACCGGAGGTTCTCAGGACGGGTCACACACGTCATGAATCTCACCGACGTCGACGACCGGATCATCAAGAACGCCGTGGCGCACGGCAACACGCTCGATGCGGAGACCGCCCAGTGGATCACCGCGTTCGAGGAGGACCGCGACACGCTCGGCATCCGGCCGGCACATCACTACCCGCGCGCGACCGCCTACATCGAGGAGATGGTCGATCTCATCGAGCGGCTCGAGCGCGCCGGTGCCGCGTACCGGACCGACGGCAGCTACTACTTTCACATCGCCGCATTCCCGGCGTACGGGAAGCTGAGCGGCGCCAGCGCCGAGGGCCTCGTCGCGGGCGCCAGCGGCCGCATCGACGCGGACGACTACACCAAGGAAGACGTGCGCGACTTCGCGCTGTGGAAGGCGGTCGGGCCCGACGAGATCGGATGGGACACACGCATCGGACGCGGCCGTCCCGGGTGGCACATCGAGTGCTCCGCGATGAGCATGTCGCTCCTCGGCGAGAGCTTCGACATCCACTGCGGCGGCGTCGACAACATCTTTCCCCATCATGAGAACGAGATCGCGCAGTCCGAAGCCGCGACCGGCAAGCAGTTCGTGCGCATCTGGTGTCACAGCCAGCATCTCCGTGTCAGCGGCGAGAAGATGGCCAAGCGCCTCGGCAACTTCGAGACTGTGCGCGACGTCCTGGAAGAGGGCGCCACACCCGCCGCGTTGCGGTACCTGCTCGCCGCGCGCACGCATTACCGCAAAGCGCTCGACTACTCGGACGAGCTGCTCGCCGACAGCAACGAGGCGGTGCAGCGGCTGGTCTCGTTCCAGACGCGTGTCGCGGGACTGCACACCGTCGACGAGAGCGGCGACCGCGACGAGGCCGTGCTCGCCTCGGTGCGGGGCATGCGGATCGGCTTCGACGAGTCGATGGATGACGACCTCAACCTTCCCGAGGCCATGGGCATCGTCTTCTCCGGCCTCCGCGACGTCAACAGGCTGCTCGACGGCGGTCCTGTCACCGAGGAGACGAAGCGCACGTTGCAACACCTGCTCGACGAGGTCGACGGCGTGCTCGGCGTGCTGAGCCTTGTCGAGCGCGATCAGCTGGCTGCACCCGACGCCGAGGAGCAGCGCATGCTCGACGAGCGTGCCGCAGCGCGCACAGCGCGCGACTTCGCGAAATCCGACCACCTGCGTTCCCAGCTCGCCGCACGTGGCATCGAGGTGGAGGACACGCCCCAGGGTCAGCGCTGGAAGCGGATCGCGACGCGACGCGATTGACGGCGTGGACATTCTCTACGGGCGCAACCCGGTGCTCGAGGCGCTCCGCGCCGGTCGCCGCGCACGCAAGATCGTTGTCCTGACAGCGGTTCGCACCGAGGCGCGGCTCACCGAGATCCTCGAGCTGGCCGAGGCACGCGAGATCCTCGTCGAGGAGGCGACGCGCCAGCGCCTCGACGACATCGCGCACACCGAGCATCACCAGGGCGTCGCCGGGTACTTCCATGCGCGAGCGGCACTCACGCTGCACGACCTGCTCGACGAGGTGCGGTCGCCGGCGTTGCTGGTCGTCCTCGACGGCATCCAGGATCCGCAGAACGTCGGGGCGATCGCGCGGAGCGCCGAGGCATGCGGCGCCGACGGCATCGTCGCGCCTCGCCACCACGCGGCACCACTCACGCCCGCGGCGGTCAAGGCATCCGCGGGTGCGACCGAGCATCTGCCACTGGTGACAGTCCCAAACCTCTCGCAGGCACTGGACGTCATCGGCGCCGCGGGCATCTGGCGTATCGGGCTCGACGCCGACGCCCGCGCGCGCTACGACTCGGTCGATCTCTCCGGACCGGTGGCGATCGTCGTCGGTGCGGAGGGCGCAGGCATGCGCCGGCTCACCCGCGAGCACTGCGACGTGCTCGTGTCGATTCCCATGATGGGACACGTCGAGTCGTTGAACGCCGGCGCCGCGGCGGCGGTGCTCCTCTTCGAGGTGCAGCGCCAGCGCGGCTTCGTGCGGCGGTGAGGCGGCGAAGGTCCGCGCGATGCGCACGCTGATCGTCGACGGGTACAACATCATCCACGCCTGGCCGGCGCTCAACGTGACGATGCGCACGCGCGGGCTCGAGGACGCGCGCCGTCAGCTGGTGACCGCCCTCGGCGAGTACGCGGCGCAGACAGGTGTGGACGTGCTGGTCGTGTTCGACGGCCAGGGGCGTCCGGGAGGCCTGCCGACCATCGAGAAGACCGACGGCGTGACCGTGCGCTTCGGTACCAAACGCGCAAGCGCGGACCACGTCATCGAGCGTGCCGCGTATCAGGCGTCGCAACGCGGCGAGGGCGCCGATGTCGTCGTTGCGACCGACGACCGTCTGGAACGCGACGTGGTTGGTGGGATGGGGGTGGCCACCATGGGAGCGCGGGCGCTGGAGGCCGAGGTCGCGCGTGTCGCCGGAAGCGTCGATACCGAGACCAGGCGCATGCGCGACGACAGCCGCCGCGCGACCAGGGTGGAGGACGGACTCGACCCGGAGGTGCGACGGCGCCTCGAGCGCATCCGTCGCGGCGAGGACGGCTGAGGCACGGTCGGCGTCCCATGCGATCGGTTCGAGACCCGAATCGAGCGCACCCCCGGCACCGAGGCGCGGGAGGGCGAGATCGGGGAGCCTGGATCCGGCCGTCGGCGCCGCACGTGATCTTCGAGGGCTACTCGACCGGCCCGGACGCCGTCGCGGCCGGGACCGTCGACGGCTGGTACCGGACGGGCGATCTGCTCTCGCGGGATGCGAACGGGGTGCTCACCTTCCACGGGCGCCTTCGCGAAGCCATCCGGCGACGCGGTGAGACGATCGCACCCGCCGAGATTGAGGCGGTCGCGCTCCAGCATCCGGAGGTCGTCGAGGCCGCGGCAATCGGCGTTCCGGCGGACGACGGCGTCGAGGATGCGATCCTGCTCTGTGTGGTGCTCTGCGCGACCGCCGATCTGACGCCCCCGGGGCTGCACGCGTTCCTTGCGCGTGGCCTGCCCCGGTTCATGGTTCCGCGCTTCATCAGGATGGAGACGGCGCTCCCCAAGACGGCCACCACGCGCATCCGGCGCCTCGCGCTGCGCGACGCGGGACGGTCCGGTGCGTGGGACGCCCGGGCACGGCGAGCTCGTGGCTGAGGCACCACGGCGCAGGGTCGTCGTCACGGGCATGGGGGCGGTGAGCCCCGTCGGCAACAGCGCGCCGGACAGTTGGGCCTCCATCCGGTCGGGCCGTGGCGGCATCGCCCGCATCACCCATTTCGACCCCGCCGTGCTGCCCGTGCAGATCGCCGGCGAGGTGAAGGGCTTCGACGCGGCGGCCCTCTTCGGCAGCAAGGAAGCGCGCCGCGGCACCCCGCATGTCCAGTTCGCGATGGCCGCCGCGCGGGAGGCAGTGGCGGACGCGCGGCTCGACATCGCCGCCGAGCCCGCGGAGGTCGGCGTGCTCATCGCGTCCGGCATCGGCGGTCTCGAGGTCATCGAGAAGGCGACGCGGACGCTGGACGCGGAAGGGCCGCGCCGCGTCTCGCCGTTCGCCGCGGCGATGGCGCTCGTCGACATGGCGCCGGGCATGGTCGCGATCGACCTCGGTGCGCGCGGCCCGAACATGGCCGTGGTGAGCGCGTGCGCATCCGGTGCCGACGCGATCGGTCAGGCGGCGAACTGGATCCGGCAGGGCGATGTGGTCGCGGTGCTCGCCGGCGGCACCGAGGCCGGGATCACGACGACCGGGATCGCGATGTTCGCCGCAGCTCGCGCGCTCTCGCAGCGCAACGACGAGCCCGAGCGCGCATCGCGACCGTTCGACCGGGATCGCGACGGCTTCGTCGCGGCGGAGGGTGCAGCCGTGCTCGTGCTCGAGGAGCGTGAGCATGCGATCGCGAGAGGCGCGACCATCTACGGCGAGCTGCTCGGCTATGCGGCCGCCGCTGACGCGTACCACATCACGGCGCCCGACCCGAGCGGACAGGGTGCCATCCGGTGCGTCGCACGCGCGCTCGAGCGCGCCGGCCTACAACCGGGCGAGATCCAGTACATCAACGCGCATGGGACCGGGACCGGGCTCAACGACCTGGCCGAAACCGGCGCGATCAAAGCCGTGTTCGGTGCCGGCGCGTACACCATCCCCATCTCCTCGAGCAAGTCGATGACCGGGCACATGCTCGGCGCCGCGGGCGCGTTCGAGTCGATGGTGACCCTGATGACGATGCGCGACAGCTTCATCCCTCCGACGATCAACCTCGAGAATCCGGACCCGGAGTGCGATCTCGACTACGTTCCGCTGGTGGGACGCGCCGCCGATGTGCGACTCGCCATGACGACGTCGTTCGGGTTCGGCGGCCACAACGCCTGCCTGGTCTTCGCGGGGGAAGCGGCGCCAGGATGACAGACCCGTTCGATCTCGCCGTCATCGGGGGAGGGACGGCGGGGCTCACGGCTGCGCAGGTCGCTGCCCGCGCACGCAAGCGGGTGCTGCTGATCAGCGAGGGTCCCCTCGGCGGCGAGTGCACGTGGAACGGCTGCGTACCGTCGAAGGCGCTCATCGAGGCAGCGGCGGTGCACCATGCGGCTGCGACGGCGGACATGTTCGGCATCCGTGTCGGGGCGCTGAGCGTCGACTTTCCCGCGGTCATGGACCACGTCCACCACGTCATCGACCAGATCGCCCGCTACGAGGATGCCGCGCACCTCGAGGCCGCGGGCGTGGTCGTGCGTCGCGGGCCGGCCGTGTTTATCGATGCGCGCACGGTGCTGGTGGGTGAGGAGCAATTCAGCGCGACACGCGTGATCGTGTGCACCGGGAGCCGTCCCGATGTGCCGTCGATCGAGGGTATCGGCGGCGTCCCATACCTGACCAACGAGACGGTGTTCGACCTTCGGGCGCAACCGCGCCACATGCTCGTGCTCGGCGCGGGAGCGGTCGGCCTCGAGCTTGCGCAAGCGTTCGCGCGGCTCGGGACCGAGATCGATGTCGCCGACGTTGCGAGCACGTTCCTCCCGCGCGAGGACCCTGACCTCGCCGGCGTGCTGCGCGGACTGCTGGAAGCGGATGGGGTGCGCCTGCATCTCGGCGCGCAGCCGGTGAAGGTGGAGCGTTCCGCTGACGGCGTGGCGCTCACCCTGCGCGACGCGGATGACGAGCGGGTGCTGCGCGGCGACGCGCTGCTGATCGCCACCGGGCGGCGGGCGAACGTTGCCGGGCTCGGTCTCGAGGCGATCGGCGTCCAGGTGGAGCAGCGCGGCATCGTCGTGGACTCGCACCTGCGCACCAGCGTCGCAGGGATTTTCGCGGCGGGTGATGTGACCGGCACGATGCCGTTCACCCACATCGCCGCGTACCAGGGCAGGATCGCGGCCGGCAACACCCTGGGGAAGCGTCAGCGCACGGCGTCGTATCGGGTGGTCCCGACCGTGATCTTCACCGAGCCCGAGCTGGCACATGTCGGCCTGACGGAACCGGAGGCGCGGCGCGCGCACGGCGACAGCGTCCACGTGGTCACCCTACCCTTCTCGGCGGTGGACCGCGCGGTGATCGCGCGGCGGCCGCGTGGGTTGATCAAGGTCATCACCGCAGGAAAGCCGGTGCTCGGTCACAGGGGCGGTGGAAGCATTCTCGGGGCGCACATCGTCGGGCCCGGCGCGGGTGAGTTGATCCACGAGTTCGTGATCGGCATGCAGGTCCATGCGTTCACCGGAAGGCTGGCGCAGGCCATCCACGCGTACCCGTCGATGTCGGTCGGTGTGCAACAGGCAGTTGCCCGCATGTTCGACGCGGGCCGCGCCACCGTAGGCGAGTTGCGCGAGGAGCTAGCGGAGCTGTCCCACTAGGGGCACGAACCGACCGGTTGTCGCCGCGTAGCGGGCGTATGCCCCGCCAAACCTGGCGCGCAGACGTGGCTCCTCGACTGCGCGTACCTGCACCTCAAGCCCGGCCGTCGCAATCACGAACGCGATCGCTGTCCACACGTTTGGTACCAGGAACACAACGGCGAGTGCGAGGACAAGCATCGATGCGTACACGGGGTGACGCACCGCTGCAAAGGGGCCGGTGGTGACAAGGACGCCGGCCTGCGCGCCGTCGGCACTCGTTCGCCACGAAGCGCCCATCGTGATCCGTCCCACCGTTCCCGCGATGATCGCCATCACCGCCAATGCCACGCCCACGCCGCCGCTGATGATGCGAGGGTTCGCCAACGCGCCGCCGGTGCGCTGCATGAGCGAGGCAACGATGTCGACGAGCACCCAGACCGCGTAGAGCGCGTTTGCGACGCGTTCCCACGCGGTGACGCCGAGGTGCGCCGCGAACCCCGTCAGGCCGTGGCGCGATTGCTGGATGGCGGCGCCGGCCCCGAAAACCGCGAGGTGAAAGATGACGAGTGCAGCGAGCGCGAGGATCGAGTCAGGCTGCAGTCGCCACCACGCGGTCGAGTGCGGCCTTGATGATGCCGTAGCACTCGCACGAGACTCCCTCGAGCCCGTCGCGGTCGACGATCGTCACGCGACCGCGGTGATACCTGATGAGTCCTGCCGCCTGGAGCAGGCCGGCCGAGAGCGTGACGGTCGCGCGGCGTGAGCCCAGCATCTGTCCGAGGAACTCGTGCGTGATCGGGAATGCGTCCGTCCCGACGCGGTCGTGACTCATGAGAAGCCAGCGGCTCAGGCGCTCTTCGTTGGAGTGCAACCGGTTGCACGCCGCCGCTTGCGAGATTTGACCGAACAGCGCCTGGACGTACCGCTGCACGAGGCGCCGGAAAGCGGGAAGACGTTCCAGCTCTGCGACGAAAGTGCCGGAGTCAAGCCGAAGCGTGCGGCCGCCGACCTGCGAGATGGCGCGGACCGCGAGCGATCCCCCGGCGACGAGCGGGACGCCGACGATCCCCTCGTTGCCGATCGTGGCCACTTCGACGATGTTGCCGTCGGCCAGCGGCGTCACCAGCGAGATGACTCCGTCAATCGGGAAGTACACGGCCACGATGACCTGACCAGGATCGAACAGGACTGTCTTGACGGTGAGGTGGGCAGGCCGCATATGGGCCATGAGCGCTTCGCGCTCCGCGACTGGCAGCGAATCGAGCAGGTGATTCCCCGCCGACGCTGCTTGTGTGCTGCCGTTGCTACCCATCCGTCTCCGCCGGGAGGATATAGCAGAGCCGTCGTTCCGAGCAACCGACGCCGTCACCCACTGGCCGCGGGAGGCCCATGGGAGAATCGGGTGATCCAGCCGATGTAGCTCAGGGGTAGAGCAACCGCCTTGTAAGCGGTTGGCCGGGAGTTCGAATCTCCCCATCGGCTCCAACCTCTCGATCGAGTGCGCTAGGCCGCCGCCGCTGGACGGAGCAGCGCCGGCCGGCGGTGCCCTCCGAGACGCCGCATGGGCGCCTCGATGTATCGATAGGACACGACGGCACAGCCGAGTGACACTGCAGCGAGTACCGGGACCCGCGCGGCGAAAGGCACGCCACTGAGCCAGTTGTCACCCCAGAGGATGACGGGCGTCTGCCAGAGGTAGAGCGAGTAGGAGACTCGACCCAGTTCGCGAGATGCCCTCCAGTTCAACCCACCACCACCGCCGGCAGTCACCACGCG
The DNA here is from genome assembly GCA_049582105.1 of Candidatus Dormiibacterota bacterium. Lineage (GTDB taxonomy): Bacteria > Chloroflexota > Dormibacteria > Aeolococcales > Aeolococcaceae > Palsa-851. The sequence continues at coordinate 11,586 of JBAUTG010000158.1, read as the reverse complement.
TGCGATGAGCACGGCGGTCGCCGTGGTGGTCAGCAGCGGATTGATGAGCGTGAAATCGAAACCGTTGCCGTATGCGGAGCCTGCGCAAACGCCAAAGATCGCAACGCTCGCGTAGGCGGACACCACGCCTGGGAGGCGAGGGATTCTGCCCTGACTCAGGGCAAGCGCGAGCGCGCACCCAACCATGAGCGCCAGCGCGTTCGTATCGCTGGCGAAGTACACACGAAGGGTCGAGGCGTGGACGATGGCAACGAGGACAACCCGGTCAATCAGCGATGCGGCTGCGCCGATGATCGCCACTCTGAACGCCATGTTCGTTCCGCCATAGTGCAGTGCGATGAGCAGCGCCATGGGCCAGAGCAGATAGAACTGCTCCTCAATGGAGAGCGACCAGACCTGCCCGATGGGGTCGCCGGTCACCGGTGTGCTCACGCAGATCCAGTTGTAGACGTAGAGCAAAGCCGGAACGACGCGGCCGGCGATGTGCGCCCAGTCGCCGCTCATGAGGTCGATCGTGGTCACCACCACCAGGAGCGCGGCGAGCGCTGGGAACAGCCGGCGGACCCGACGGAAATAGAAGGTTGGAAGGTGGCGCCGGCCTCCTTCCTGCAAACCTCGGACGAGGAGACTGGTGATCAGAAACCCGGACAGGACGAAGAAGACTGTCACGCCTGCCGCTCCTGCACCGGACATGAACGGGAACCCGAGATGGCACAACAGCACCAGGAGGATTGCGAGACCTCGGAGGCCATCCAGCGCAGGGAGACGGCCGAGGTTCCACGAATGACCCTTCCTGTATTCCACTGCCAGAGCGTAATGCCCCAAATCGGACCGAGAATTGCCTGTATGGCGTTTGTGACAACCGCTGGTGATCGGGACTGATCGGGCGCCTGCCCTTGCCGCGCGATGCTGACTGCCGGCTATGACCCCGGCCTGCGCTCCCGCCACGGGGCCGACCCGGCGGAGCCTGGTGTCACCGCCCGGAGATGAGGGCGAGCTCCAGGAGACCACGGTTGCTGAGCGCGTAGTTGCGCGCCATCGTGCTCCGTCGGGCAAACCCGGACAGGCACGATCCCAAGACTCTCGTACTCCGCCGACGCGCTTGAGCGACGGCCGCAATGACGGCGGCACTGGTGCGCCTGACTCGCTTCATGCCCCACACCCCGCATCGGTAAGTTCGGGGGCGCCGAAGCTTCTAAGGCGGAGGTGACGAAGTCAAGAGATAGCGCCGTCGAGCGTTGCGAATGATAATGAACTCACCCTCTCCAGCCCGACCGCAGGCGGTCGGGCCGACCTCCGGGTTTTGACGACAGCACCGACTAGCGCGCGCTCGCCGGCATCTCACATGGCGCGGAAACCCGGAAGGCACGGCGAGCCTCGGCCCTGACACGCGCGTCGATGACACGCGCGGAGCGGCTACCCACAAGCTCCTCCGCGGACGCGAGTGGCTCCTCATCGCGCGTCCATTGATGGCCGCGCGCGGCATCTTCGAGCAGTTCACGACGTCGTTCACGGGCGAGGTCCAGGATCGCGCTTGGATTCATCATGGGTCCGATCCTACAGGCCAATCTGGACAGTATCCGTCCTATATAGTGCTGGCCATGGATCTTTCTTTCGGGCGGCTCCTCACGCTGCTCGAGCTGCTCCAGGTGTACCGCCAGCTGAGTGCCGCTGACATCGCGGAGCGACTCGAGGTCAGCCCCAGGACCGTCCGCCGCTACATCACCGGGCTCCAGGAGATGGGCATCCCGGTCGAGGCGGACCGCGGGCCGGCCGGTGGTTACCGCATCCGTCGCGGGTTCAAGCTCCCCCCGCTGATGCTCACCAACGATGAGGCGCTCGTCACCGTCATCGGGCTCCTCGCGGCGCAGCGGCTCGGGCTCTCCGCCTCGTCACCCGCGATACAGGGGGCGCTCGCCAAGCTGCACAGGCTGTTGCCGGATCCGCAGCGCGAGCAGATACAGGCGATGACGGACTTCGTCAGCCTCGGCCTGGCCTCGGTATCGCGCGATCACGCCGACGCCGAAACGATTCTGGCGATGTCGTCGGCAGCTCGCGACAGGACGTCGATCCGCTTGCAATACCGCTCCGCGGCGGGAGCGGAGACCGACCGCGTCGTGGATCCGTACGGCGTTGGGTTTCAAAGCGGGCACTGGTATGTCGCCTGCTGGGACCATTTCCGCGGAGCGATCAGGACATTCCGGCTCGACCGCATCCTCGCCGCGGAGGTGACGGCGGAGACGTTTCAACGTCCAGAGCACTTCGATGTCATCGGCCAGATTCAGCGTGCGATTCGCGAGCTGGTGTATGGGATCCAATGTGAGGTGCTGCTGCACCTCACGCTCGCGGACGCACAGGCGAGAGTCTCGCCCACCGACGGCACGGTCGAGGAGGTTGACGGCGGGACGCTGCTCAGGTTTGGTGCGGACGACGTCGACTGGGCGTCGTCATATCTCGTCCGGCTGGAGTGCGATTTCGTCGTGTTGCAACCGCCGGAGTTGCGCACTGCCATGCGCAGGATGGCCGAGCGATTTCGTGCCGCGGCGCGCCGGCCCAAACGTCGTGGAGCCTGAACGTCGTCAGTCCGTTTCCCACCCGGACGTGGCGAGCGTGGCGATCGTGGTGGCGAAGCCGTCGTGTTCCACGTCGTCCACCACTACGTCGGCCGCGCGCATGACGTCGGGATGCACAGCACCGACGGAGTAGCTCCGACCGGTGACGCGGAACAGTGGCGTGTCGTTCGGCATGTCGCCGAAGCTGATCGCATCGTCCGGTGCGAGTCCGAGATGTGCAAGAGCTCGAACCGTGCCGGTACCTTTGTCCACACCTTCACGGGTCACGTCGAGCACTGTCGAGCGTCCGACATGGCTCAGCGCTCCCGTGTCGGACTCTGCCGCGACGAGCGCGGCGATGTGATTGAGGTCGCCGCTTCCGTGGCGCACGGCCATCGTGCAGCAGGGAGCGCGCGCAAGCTCCGGAGCATCGACGACGACCCGTGTGGTCCCGTGTGGCTGTGTCGGACTGAGCCGGGCGTACTCGGGGGTCATGCGCCACAGCGACCCGTCGAAACTCGCAACGCCCGCGCCCTCCGCCTCCGCGATCTCCACAACACGCGCGATCGACGCGGGAACCATCATGTCCATCCAGGTGTTCGTCCTTTGCGAAGGCGACCATCCGATCGAGCCGGAGCAGCAGACGGCGATGTCGGTGCGGTGCCCTGGGACACGGAGGTACTCCAGTCCCTGCGGCGTTCGCGCGGTCGCAACGACGAAACGAATGCCTGCCGATCGGAGCGTGTCGAGGGCCTCGAGGGTCGCCGGCGATATCGAGAAATCGGATCGGACGATGGTGCCGTCGAGGTCAGCGACGACTGCCCGCACCAACATCGCCGCTATTCGCTCCGACTCATCCCTGCGATGGTCGCAGGAAGGTCACCTCGCTCGACGCTGAACCTCGCACTGCAGGGTGCGATCCAGAGGACCCTGATTCCTGCTATCCGGCTCCGCATGGTGGCATGGCAGTATTGATCGGCACGTGACTGAGACACCCGCGCCGGAAGAGCCGGAAGAGCCGGAGGAGCATCCAAAGGGGCGACTGCGCCGCTTCGAGGATGCGGTGCACGATCGATGGCTCGCGGCCGAGGTCGCCGCCGAGGAAGCCGCCGGGTATGGATCGCTGACCGCAGCGAGAGAGGCGGCGGAGACGGCCGTCAACCCGGCGCACGAGCTCGGCACCGACGATGAGCCCGAGCCCGCGGGGACCACGCCTGAGCAAGCCGGGGAATAGGGCGCCCCGCCCCGTGTGGTGGGACGAGCGTTCGCCCGGTGGCCGCCTGCGCTCGCTGATCTTCCTCGGCCACCCTGGGCCGTCGATCCTCGTCACCGTGGTCTTCGTCGCGATCGCGGGCCTCGCCGAGAGGGGAGTCCCCGACGCCGTGCGGATCCTCCAGCTGGCCGGGACGATGCTGCCGATCCAGCTCTGCATCGGGGTCATCAACGACGTGGTGGATCTTCCGGCGGACATCGTCGCGCAGCCGTACAAGCCGCTGGTGCGGCGGGTGTTGCCTCGCTCAGCAGCGGCGTGGATCGGCGCGATCCTCGGCGCGATCGGCCTCGGTGCCGCGGCGACGATCAACCTCGCGACGCTCGGCCTTGGTGTCGCGGCGCTCGGCGCCGGGCTCTCGTATGACCTCGGATTACGGCGAACTGCGCTGTCGTGGGTGCCCTGGTGGGGTGGGATGGCTGTGCTGCCGCTCATGGCCTATGCGTCGGCAGGGTCGATCCCGTCGAGGCTGCTCGTGCTGATTCCGCTCGCTGCGCTCGTCGCGACCGGACTGCATCTGGCCAACGCCATGCCGGACATCGAAAGCGACCGGGTGGCGGGAGTGGCGAGCTTCCCGGTTCTGATCGGATCAGGCACTGCGCGTTGGGCGGGGCCGGCGGCGCTGGGAGCCGCAGGCGTGCTTGCGCTGGCTCTCGCCGGATCGCTCCATCAGGCTGGCGTGCTGTTCCTTGCCGGAATGGCCGTGTTCGGATGCGGCATCCTCGCGGCGGTCGTCACCCGGCCGCAGCGGCCGTTCCCGATCCTCGCTGTCGCAACCGCGGTCTTCGCAGTCACGTGGTTGGCATCATTGCCGGCCCGATGACCACGCAGGCTCGCGCCGGGGCCGAGGTACACGAGGCTGTGTGGGTCGGGTGGACACATCGGCTGCGTCGGGCGGGGATTATCATCCGCACCGTCATGGAAGACGTCGATGACTGAGCCGGGGTGGTCGTGGTGGGAGCACGGCAAGGTAAGCGGCGAGCGCTGGCGCGAGGAGCGGGCGGAACCGCCCGAGATTACGACGATCGAAACGCTGTACGCGAACGATGCGGGGCTTGGATTCTCGCGTCGGTGTCGATCAGCGGCAACTGTCATCGACTCCGGCCGGCTGGACGGCGATTGGACGACGCTCGCCGAGTGGATTGCAGCCGAGCGCCCGGTCGCACGCGATTCCGAGCGGCTTCACTGGCTGGCAGGGTTCGTGCACGGCGTCGTCGAACCCGACACCGCGATCCCGACTTCGTAGGGCCGCAGCACCCGACAGACGAACCGCAAGGCTGCGCCGGCTGCACGTTGGTCTTGGATACGCAGACGACCCGGCTCAGTCGTTGCCTCCCGGGCGATCGACATCGACGGGAGGCAGATTCTGTACCTCCTCCTTGGTGAGGTTGAGCCGGATCCCGTCGCCGATGCCCACCACGGCCGTGATCGGGATCGCGACCTCCTTGCGGCCGAACAGATGGCCCTCCTGCAACAGCACGTGGGTTGCGCGATGCGTTCGGGGGTCGACCGCGAGACCGTGCACCTGTCCGATGTCGCCGTCCGTGGCGTGGACGTGTTCTCCGCGCCGAAAGGCGACCTCGCCACGAGGGATGGTGTCGCGGGAGGCGGCAATACGCGACTCGCTCCATCGCTCCGGGCGTTCGAGACCCTCTCGCGCATAGCCCAAGGTGAGGCCCCCGTAGCCGGTGAGCCCAAGCCGGTAATAGGGCCAGGACCGCGCCTCATCTGCGCCATAGCCCGCGTATCCCCCGGGCTCGGGCCGGAACTCGGTCTCCTCGGCGGACTCCAGGGCCTCGAACTCGCTCAACGTGCAGTGGATCTGGATCATGCCCCCCTCGGTCTCTTCAAGCAGATCGAGCGGCACGAGCCGTCCAAGCCCCTTGCGATGCTTCGGTTCGACCACCAGGTGCGTGATCGCCATTGCGACCGGGTCGACGACGACGCGGATCACCTCGCCGCAGGGTCCATCCGCGCACGTGGCCTTGGCCCCGATGGTGAACGGCGTCTCCTCAGTCATGGCCAACCCTCCTTGACCCCCCTGAAAGCCCTGGACAGGCTCGGAGCATTACAGACTCTTGACCGACCCACCAGAGGCGAATGTCACGTGTTGCTCCGTCCGCGGCACTGCCCTCACGGGCAGGACTTCGCACGGCGCGCCGCCGGGGCCGATCTCGCATCGCGCGGAGACGGCCGCGACACGCTCGGTGTGGAGGAGGGGCGGCAGACGTCCGCTCGCCTAGACTAGGCGCCATGTCAACTCGCCGCGGGACCGACGATGTGAACGTCCTTTTTAGTACAGGCGTTAGTAATTACCTTCGGCGATTGCCCCGTATCCAGCCCAAGTAGCTCAGTGGTAGAGCAACGCCTTGGTAAGGCGTAGGCCGTGAGTTCAATCCTCACCTTGGGCTCCAGCCTCCTCTTTTGATCGAGAGTTGAGTTGCAGCAAGGGAACTTTCATTTAGCTCGCGCTCGCCCAAAAAGACCTCAAATGCGTTGGCCTGAAATATTCGGCCAACTTACCAAACTTTTGTATTCTAAATTTGAGATGATGGGGGCATGCCTCAAGCGCCAATGCGACCCCGCCGCAAGGCCGGCGACTGGAAGACCGTCCCGCTCCCGAGGCCCTCGATGGGGACCACCTGGGACGACGCGGTCGGCGCTTTCCTTCGCGACGCCCGCGCTCGCAACTGCAGTCCCGCCACGCTCACGGGCTACAGCGGCTATCTGACCGGGCCTCGAGCACGCCAGTTCGTCAAGGACTTCCGGATCGAGAGCGTCGCTGACGTGACCCCCGAGGCGCTGAGGTCCTTCCAGATGGAGCTGCTCGACGCGGGCCTCTCGGCCGGCACCGCTGCGACCTTTCATCGCATCCTGCGCAACTTCCTGGGCTTCTGCCGACGCGAGGGATTCGGAGTCCCCGAAGAGACCCTCGGGATTCCGGCCCCGCTGCAGCCGGTCATCGCTCCCGAGATCTTCAGCGATACCGATGAGCGGGAGCTTCTGGAAGCCTGTCGCAACGAACGAGACAGGATGCTCATCGAGTTCATGATCAGAACGGGCCTGCGACGTTCCGAAGTCCTCAACGTGCGTGTTGACGACATCGTGGACGGCAACGACGGTGCCTACGTGCGCGTCCGCCAGGGGAAGGGGCGCAAAGACCGCATCGTGCCCCTGGACACGGCTCACGACCGCTTTTCGCGGAAGCTCCTTCGCTACATCCGGACGAGTCGCCGGCAGGACGCAGGCGATCCGCACCTCTGGCTTTCGACGCGGCGGAATGCGCACACCGGCACATACACACCGTTCGACGTCCGCGGACTGACGTCGATGTTGCAGCGGCTGAGCGAGGCCACGGGCATCCATGCTCATCCGCACAAGTTCCGGCACACGTTCGCGTCTCGCGCCCTGGCCGCCGGGATCGACTCTCTGGTGCTCCAGCGTGCGCTTGGGCATACGACGCTTGCGATGGTCAATCGCTACGTCCACTTCCAGAGCAGCGACATGCTCCGGGCATGGCAGGCTCGATCGGACTAGCGCTGCAACCCGGGTCTCGCTGACGTAGTCGCTGCCCAGCGCGACCGTCGCGCACCCGTGGGGGACTACGCGTTCGGCGCTGATGGGGAGTGGCCAGCGGGGTCGATCTTGTGCGTGGCCTCCGACCCTGGGATGCTGATCCAGGCATCGAGCTCGGGGACCACCGGAGCCGCCGCAACCGCCCTCGACAGCTTCAGCGCGGTCGCGACATTTACGGGATCTCCTCGTGCCGCCGCGCTCGCTGTCGCCAACGCGATGCCCGCCCCGCGTGCCACTGCGGTCAATGTGAGACCGCGGATCTGCACCGCGCGCGTGAACTCGGGGCCGAACCGGAACCGAGTTCTCACGGGAACCCGAGTTGCGCTTGCGAAGGTACACGACGACGGCTGGACGCAGCGTCGTCGGTCGTCTGTGGCGCTGTCCCGAGCCACTCGACCGATGGCCGCGTCTGTAGCGTCACTGTCACCATCACGTAAATGATGACGGCCAAACGCTTACTTACTGCTTACAGTTTGCGTTGTAGACGTCCGTGTAGAAGTCCGGCAGATACTTGACACCGCAGGTCCAAGAGATGCTTGACGGTGTGCGGCGCGTCCGCCTGATGCTTGACACAGCCGGCCTCCCTCCAGTCCGCTCGTCCGCAAGGACTGAGCGCCATCGGAGGGACCAGGTTCGTGCTTGTGGAGTTGAACGTGGTGGAACAGCGCTACCGGGTCGTCCTGGAGGTGCTCGAGGATGGCCTGCCCGTCACCGAGGTGGCGATGCGACATGGAGTCAGCCGGCAGACCGTGCACACCTGGCTACAGCGGTACCGCGAGTCGGGAATGGCGGGACTGGTCGACCGCTCCCGGCGACCGCCGCGGTGTGCGCACCAGATCTCGGCGGAGATGGAGCGCATGGTGTGTGACCTGCGCCGCCACCATCCGCGCTGGGGGCCGTGGCGCCTGGTCCACGAGCTGCGTCGCCAGGGCGTGGCCGGGATTCCAGGACGCACCAGCATCTATCGCGTGCTGGACCGCAACCAGCTCATCGAGCCCTTCGCCCGGCGTCGCCAGCGCGCGGCGTATCGGCGCTGGGAGCGGTCTCGTCCGATGGAGCTCTGGCAGATGGACGTGGTGTGCTTCCATCTCGCCGACGCCACCGTGGTGTCACTGCTCACCGGCGTCGACGACCATTCGCGATTCTGCGTGTGTGCCGGCGTGATGCAACGAGCCGATGGGCGCTCGGTGTGCACGGCGTTCAGTGCCGCGCTGGCCAGACATGGAGTGCCGGACCAGCTGCTCACCGACAACGGGCGAGTGTTCACCGGCCGGCTCACGAGGCCGCATCCCGCGGTCGTGCTCTTCGACCGCATCTGCCAGCAGCAGGGCATCCGCCACCTGCTCACCAAGCCCGCGCATCCGACCACTACCGGCAAGATCGAGCGTTTTCATCGGACCCTGCGCGTGGAGTTGCTCGACAACGCAGGATTCACCAGCTTGGAGGCTGCGCAACAGGGCATCAACGCTTACGTCGTCCACTACAACACCGAGCGACCCCACCAGGCCCTGGGCGGCGCCACACCGGCCGAGCGCTTCACGTACGACGAGACAGCCCGCGCGGTGGCGCCGCCCGTGACTGACGCCGAGTTGCTCACGCTGCTGCCATCCGCACCACCGGGCGTGCCCAGCGACGTCCAGCTGAGTCCGGACGACGATCCCAACGCGATCCGTCGAGCCATCTCCAGCGTCGGCTACGTCCGCTTTGCCGGCGCTCAATACCACCTCGGCCGGAGGCTCGGCAAGCGCATCGCCACCGTGGTCCCCGACAAGGATCTGGTTCGCTTCTACGTCGACGGCACGCTCGTGCGCACGACCCCACGCGCCGCTCGCGGGACTCGCATGCACGGCGATCCAAAGGAGGTGGTCATCTACCGCAACAGCAGGTCAGTCGATGTCGTTGGTTCGGCAAGTGTCAAGCATGAGGTGGACCTCGTATGTCAAGCGTGAGGTGGACTTGCACACGTTGTAGACGTCCGTGTGAAAGTCCGGCAGATACTCGACACCGCGGTTCCAGGCCGTGCTTGACAGACAGCTCACGACGCATCTCCCCGGGCGCATACGCACTACGTTGAGACGCTTCCCGCGGTGAAAGCTTGCTCAGCGGCCCTCGCGCCTTCCGCGTGTCATGCGAATGGAGCGGATTGCGCGAACTGCGCGCACATCGCGATTCCGGCGCATATCGCCCTTTCTCGCGCCGATCGCGGGTCCGGCGCCCTTAGCGAGGTTCGCGCGCGTCGCGTATCCGACGCACTTCGCGAGGCTCGCGCACGTCGCGCATGCAACGCACTTCGCGAGGTTCGCGCACGTCGCGATATTCGCTCACGTCGCGTTTTTCGCGCGCACCGCGCCATACGCGTACGTCGCGTCCGCTCGCGCCGTGGAGTCACCTTGCGGTCAGCGCCAATTCGGTCCGCGCTGCACACATCCGCGAACGTAGGGGGTAGCCGCCGGCCCGATGGTCTGCGAGGGAGAATCTTCGGCAGCGCCTCCGGGTTCCTCGACGTCAACTCTCAATCCTCCACCTATCGGCCATCTCCTCTTCACGTCCGACAAACGCACCCGCATCACGCCTCTTGTCACCGCCTTCACGACCTCGCGCACAGGCATCGACGACCCTGAAACGCACACAGTTGCATCGCTGATTTCTTCCAGATCAAACGTATCGAGAATGTAAGCGCTGCGTAGGCGTTTTCTCCCTACGCTGAAGCTCGTGCAGGACGCGTTTCCGCGATGATCTCGATCGGCAAGCTCACCAGCGTCGAGCAGGCGGTGCGGTACCTGCGCGAGGCGGTTGCGCAGCAGCAGATCGAGTACTACACCGCTCGCGGTGAGTCACCAGGACGATGGAGGGGACCTGGTGCGGAAGCGTTGGGTCTGCGCGGCGAGGTGACCGACACCGACTTCGCCGCGGTGCTCGCCGGCACACATCCACGCACCGGTGAGGACCTCGGCAAGCACTGGCGGAGACAGACGGTCGTCGCATTCGACGTGACCGTGTCAGCACCCAAGGACGTGAGCATCCTCTACGCGCTCGGTGACGAGCGCACGCGGTCCACCATCCTGCGCATCCACGGCGAGGGAGTCCATGCGGCGGCCGAGTATCTCCAGGCCAACGCCGGCTGGGCACGCCAGTACAACGCCGAGACCAAGACCACCGAGGCGGCACGCGCCAAGCTGGTCATGCCCGAGTTCGTGCACCGCACCGCTCGCCCGGTGACTGATCCGATCACCGGCATGGTCACCGTCGACCCGCAGCTCCACACCCACATCACCGTCCCGACGTGGGTGCAGCGACCCGACGGGAGCTGGAGCCAGCTGCACAGTGAACCCCTGTACCAGCACGCGGCCGCGGCCGGCGCCATCGCCCAGGCGGAGTGGCGCGACCGCCTGGTCCGCGAGCTCGGCATCTCCACCGTGGTCGATGGCAAGGGGTGCTTCTCCATCGTCGGCATCACCGATGCCCAGCGGCGTGAGTTCTCGCGCAGGTCGCTCCAGATCGACGCCGCTGCGGCCGCGTATGACGTGACCACACGCAGTGGGCGCGAGGTGGCCACCCTCGACACGCGCGAGGGAAAGCACGAGGTCGCGGCCACCGAGGATCTCTTCGCCCGATGGCACGAACGCGCCGCGAGCGTCGGGCTCGACGGTGAGACGGTGCAGACGCTGTTCGGCCGCGAGCCCGATGCGCTCCAGTCGCGGTGTCTCGACGTGCAGCGCTCGGTGGACATGCTCGGTGTGCATGGGCTCACCGCCCGGCAGGCCACGTTCACGCGGCGCGACGTCATTCGTGCAGTGGCCTCGCACGCCCCCCTCGGCATGAGCCGCCAACAGCTTGAGGCGACCGTCGACTGGATCCTCGCCGACCGTGATGCGGTGCAGCCCCTGTCGCCCCGGCCTCGCGATGGCGAGACCGAGCGCCAGGCGATGCTGCGCTGGACGGAGACCGGCCATGACCTGCGGTACACCACGCCGGAGATGCTCGCCCTGGAACGGGGCATGGTGGCGACAGCCCAGGCGCGTGCCGGCGCGGGCGTCGGGATGGCCCGCGCCGACACCGTCGCGGCGGCGATGGCGGCGCGTCGGACGCTGACTGCGGACCAGCGGGCGATGATCCAGGAGGTCACCCTCAGCCCTGCAGGCGTGCTGGTCATCGAGGGGGACGCTGGGGTGGGCAAGACCTACGCGC
>JBAUTG010000157.1:0-4071 GCA_049582105.1 Candidatus Dormiibacterota bacterium | reverse complement strand
AACGTTGCAGGGGACCTCGAGCACTCCGGTGCTCGACACGGTCGCATACGCGAGGTCGAGCACTGCGACCCTCGCACCGCGGCTGCGAAGCTCCGTTGCAGTGGCGGCGCCGATCCCGCTCGCGCCGCCGGTGACCACAGCGACGAGTCCCTCGAAGTCATTCATGCCGGCGCCCCCTTCCTTCACACGCGTGGGTCGATGTGGAGCTTCGGGCCACCCGCCGCGCCGTCGGGCCGCCAGCCGGCCAGGACGTCCGCAGTCTTCTCGAGGCTGACGGTTGCGGCCACCAATCGACGCGGATCGACGTCGCCCGCCGCGTAGTGCTCGATGGTCCCGGTGATGGCCTGTGCCGCGCCGAGAATGCCGACTGCAGTCACGTCCTTGAGCGCCATCGTGCGGGTGTCGATGAGGCTGGGAGTGCCGGACAGCCCGAGGTACACGACGCGCTTGCCGGGCTCCACGAGGTCGAGCGCGAGCGCCGGCAGTTCGGCTGCGTTCGAGGCATCGATCACCGCGTCCCACGGCAGGGCGGGCAGCTCGTGGCGCAGCCAGATGCCGGCGAAGTCGAGCGTCCGCGCGAATTCGATGCTCTCCGCCGACTTGCCCATGAGGTGGACCTCGACGCCGCCCGCACGTGCGAACTCGGCGGCGAGCAGTCCCATCGTCCCCGTGCCGAGCACGAGCGCCCGATCCCCGGCCGACAGCGCCGCTCCCCGCACCGAGCGGAGTGCGTTGCCGCCGGGCTCGATCATCGCACCAGCCGCATCATCGACCTCGTCGGGGAGTGCGAAGAGCGCCGTCGCCGGGACGGCGAGCCGCTCGGCAAGCGCGCCCGGGAAGCCGCCCCGAACGCCGAGCTCGAACCGCTGTTCGCACACGTTGTGGCGACCAGAGCGGCAGCGATCGCAGTCACCACAGCTGATCATCGTGTCGCCGGTGACGCGGCGGCCGAGCCAGCTCGGGTCGACGCCGGTGCCGAGCGCCGAGACCACACCGCACCACTCGTGCCCGAGGCGGATCGGGTAGCGGGCGTGCCCCTGGTGGAGGTACGCCATCTCGCCCGTCCAGAACTCGACGTCGGTGCCGCACACACCCACCCGATGGATGTCGACGATCACCCGGCCTTCGCCGGCAGCGGGATCGGGGACATCCTGCACGCCCCCTTCACCCGGTCCCGTCAGGACGAACGCCTTCATCCCGTTCCCGCCCAGAGCGGAACCGGCAGGCCGCTGATGCCGACGTCCGCGATGAAGAGCCGCCCCGAGTCCGGGTACTCGGCCAGCTGCGCTCCAGAGAGTTGCTCCGACGCCGTGGTGATGAGCAGCGTGTCGAGCCCCGGGCCGGCAAACGCAACACTCGAGGTGTTCGGCGCAGCGACATCGACAACTGCACGCTGTTCCGCCGAGGGCGAGTAGCACCGCACCTCCCCCGCGCCCCAGATCGCGATCCAGAGGTTCCCATCGCGATCGAGGCAGAGACCGTCGGGCTTGCCATCGGCCAGGCGGAGGAATTCGCGACGCGGTCCCATGGACCCCGTGCAGGCATCGTAGTCGCGGATCCAGATGCGCCCGGCGACGGTGTCGGTGCTGTAGAGGCGATCGCCGGCTGGGGTGAAGCCGAGACCGTTCGAGAGTCCGAGGTCGTCATCGATCACCGTCACGCTGCCGTGCTCATCGACCCGAACAAGGATCTCCTCATTCACTCGCTCGTCGAGTGCGAGACTCCCGACGAGGAAGCGGCCGGCGGGATCGCACCCCCCGTCATTCAACCGGCTCGCGGTGCCCTCGGGGATGATCTGCACCCAGTCGCCGACGGCGCCATCGCCGGAGACCGTGTACAAACGGCGCGAGCCGGCCACCAACAACTCACCGTCTCGGGAAGTCACGACAGCGCTCGTCGTTCCAGGCAACTGCAGCACGGAGTCATCGTGCACACCCTGCCCCGACAGTGTTCCGGCATGGACCGCGCCGGCGTTGATGTCGACCCAGAGCACACGGTTGCGATCGCCGTCCCACACCGGGCCTTCAGCCAGTCCGTAGCGCTGCTCGGTGGCGGGGACTGCCCGAAACCGACGCAATGCCATCAGGGATCGACAATATAGGGCCTCGTCCGACAGCCCCGTGTCGAGACGTGCAGAGGTGGTCAGCGTGACGGAGCAACGCAGCAGTCAGTGGTATGCGGGCACCGACCGCAACGCGTACATCCACCGCGCGTGGATGCGCCGTGGACTGCCCGCGCACGCGTTTGACGGCCGTCCCCACATCGCCATCGCCAACACCGCCTCAGACCTGACCCCGTGCAACGCGCATCTCAACGAGGTGGCGGAGAGCGTCAAGGCAGGCGTGTACGAGGCGGGTGGGATCCCGCTGAACCTCCCGGTGGTGTCACTCGGCGAGACGCAGGTCCGCCCGACGGCGATGCTCTGGCGAAACATGGCGGCGATGGCCGCCGAGGAGATGCTGCGCGCCAATCCGATCGACGGCGTGGTCCTGCTCGCCGGGTGCGACAAGACGGTCCCGTCACTCCTCATGGCGGCGGCGTCGGTCGATCTTCCTGCGGTCATGATTCCGGGGGGACCGATGCTGAACGGCACCTTCCGCGGGCACGCGCTCGGGTGCGGTACCGATGTCTGGCGATTGTCCGAGGAGGTGCGTGCCGGAACGCTGTCGCAGGAGGAGTTCGTCAAGTCCGAGTCCTCGATGATCCGAAGCCGCGGGCATTGCAACACCATGGGCACGGCGTCGACGATGGGATTGCTCACCGAGGCGCTCGGCATGGTGCTGCCGGGTCTGGCGGGCACACCCGCTGCGGACAGCCGCCTGCTCGAGGGGGCGCACGCGACGGGCAGGCTCGCTGTCGAGATGGTCGCCGCGCAGCGAACGCCCTCCAGCCTCCTCAGCCGTGGGTCGTTCCTCAACGCCATCGTTGCGCTCGCTGCGATCGGAGGATCGACCAACGCGGTCGTCCATCTGCTGGCGATCGCCGGCCGTCTCGGCATTCCATTGACACAGGACGACTTCGACATCACCGGTTCGAACGTTCCGCTGCTCGTGGATCTGCAGCCGGCAGGACGCTTCCTCATGGAGGACTTCTTCCGCGCCGGCGGACTCCACGCGGTCCTGAATGAGGTGCGCGATCTGCTCGATCCGACCGCGCTCACCGTCACCGGCAGGCCGCTCGTCGAGCAGCTCGCGGATGGCGAGATCTGGGATCGTGCGGTGATCCGTCCGCGCAGTGAGCCGCTTCAGGCGCACGCCGGCATCGCCGTGCTGTACGGCAACCTCGCCCCGGGTGGCGCCGTGATCAAGCCGGCCGCAGCGTCCGAGCATCTGCTCAAACATCGCGGCCGCGCCGTCGTGTTCGACTCCATCGAGGACATGCACGCGCGCATCGACGACGCAGAGCTGGACGTCGACGCGGACTCGGTGCTGATCATGCGGGGCTGCGGTCCAAAGGGCTATCCCGGCATGCCCGAGGTTGCGAACATGCCGCTGCCGGCCAGACTGCTGCAGCAGGGTGTGCGCGACATGGTTCGTATCTGCGACGGTCGCATGAGCGGCACCGCGTACGGCACCGTGGTGCTGCATGTCGTGCCGGAGGCGGCGGCCGGCGGTCCTCTCGCGCTCGTCCGTACCGGTGACTACGTCATCCTCGATGTCGCCGCCCGGCGACTGGACGTCGACATCCCGGCGGACGAACTGGCTGCGCGCGTCCCTGACGAAGCGACGGTCAGCGCATATGCAAAACCCACCCGCGGCTGGGAGCGGCTCTATGTCGAGACCGTCCAGCAGGCCAACACCGGCGCGGACCTGGACTTTCTGCTCGGCTCGAGCGGCGATCAAGTCTCACGCGAATCGCACTGAACGGACCAGAGGGATAGACGACCATGCCAACAGCAATGACCGCGTACCGCCCGATTCGTTGGGGGATCATCGGGGCTGGTGGCATCGCTCATACCGTCGGTGGCGACATCACGCTGACCGGTGGCAATGTTGTCACCGCGGTTGCGTCGCGGGACGCCGCCCGCGCCGCACGGCTTGCCGCGATGCTTGGAGCCACGCGCAGCTATCG
>JBAUTG010000156.1:0-3234 GCA_049582105.1 Candidatus Dormiibacterota bacterium | reverse complement strand
GGACTGTAGTCCATGACCGAGCCGGCGGAGGCGCCGACGACGAGCTGGACGGAAATGAGTGGCAAAGTCATCACACGCCCTCGAAGAGGCCTTCGATCTTTTGACCGGCCCCCAAGGTCACGATTGCCTTCTTCCACTTCGGGCTTGCGCCGACGACGCGCGTCTGACCGCGCGAACGGCGGCGCGTCTTGCCGCGCACGTTGACGGTGTTGACGTCGACGACGGTGATCTTCTGGTCCGCGAACGCCTCTTCGAGCGCGCGGCGGATCTGGATCTTCGTGGCCGACGGATGGCAGCGGAACACGTAGCGTCCCGACGCCATCGATGCGTACGACTTCTCGCTGACCACGGGGAGCACGAGGACCTGATCGAAGCTGCGTTCGCCACTCACGCGAAGGCCTCCTCGATGTGCTCGATCGCATCGCGGGTGACGATCACCGTCTCCGCCATCAGCAGGTCACGCACCGAGAGGTTGCCGGCGAGCGTGACCTGGACTTCGGCGATGTTGCGCGCGCTCTTCTCGAGCATCTCGTTGTGCGAGCCGAGCACCACGAGCACGCGCCTGCCGGCGTCGACTTCGTGCAGGAGCTCAGTGACGGCGCGGGTCTGCGGCGCATCGAGCGTGAACGCTTCGAGCACGACCAGGCCACCGTCCTGGGCTTTGGACGACAGCGCGCTGCGCAACGCGAGGCGTCGCTGCTTGCGCGGCATCTCCATGCGATAGGAGCGCGGATGCGGTCCGAAGACGACGCCGCCACCCTCCCAGTGCGGCGCGCGGGTGGAACCCTGTCGGGCGCGACCGGTGCCCTTCTGACGCCATGGCTTGCGACCACCACCGCGCACGTCGCTGCGCGTCTTGGTGGACGACGTGCCCTGGCGGCCGTTGGCGAGCTGGCGCAGCAGCGCCTGGTGCATGACGGGCTCGTTCGGCTCGATGCCGAAGATCGCTTCGGGAAGGTCGACATTGCCGGTCACCGCACCGGCCTGGTCGACGCTGCGTGCGCTGCTCATTCGGTGTCACCGAGCGTTGCGGAGCGGTCGGAGTCGCGCACCATCACCACGCCGTTCTTGTGCCCGGGCACTGACCCGTGCACGAGGAGCAGGTTGCGCTCGCCGTCGACACGGACCACCTCGAGGTTGCGAACCGTGACCTGCGACGCGCCGTGATGGCCGGCCATCTTCAAGCCCTTGAAGACGCGCGCGGCATCGGTCGAACCGATCGATCCGGCCTGCTTGATGTTGTGCGAGCCGTGCGAGACGGGACCGCGGTGGAAGTTGTGTCGCTTGTGCTGCCCCGAGAACCCCTTGCCCTGGCTCACACCGGTCACGTCGATGCGCTGACCGGCCGTGAACATCTCGACGGTCAGCCGCGTTCCGACAGCGACATCACCTGCATCACGCAATTCCTGCAGCGTGTTCTGCGGCTGCAGCCCCGCGCGCTTGAAGTGTCCACGCATCGGCTTCGGTGTGCGCTTGATCGTCTTCTCGCCGTAGCCGAGCTGCACCGCCTCGTACCCGTCGACGGGCACGGTCTTGCGCTGCACCACGTTACACGTGTCGGCTTCGAGCACCGTCACCGGAACCGAGGTCCCCTGCGGCGTGAAGATCTGGGTCATGCCCACCTTGCGGGCGAGAATGCCTTTGCTCACAACTTGATCTCGATGTTGACGCCGCTCGGAAGGTTGAGCCGCATCAGCGCGTCGACGACCTTCGGGTTCGCGTCGAGGATGTCGAGGATCCGCTTGTGCGTGCGCATCTCGAACTGCTCGCGCGAGTCCTTGTCGATGAACGGCGACCGCACGACCGTGTACTTGTTGATGGTCGTCGGCAGCGGCACCGGTCCCGCCACACGCGTGCCCGTCCGGGTGGCCGTCTCCACGATCTTGGACGCGGCCTGATCGAGGACGCGGTGATCGTATGCCTTGAGGCGGATGCGGATCTTCTGGGGCACGGCGGTTCTGGTGTTCCTCTGCTCTCTGTCTGGTCTTGCCTATTTCTCGATGCTGGTCACGGCGCCGGCACCCACGGTGCGACCGCCTTCGCGGATCGCGAAGCGCATGCCGTCCTCGACCGCGATCGGGGTGATCAGCTCGATGCCCATCTCGACGTTGTCACCGGGCATGCACATCTCCTGGCCGTCCGGGAGCGCGATGGTACCGGTCACGTCGGTGGTCCTGATGTAGAACTGCGGACGGTAGCCGGTGAAGAACGGCGTGTGCCGTCCACCCTCGTCCTTGCTGAGCACGTAGACCTGGGCCTTGAACTTCGTGTGCGGCGTGATGGTCCCTGCCTTGGCGAGCACCTGACCGCGTTCGACGTCCTCGCGCTTCACACCGCGGAGCAGGCAGCCGACGTTCATGCCGGCCTCACCCGCGTCGAGCAGCTTGTGGAACATCTCCACGCCGGTGACCGTCGACTTGGTGGTGTCCTTGATCCCGACGATCTCGACCTGCTCGTTCACCTTCACGATGCCGCGCTCGATGCGGCCGGTGACCACGGTCCCGCGACCTTCGATCGAGAACACGTCCTCGATCGGCATCATGAACGGCTTGTCGACGGGGCGGATCGGCACGGGGATGTAGGTGTCGACGGCATCCATGAGCTTGAGGACCCCCTCAACGGCATCCTTGTCGCCTTCGAGCGCCTTGAGAGCGGAGACGCGCACGACGGGGATGTCATCGCCAGGGAAGTCGTACTTGCTGAGCAGCTCGCGGATCTCCAGCTCGACCAGCTCGAGGAGCTCCTCGTCATCGACCGCGTCGCACTTGTTCAGCGCGACGACGATGTACGGCACACCGACCTGGCGCGCCAGCACGATGTGCTCGCGGGTCTGCGGCATCGGGCCGTCGGTCGCCGCGACCACGAGGATCGCGCCGTCCATCTGCGCCGCGCCGGTGATCATGTTCTTGATGTAGTCGGCGTGCCCGGGGCAGTCGACGTGCGCGTAGTGGCGAGTCTTGGTCTCGTACTCGACGTGCGCGGTCGCGATCGTGATACCGCGCGCCTTCTCCTCAGGAGCGTTGTCGATCTTGTCGAACGACACGAAGGCGTTGTCGCCCCCGACACTCTCCTGGAGGACCTTGGTGATGGCAGCAGTCAGCGTCGTCTTCCCATGGTCGATGTGACCGATGGTTCCGACATTCACGTGCGGCTTGGTGCTTGCGTATTTCTTCTTGCCCATTTCGTGCCTCTACTGAACTCCTGCTCTCTCCGTTGTCTCAGTTAAACCTTGGC
>JBAUTG010000155.1:0-17861 GCA_049582105.1 Candidatus Dormiibacterota bacterium | reverse complement strand
ATGGAAGCGTTCGCCGTCCCGGATGCGAAAGACGCCGTGCATGCGGCGGTCGATGCGCTGGTTGACGAGTCCATCGAAGGGTTCTCGACGCACGCGCTCGGCGCCGACGTGGTCGACATCCGGCGCGAGATCGATCGGCTCGAGGCCGAGTGTCTCCGCCGCTTGGGGCGCTTCGATCGCGCCCATGGCGCCCTCGCCGACGGCGGGGTGAGCACCACCGCCTGGGTGCGCAACCCGTCGCGGGGGTGTCAACCAAGGTGTCCGCGTGAAGGTAGGCGTGCTATCCGCCCGGTTGCCCTGACCTTATCGACGAGTACGAGCTACCGCCCGTCGACGAAGAGCGGGTCAGCCGGATGCTTCCGGGGAATTGCCGGCACGTCGCACCGCAAGCGATGCCGATGGCGAGGTTCGCTCCTCACCCCCCAAGCACCTTCACCGCGTCTCTATCGCGTGACGGTTCCGGTTAACGTCTCGCGAACTGGCGAATTAGGGTTTGGGCCGTAGTATGGCGCCTTCTCTAAGGGTCGCCGTTATGGCGCGGCAAGACGCGAGCACTAGACTGCACCGGGGGTACTAGCCATGCATCAACGAGTGAACCGGCAGGTCAGACTGAAGTCCAGGCCGTCCGGCATCGCCCAGGCGGAGCACTTCGAGATCGTCGAGGCGCCTGTGCCGGACCCGTTGAATGGTCAGGTTCTGGTGCGCAATATCTACCTGTCGGTGGATCCCGCGATGCGCGGCTGGGTCAGCGCGGTCGCCAACTATTCCGAGCCTGTAGCGCTTGGTGCGGTCATGCGCTCGCTAGCCGTTGGGCGCGTCGAAGAGTCGCGAAGTTCTGATTTCCACCCGGGCCAGTACGTGACTGGCATGTTCGGCTGGCAGGACTTCGCTGTGGTTGACGCCGCGGCGATCGAGCGCGAGGTCGGCGGCTCAGGCTTGCCCATCTCGACATCGCTTGGCGTCCTCGGCCTAAATGGTCTGACCGCCTATTTCGCCCTCCTGGAGATTGGCCAGCCCAAGGCGGGCGAGACCGTGGTCGTGTCCACGGCAGCGGGAGCGGTCGGGTCATGCGTCGGTCAAATCGCCAAGATCAAGGGGTGCCGTACCGTCGGCATTGCTGGAGGGCCTAACAAGGTGCGTGTGTGTCGCGAGGAGTTCCGCTACGACGCCGCCGTCGACTACAGGGCTGAGGATTTTGAGTCAGCACTCGATGCTGCCTGCCCTGATGGCGTCGACGTCTACTTCGACAACACGGCCGGCCCTATCAGCGATTCCGTCATGCAACGTCTCGCGGTCGGAGCACGGGTAGTCATCTGCGGCACGGCGTCCATCGCGAGCTGGGATCCGCCCCCCCAGGGACCACGGGTCGAGCGTCATCTTCTCGTCAAACGCGCGCGCTTGCAGGGTTTTCTCATCTTTGACCATGTTCAGCGCAGTCCCGAGGCGCTGCGGGAACTCGAGAGCTGGGTGCGCAACGGACAGATCCGCTATCGAGAGGACATCCTCGACGGAATCGAGCAGGCACCGGGTTCGATCGCGGGGTTGTACCGCGGCGAGAATCTCGGCAAGCGTCTGATTCGGATCGCTCCGGATGTCCTGCCTGGAGACCCCTGCCCTACGCAAACCTAGACTGGACACCCGGGGGCATTGGCGCGTCCTGCGGGCGCCCGCTAGAACGCGAACCTCAGCGCAGGCACGGATGTCGGGAACCTCAGCTAAGAAGCGAAGATCGCCTTCCAGCCGCACATACTCCCGCCGGGATGCTGAACGCTCCGCGAGTGCCGCTCCGGTGCGCCATTGATCCGGGCGGACACTGACCCACTACCCCCAAGTGACATAACTTGACACTCGGGTGAGCGACGGCCCTCGCCCACGGGCGATCCGGAACACGGGGTGACCCGGTGGTGCCCTCACGTCATGACCAAGGTCCTGGCTCTTTCAGGTCGTGCGTCGCTGGCTTTCTTCCGCGCGGAGCATCAGCATCGAGGCAACGGACGATCGCGACACGAGGACGGACGGCGTGACCTCAGGGGCTGAGCGACTGAAAACAACCGTACAGCGTTTCAACTGGGAGGCGGGCATGGATCCATCTGCACTGTTGGACAAAGCCCACGACGTGCTCAACGCACGTCAGGTGATCGGTGAGCCATACGAGAAGAACGGCACCACGCTGATTCCGGTGGTGAGCATTCGCGGCGGTGGTGGAGGCGGTGGCGGCGACGCCGGAACCGGTACACCCGGAGGCGCAGGCGGAGGCATCGGCTTGGTGGCGCGCCCAGTTGGCGCCTACGTCATCCGCGGTGACACCGTCACTTGGCTGCCGGCCATCGACGTCAACCGGATCATCCTTGGCGCGCAACTTGCCTCGATCGCGGCATTCTTCATGGCAAGGAGCATCGTCCGAGCCAGGACGAAACGCGCGTTGGCACTAGCCAAGAGGCAGTAGGTCCCGTCGAGACCGAGGCTGATGGTCCCGCCCTTCTGCCCGATTGTTCGTATGGCCGATCTGGATGGCCAACCTCGTCCATCGTTAATACAACCCCCTCGAGGGCGGCCGAGTGAGATCAGCGTCGGCTGGGCCGAGTGTTGGGCAGTGTCACCTGAGAGGGGCCTGCGAATTGACCCTTTCGGGCCGGTTATCACCGTTTAGCCACCGGCTCGGAGTTCGCTCCAGTTCAGGACTCGCTATCCGGCCCAGAGAACGTCATGTCGCGGAGCTAGGCTGAGCGGTGGGATCCTCCCCGCATACCGTGACCAGGGCTCAGGTAAATCGCCTCGCGAGCCGCATGCAAGAGGAACGTTGTCGTCGTCGCCACGGTGGCCAACGCCTTGGTCCGATTTTCGCCCCGGTCTTTGATCCGTGGCCACCGCGCAAACGTATACAAGCCGGCCAGCGTCGCCACCCCCGAGGACGCGGTCTCCACAAGGAGAAGCATGCGTGGGAGGAGCTTGAGCTGAGCCGGCGCGCCGGCCGCTGTCATCGACACGTCGCGAGCGAACAGGACGGCGCAAACGGCTTCTACTAGAAGAACCCCTCGCCGCCCCAGTCGCCGAGCTATGAGCAGGAGAAGGGGGAGTCCGGCAATGCTGGCTATCAGCAACACTATTCCGGTCCGGCCCTGTCCCGGGAGTGAATCAGGGGGGCGATCGACTGCTGAAGTCGTCACTAGGCCATCCTTCCTCATGACTCTCATCGAGGCACCAACTCCAGCTTCCATCGCTCCTACCTCCTCATGGCTCCTCTGCGTTCCAATCAAGCGTGGATTCCGGCGTGACGCCGCGCCAGGGCCGGATGTCACCAACGGTTCATTGGCCCTCAGGGCGCCGAACAGGACTTTAGCGCGGGCACGAGTACGGCATCTCTCCCGAGCCCGGCATGTCACTCGTTCGGCTCGTGCGCGGAGACCCAGTCGGCGCCTCGAGCTGCAGATCCCCAAGCTGCGCTCGGGCAGCTTCTTCCCGTCACTCCTCGAGCCGCGGAGGCGCATCGACAGGGCGCCGCTGGCCGTGATCCAGGAGGCGTACGAGCGCGACCATAAGGTCATCCACCTTGCGGGTGCTGATGCCGCACACGAGGTGGTTGCAGCATCAGCCGCAGCGAGGTGAGCCGCATGCGCCCGGCCCTGCGACTATGCCAACGCCTCGGACGCGCCGTACGACGCGGCGCTCGCTCGGACCCAGCTCGCCGAGGCGCACCTAGCATGCGGCGACCGCGCCGCCAGCCTGCTCGAACTCGCAGCCGCGAGCACCTTGTGCCTTCTGCCCCTGGTACTCGCCCAATTCAAGGAAAGCGACGCCCTGGAACATGACGGTGACTCCAGGCGTCGCGCGGCGCGGTGATCCGGCAAGAAGGACGACATTGTGGATCGAGTCCACGTTGCTGGCGTGCTAGACCGTTTGGTCGCGGATCGCAATCGCGCCCATCCAATACTCGGGTCGGTACTCAGCGCTGCTTGTTCCCGGCACCAAGCATTCCTTCGATGAGACTCACGGCCCGGGTCACTCCTTCCTCTGCTCCGACTTTTTGGGCCATGAACCTCGCTCGCTCGTGCATTCGGTGATCGTTTGTCGCAAGACGAATCGCAGCTGCAAGCCGATCCGCAGTCAGATGCTTCCGGGGGATGGGAGGTGGGCCGGCACCGAGCTCGGCAATGCGTTGGCCCCAGAAGAATTGGTCGCCGTAGGCTGGCGTAGTGATCGTCGGCACACCTGCCCGCAGACCGGCGGCTGTCGTCCCAGCTCCACCATGATGGACGACCGCGGCCATCTGAGGAAACAGCCAGTCGTGAGGAGTGCTGTTCACCAGCAAGACCTCGTCGGATGCGTCCACCTGGCTAATGCCCAAAGAATCGTTCAGTACGACCCCCCGCTGCCCACTCTGTGCCAGTGCTTCAACGGTCAGCCTGGCCACTCCAACAGGATCAGCGGACTTCATGCTGCCGAAGCCGATGTACACCGGGGGTGGTCCAGCATCCAGAAAAGCCTGGAGCGCCGCCGGTGGTTCCCAATGGGTTGGGGCATCCAGAAACCAGTAACCGGTCACGTGAATGTCGTCGCTCCAGTCTGCAGGTCTTGGCACAACGGACGGGCTGTAGGCACAGAGAAAGGGATAGTGATCACCCAGCATCTGACGGCCTAGCTAACCTGGTGTCCCTGTGCCGGCGGCATCACCGTGCGGTGCACGAGCAGGGATGGCGCATCCGTATGGATGACGGGGTGCCGGTTATAGAACCGCCGCCCTGACGAACCCGTAAGCGCGAAGACGGTGTCGCCCGGTCGTCACCGCCGCGAGCGCTCGCCCCAATGGTCGACCGCCGATCACATGAGCAACAGGGTCAGCAACCGTGAAGCACATCAGGTGCTCGCACGCGAGGCATGACCGTTCCAAGAGGAATGCCGAGCTCGGCTACTATCGGCTGTCCCATGGCTGATGACGAGGCAATCCCGAATCTCAACGTCCCGGACATCGCGCTGTTCGAGGCGGCCGGCACCAGGCGGTCGGCAGTGGTCGGCGACTATCTGTACCGAGAGGGTGATTCCGCGTACGACTTCTACGTCCTCGTCTCTGCGGCGGTGGAGATCGTCCTCCGGACAGACAGCGGGGAGGAGCTCATCGCCCGACACGGTCCCGGGAGGTTCCTCGGCGAGCTCAACATGCTCACAGGGCAGCGAGTGTTCGCGTCGGCTCGCGTCGTCGAGGCTGGTGACGTGATCGCGGTGCCGAGGGCGGAACTTCGGCGGGTCATGACGACGAATCCGCGACTCGGCGACTCGATTCTCGCCGCGTTTCTCGCCCGGAGAGCGCGGCTCATCAGCGGTGCCGGCAGCAGCAGCATCCGTGTGATCGGCTCCCGCTTCTCGCCAGAGACGATGCGGCTGCGCGAGTTTCTCAGCCGGAGTGGGATCCCGCACGAGTTCCTGGACCCGGAGCGCGACGCCGCTGTGGAGGCAGTCCTCACATGCCGAGGTCTCATGCCTGCGGATCTCCCTGTGGTCATCGTCACGGGAGCCGTGCTGCGCCGCCCAACACCGGGCGGTCTCGCCGATTACCTCGGCGTGTCCGTCGGCAATCTCCCCGAGCGACGCTTCGACCTGATCGTCGTCGGCGGGGGGCCTGCCGGACTGGCCGCGTCTGTTTACGGTGCATCGGAGGGGCTGCAGACGCTGGTTGTGGAGATGATCGCCGTCGGCGGCCAGGCCGGCACCAGCTCGCGCATCGAGAACTACCTCGGATTCCCCTTAGGGATCTCCGGCGGCGATCTCACGCAGCGCGCCCATGTGCAGGCGCAGAAGTTCGGCGCATCCCTCGTCAGTCCGGTCGCCGTCGCGTCGTTGCAGGAGAGGGCCGGACACCTCGTCGTCGGACTGATGGATGGGACCGAGATGGCGGGTCGCGCGGTGATCGCGGCCACCGGTGCGCGCTACAGGCGCCTCGATGCCTCGCGTCTCGAGGAGTTCGAAGGCAACGGCGTGTACTACGCCGCCACCGAGACGGAGGCGCGCGCGTGCGGTATCGCTCCGGTCGTCGTCGCCGGTGGCGGCAACTCCGCCGGCCAGGCAGCACTGTTCCTCGCAGAGGGTGGTTGTCCCGTAACCATCGTGATCCGCGGTACCGACCTGGCGAAGAGCATGTCGCGGTACCTCACCGATCGGATCGATGCCGACCCGCGCATCCAGGTCAGAGCGAACGCGAGGATCGTCGCCCTGGACGGAGACCAGACGCTGCGCTCGATCACGATTGCGAGCCCCGGCGAGACGACGACCGTGGAGGCCGCCGGCCTGTTCTCGTTCATCGGCGCTGAACCGTCAACGGAGTGGCTTTCCGGCTGCGCCGTGCTCGACAAGCGCGGCTTCGTGCTGACGGACCGCTCCATCGGCGACGAGGATCTCGACCGGCGATGGGCCACGCTCGGTCGGCGGCCGCTGCCGTTCGAGACGAGCCTCCCCGGGCTGTTCGCGGTGGGAGATGTCAGGTCCGGGTCCACGAAGCGCGTGGCCACCGCGGTCGGTGAGGGGTCAGCCGCCGTCGGCTCGGTGCATGAATGGCTTGCCTTCGCGCACTAGCGGAGATGTGGCGCGCAACCGTCCAGGACGTTGGAACGGCGGGCAATGGGAGCGCCAGTCGCTACTCCGCGCCCTTCGCAGCCTCCACCACTGGATGCACGCCGTTGGTCCCCTCCGCCTCGCGCACCTCGGCGAGATACTCCTCGACCAGCTCCCGGCCACGCTCCGGATCGGCCACGCTCGCGACGATGTGATACGCGGGCTCGTCAGGATCCGGCCGCACGAGCACGAACCCGTCATCCACGTACACCTTGATCCCGTCCACGAGGTCGACCGAATCGGTGCGATGCCGGTCCAGCAGGATCCGCATCACGCGACCCTTCACCTCCCAGGGGCAGAACTCGGTCGCGGTGACATAGGCGAGATGCGGCAACGCCGCACGCGCCTCGCTGAGCGGGATGTCAACGATCGCTCGCAGCTCCAGCAACTTCACGAGCGTGTACATGGCATCGAAGGCGCCGAGATGTCCCGGCCACACAAAGCCGCCGTCGCCGTCCGACGCGAGGATCGTGCCGCTGTTCGCCGACGCGCGAAGCACGGACGCCGGATCACCGGGCGTCGCGTTGAAGGTCCCGCCACCCTGGCTCACCATCTCGCTGATCCACATCGGCGTTGCCGCGGGCGCGAGCACAGCGCCCGTCCCTGAGCGCAACCACCAGGACGCGAGAATCCCGAAGCTCTCGTGCACATCCATGACGACACCGTTGTCGTCGATGAGCATGATGCGTTCGCCGGTCGGACTGATCATGCAGCCGATGTCGGCGTGGACCGTCTTGCTGATCAACGCCGTCTCCTCGGGCACGACGCGATGGTGCCCACCCTCGCGCAACCCCGCGTTGAGCGGGATCGTCGTGACGCCCAGCTGGTTGAGGATCGCAGGCAGCACCGCCGACGCATCGCTGTAGTCGTAGTCGATGAGCAGGCGGAACCCCGCGTTGCGGATCAGGTCCGCGTTGACCGACTTGAGCAGGTGCGCCGTGTACTCCGCGATCGGCTCGCCGTACTCGATGTCGCCCATCTCGTAGAACGCCGCCCGCCGGAAGTCCTCGCGGAACAGCAGGTTCTCGAGCTTGCGCTCGTCGCGCTTGTCGATCTGCAGCCCTTCGGAGTCGAAGAAGCGGATGTCGGCGCTGCGCTGGTCGAGCGGTGACGAGAGCACGTGGATGCCCGCCGCGCAGTCGGCATCGAGCGTCGCGAACTGCGTCACCGGCACCGGCAGCTCGCGCACATCGCGGGCCTTGGCGCCGGCGCTGACGATGCCGGAGACAATCGCGCGCTTGATCATCCGCGACGACCGCGCATGGTCCTGGCCGACCACGACACACGCACCCTTCGGCAGCGTCGCCCCGAACGCGGCGCCGAGCCGCGCGCAGAACTCCGGCGTCAGCTCGACGTTGATCAACCCGGCGAGCCCGTACGACGAGAACAGCCCCTGGCGCCACTCGCCCGCCCAGATGATCGACTCGTTCACCGTCGAACCCGGCTCGATGTTCTTGCTCGGCCAGACCTTGACCCCCGCGCGGATCTGCGAGCCCCTGCCGAGCACGCACTCGTCCGCGACCACGGAGTTCTCCTCGAGCAGCGAGTCGTTCTTGATGGTGACGTTGCGGCAGACGATCGCCTGACGCAGCCGGCAGCGTTCGCCGATGTACGAATGCGGCCAGACGATGCTGTTGCTGATCTTGGTGTTGTCGTCGATGACGCTGTACTTGTCGATGACCACGTGCTCGTTGAGGATCGCCCCCGCCTTGAGCTTCACCTCATCGCCGATGAAGGCCGGTCCGTCGAGCTGCACGCCGATACCGACCTCAACGCCCTCCCCCATCCAGACGTTGCCCTCGCGACGTCCGGGGATGTGGCAGCGCACCTTGCCGTCGAGCGCGTCCCAGTTGGCCTGCAGGTACGACTGGATCGAGCCGATATCCGTCCAGTAGTCGTCGACGACGATGCCGTGCAGCGGCTCGTGGCGCCGCAGCATGGTCGGGAAGACATCCTGCGACCAGTCCGCAGCCGAGTCAGGCTTGATGTGGTCGAGCACCTGCGGTTCGATCACGTAGATCCCGGTGTTGGCGTGGTCACTGAAGACCTCGCCCCACGACGGCTTCTCGAGGAAACGCTTGATGTTGCCCTCGTCGTCGGTGACGACGACTCCGTACTCGAGGGGGTTCGGCACCGAGTGCAGCACGATCGTCGCGTGGGACCCGCGGTCCTTGTGCGACTTCATGACCGCGGTGAGATCGATGTCGGTGAGCGCGTCACCACTGATGACGAGGAACGTGTCATCCAGCAGGTGCGCGGCGTTGCGCACGCTGCCCGCGGTGCCGAGCGGGCGGTCCTCGACGACGTACTCGATCTGCATCTCGAGGTCGGCGCCGTCGCCGATGCGGTTGCGGATCTCGGCGCCCAGGTAGGCGAGCGTCACGACCACCTCGGTGATGCCGTGCTCGCGAAGCAATCGGAGGATGTGCTCGAGGACCGGCGTGCCGAGCACGGGGACGAGCGGCTTCGGCATCCGGCTCGTCAGCGGGCGCAGTCGTGCCCCTTCGCCTCCCGCCATGACCACTGCCTTCACTCGGTAACCTCCTCCGGCACCGGTCTGTTGGTCAGATCATATGGCGCGCTGGCGATCTTCACCTGCGTGGCGTTGCGCCGTCGACCGGCAGCACCACCCGCTGGTGCTGGCACATGAAGCGCAGGCGCTCCAGGAGTCCGGCGATGACGAGCGGCCAGGCGAAATCGGCGGCGTCGCGACGGGCCGCGACTCGCAGCCGTTTCCCGAGCGCCGGCTGTTCGACGAGCCCGTGGAGCGCGCTCGCGATCTCCGCCGGGTCGTCGGTCTCGACGACGATCGCGTTGCCGTACGGCCTCGCGTACTCCTCTCCGGTCGCGCCGACCATGGCGATGCCGCCCGCCGCCATCGTCTCGAGTCCGACCAGGCCGAAGGGCTCGTGCCCGGAGTTGGCGAGCACCGCCATCGCGCCGACGTTGATCTCCGTGATCACCTGGTCGGGGAGGAAGCGACGCAGATGGATGATCGGCGCCCCGTCGGTCTCGGTGAGCGCGCGCACGATGCCGCCCGCATCCTCGACCGGCTCGTGCCAGTCGGTGACCGCGAGCCCGCACTGCTGCGCGAACCCGAGAACGGTGGCCCCGTAGGGCTCCATGCCGCCGCGCATCAGCATTCGCGCCGGCATTCCCTCGGCGCGCAGCTGCGCGATGGCCGCGACCGCCTGGTTCCAGCGCTTGTCCGGGTCGAAGCGTCCGATCTTGAAGACCAGGCACGGGGTTCCCGCCGCCGTGCGGATCGCCTTGGCCGCGCCGGCATTCACCGGTGCGAGCGCACCTGCCGGGATGCCGTTGGGAATCACGACGGGGTTCACGTCGTGCGGCCACATGAGGTGCTTCATGTACTTGCTGACCGTCGTGATCGTGGCCACGAATTCGAGCACCGGCCAGTCGATCGCCTGGAAACCGAAGGTGTTGTTCGCATTCCAGAGCAGCACCGCGCGGTCCCGGAGGCCCGCCATGAAGAGGCTGTCGCTCAGCGACCTGCAGAACCAGGCCGTGTGCCACTCCTCACAGAGCACGGCGACCGTGCGCCCCGCCTCGGCCGCAGGCCGGATCACCTCGTCGATCAGCCTGTCGGGCAACGTCGCAGTGAGATCGCGGATCTTGGCGAGCTCACCCTCGTAGACCCCGTTGCGGTAGCGGGCGCTGATCTGCTGACACCAGCGCACCAGTCGCACGCCCTGGTCCACCTCGGTGCCGGGCTTGTCGGGATCGCCGACGAAGACGAGCGTCGTCCGAAATCCGAGCGCCGCAAAGGCGCGGCAGAGCTCACGGGCGCGCACGCCGAGGCCTCCGGCCTGGCTGTACTGGTCTGGTCCTTCGAAGGACACCATGACGACGTCGAGGGTTTCAGGCGTGAACATCGCCGCACAGTGTGCGAAACCGAGCCAGCGAGGCGCCGGTTTCGACGTGATCCACCCGGTCCCTCATCGGAGCGTCACTGCGACCACGGACGGGGGCCGAAGCCCCCAATCCTGGTCACGAAAAGAGGCGAAGGACCGGCTGGCGGGCGCCGGTTTCTCCGCCCAGAGAGAGTGTGCCAAAGCCCCCGAACGCAGCCTCGGATGCTGGGATACAGATGTGTAACAGGAGCGGCACGTGTCACAGATCAAGGAGCCGGAGCGCGTTCTCACCCATCACCAATGCGCGCTCGGCGACGGTCAGCTCGGCCTGCGCGAACGCGTCGATGTAGCGGCGCGCAGGCAGCAGGGGATGGTCGGAACCGAAGAGCAGGCGGTCGGCGCCGCACAGGTCCGCGACCGTGCGGTAGGCGCTCGGCGAGTAGAGGAACGGTCCCGCGGCGGTGTCGAACCACAGCCGGCTGCAGAGCTCCTTGACCTCGGGCATGTGCGCGTAGAACGGCAGCCCGCCCCCGAGGTGCGCGCAGACGAGATCGAGGTCGGCATGGCGCATCGCAAAGGCGGCGACGGGGCCCGGCGTCGCGGTGCCCTTGCCCGGGTACGCGTGCCCGACCGGCTCGCTGCAGTGCAGCACCATCGGAATGCGGAGGTCCGCGCATGCGGCTGCGACGTCATCGATGGCCGCGCCGTCGAGGTCGAACCGCTGCGCGTCGGCGTTCAGCTCGCCGACACCGCGTAAGCCCGAGTCGGCGCAGCGCCGCACCTCCTCCACCGCACCGGGCCGCGCCGGGCTCACCGTCGCAAAGCATGTCAGCCGATCCGGGTGCGCACGCTGCACATCGATGAGGTGATCGTTGACCTCGGCGCAGCGCAACGGATCGGCGAACGGCCAGCCGAAGCACACCGAGCGGTCGATGCCGGTCGCGTCCATGGTGGCGAGCAGCTCATCCGCGGTGAGGATCACGCGACCGCCCCGGTGGCAGAGGTCGAACCAGGGATCCTCGGAGGCGAGCCGGTCGCGGGTCTCGCGCACGCTCGGGGGCAGGATGTGGACGTGACTGTCGACGATCAACCGAGCCACCGCCCCTGCGCGAAGACCCACGTCCCCGCGCACATGAGCACGCCGCCTGCCGCGAGGATCGCGGGGCGCGCGCGCCGGAAGCGCGCCGTGAGGTCGGAGACGAGGAGCACCGCCGGGAACAACGCGAGGATGTAGCGGGGCTGCGAGCGCCAGAACGGCAGGGAAGCGGTCATCACCCACGCGATGGTGCAGTACAGGGCGAGCGAACGGGGAGTCCGTGATGAAGCCCACATGCCGGCGCAGAGCAGGAGCCCGAGCAGGCCGAACGCAACCTCGCGAGCGAAGATCGACCGCGTCTCGCCGTCGGTTGCGTGCATGAGCGTGTTCCAGGTCGCGACGAACCCGGTCCAGGGCGGCGTGGGCTGGAGACCGAATGACGGCAGCTTGTCGGCGTCGAGGAGCGCCCTCGCATCGCCGATGTGGATCTGCATGTACGCGGCATAGAGCGCGAGCGGCAGCAACAGGGCGAGCACGAGCAGCAGATCCGGGCGCGGACGCCACCCGCTGCGCCGCAGTTGCTCGAGGGCGAGCGCCGGGATCAACGCGAGCCCCGTGAGCCGAAACGCGCAGGCGAGGGCACCGGCGACGATCGCCCTGCGCGACTGACCGGCGCGCGCGTAGTACAGGCTCGCCGCGGCCGCCGCGATGAACGAGCTTTCGCTGAACGGCGCGACGAGGAAGAGCGCGGTCGGCGCCAGCGCGAGGAGCCATATGGAGAACGTCGCCGAGGCCTGGTCGCGCTCCGCGAGCACGAGCCGCGCGAGATACCAGAGCGCGACCGTCTCCGCGACGGCGTTGACGAGCCACGCAGCCGTGACGTCGTCGCGCGTGATCACCATCACGGCGCGGATGAGCAGCGGGAAGCCCGGCAGGAACGCGTCGATGTAGCTCAGGTGCGACGGATAGCCGTTGGCGGCGATGGAGAGATAGCTGATCGCGTCCCACGCCGCGAGGTGATCGTGCAGGCCGGTGAGCAGGGACGAGCGCGGAAAGTCGATGACGAGCACGATCACGAACACCCCGAGCCACAGCAGTCGCGAGAGCGCGATCGCCGCCAGCGGCGTGCGCCACGACGACGCTGCCGGCCGGCTGCTCACGAGGGCGGATCGAGCCCGTCGAGCAACGCCGGGTTGGTGCGCAGCTGCCAGAGCTCGCGGAACGCGCGCAGCACCACGCGCACGTTGGCGCCCGTCGCGCGACCCGTGGTCCGCGGGTAGTGGTGCACACCGACGTCCACGAGCCGGTAGCCGCTCCGCCGTGCGCGCACCAGCATCTCGGTGCACACGAGCGCTCCATCGGCATGCAGACCCTGACCGACCCTGCGGGGAAACAGCTTGAACGCGCAGTTGACGTCGCGCACCGTCTTGCCGAAGAGGAGCCGCACGAGACTGAAGAACGCGAAGTGGTACACGCGGCGCAGGAACGTGTCGTTGCGGCGGATGCGGTATCCGGAGACGACCTTGTCGGGCCCGTAGAGCGCGAGCAGCCGCGAGACTTCCGTCGGATCGAACTGCCCGTCGCTGTCCATGTGAAAGACCGCGTCACACGACGCGGCGTTGAAGCCGGTGCGCAGCGCCGCGCCGTAGCCGCGATTGCGTGGATGCGAGATCACCCGCACGCGCCGGTCCGGCGTCGCCGCGCTCGAGGCGCGCGCCGCGGTGGCATCGGAGCTGCCGTCATCGACGACGACCACCTCGAAGTCGTCGATGCCGAGCGCGGCGAGCGCGTCGCCGGTGCGCTGGACCGTCTGGGCGATCACCGCCTCCTCGTTGTACGCGGGCAGCACCGCGCTGATCGACAGCGTCGCTCGCGCGGGTGCCACGGCGCCCGCCACGTCAGGTCTTTCCACGCACGTCGTAGATGATGATGTGATCGGACCGCGCCACGACCGGGAATCCCTGGTCCGCCCACCACGTGGGATCGGCTCGTGAGTCGACGGCGCCGGGGTCGTTCAGGCGATCGTCGATCTCCACGTAGCCGATCCCGTACTTGCGCAGCAGGGTGGGGATCGGGCAGCTCGCCGCGTCGTTCGCGCAGCCTCCGTACAGCGTCTGCACGTCCGCGTAGCGACCACCGATGTCGATCCCATAGCTCCAGAGCCATCCCCCGTATCCCATGACGCCGATGCGCCCGGCGACGGCGAGGACCGGGTCGTTGGGCCGGCCGAAGGTGAGGAAGACCGATCCCTTCGGTGTGGTTCGGTCGAGCGTCGCCGCGAGTTGGAGCTCCTGGGTATCGGCGATCGTGTACGGACCCGTCATCGAGTCCACCTGTGGCGTCCAGGGCAGGAGACGCATCACGACGAGGACGCCGGTGAGCAACACCGGTCCCACCAGCACGATCGCCGCCGCACGCGGCCAGACGCGACGCCACCAGTGCGTGGCCAGGGCTCCGATGAGCAGCGCGATCACCAGGTACCAGTACACGAGGAGCTTCGTGTTGTCCCAGTTCCACGTCTGGAAGACGACGAGGTTGCACGCCGCGAAGATGATCAGCGCGCCGAGCGCGAGCTCGAGGAGCGGCACCGGGAACGCCGAGGTGAGCGCGCGCCCCGCTCGTGCGGTCGCCTCCGCCCGGCGCGCCGCCATCGCGATCACCGTGAACGCCAGCAGTGGGACCGCGATCCCCAGGTTGGCGAGCCAGAAGCCCCACCACGGTGCGGTGCCGACCATGCCGATCGCCTGGATGGCGCCCCCGACGAGATTGCCCAGGGAGAGATCGAGGCGGCCGGAAGGGTCTGACGTCGTCCCCGCATTGGCGAGCCACCCCGGCTCGACCCAGGGGTACACGTTGGTGCCGTAGGGACCGGCGGTCGATCCATGGGCGGTGAGCGCGAGCTGAGCCAGCCGGACGCCGCCGATCCCGGCGGCGACCGCCACGAGCGCGATCCACTCACGACGCCGGCGCCGCCAGAAGAGGACGAAGAGCAGGATCGCGAGCGCGATCAGGGTCTGCACGTGCACGATCGGCAGGAGCCCCACCAGCACGCCGGCGAGGATGAACGCCTCCCAGCTCCGTCCGCCTGACGACGCCCCGGAGAGCACGAGGATGAGCACACTCACGGCGGCGGCGAAGCCGAAGAGCAGCGTGCGCTGCGGCAGCCACCAGGCCATGAGCGGCGTGTACCACTGCATGTTGGGAAGTGGCGCCGTCCCGCCGTCGGACGGGAGACCGTCATAGGCGCGGGGCTGCGCGGTGATCGTCCCGGGAAGGTCGTGGAGGGTCCACCCGATGATCGAGAGGCCCTGGCCCGGGTGGGTCACCACGTATTGAAAGGTGCACTGGGTCGCCGTGAACCCGTGGTTCGTGCAGGCGTCGGCGAAAACTCCGATGAAGCCGAGCCCGCCGCCGATGAAGCAGACGAGCACCGCGATTACCCCGGCGCCGACGCCGAGGCCGATGCGCCGGCCGAGCGCGACCACGAGCATCCCGATGACGACGACCAGGATCGCACCCGGGATGGCGAGCGCCAGTCCCGGCGCGAGACCCAGGGTGATGAGCGTCGCGGCGTGGAAGTCGGGAAGGAACGGATACAGGAGCGTCGTGCCGCTGAAGAGCGGGTTGACCGGCGGGATGTTGCCGCCGACCGCGAAGCTCTCCGCGGTGCTGAGGTGCTGGGACCAGTCCGCCCAGACGGTCGGGTACCCGGCCTGGAGGCCACCCGCATCCGAGTACACGGTATGCGCGAAAATGAGGATGACCGCGACGCTCCCCAGGGCGACCATCGCCATCGATCCCCAGGGGATTCGCTGGGCCCAGCGGTCGCGCGACTCGACCCACGAGGCGTACCAGGTGGCCCGAGGATCGACTGTCAACAATGACGCGCCGAGGGCTCCGGCGACGACCACGAGCGGCCCGATGAGGACCGTCTCCGTGGTGAGCCCGAAGACCAGGGAGAGCCCGTAGGTCGCCGAGCTGCTCACCAGGAGCCCGAGGACCACCGCGATGAGACCACGTTCGACCACGGTGAGGTGAGTCCGTATCAGCCCCGTCAACGCCGCCCCCGCCAGGAGCGTCAGCACGGCATCGAGGACGACGAGCAGCGCGGTCACCCCACGTCGACCCAGGTCCTCATCTGCTGGTCGGCGGCGCTCTGCGGCATGGCCGTCCAGATCGGATAGAAGAAGATGAACGCAGCGAGGATCGAACCGATCACGGCGTAGGAGACGGGCGCGAGCGACACGTGCCTGCGGCCGATCTGGATGCGCAGCCGGCGTATCGCGGTGAGCAGGTATGCGAGCGACAGTGCTGTGAAGAGCAGCATGCCGAGCGCGTGATAGAAGAACAGCACGCGACGTTCATTCCCGGGCACCCACATCATCCAGGACGCGAGGTAGCCGAGCACGATGAACGCCGGCACGAACCGACGCGAGATCACGGCGGAGAGCGTGACGAGACCGGCGAAGACGATCACGCCGACGAACGCCACCGCGAACCAGACCCCCGGTAACGTTCGGGCGATCTCGTACTGCGACGACGGTTGCTGGTGGAACCGGGCGATGAACTGCGCCGCGGTGTATGACGTGTTGAAGTTGCTCGGGTCGTGGAAGCGCACCGCCGACTGGTAGATGAGCATCATCGCGACGAGCGATCCGAGTCCGATGAGCGCGACGAGCAGGCGCCACCAGTTCGGCCCGCGGGTCAGGCGCCAGACGCAGAAGAGCATCGCCACGATGCCGAGCCACCAGATCGCCGGGTTGCCCATGTCGGTGACCTCGGTGACGGCGCCACTCGACGTTGAGGACGCGTAGAAGAGCACCGGGTGTTCCATGACCGGCCATGTCAGCCAGAGCGACGAGTACGGATGGCTGTGGCATTCCTCGGCGTGATATCGCAGCGACGCAGCGGTGATCTGAATGATGTTGTCGATGGCCTCGACGGGGTTGGGCACCGTGAGCGGACCGACGCGCATGACCGGAACATCAAGGGTCTTCGGCGTTCCCGGCAGCCCCGCGACCGCGGGGTTGCACCCGTTGAAGAAGTACACATCCTCGTGCTGGATCGTCTCGTAGCGCGAGAAGCAGGCACAGAAGATGGCGAGTGCCACCACAGCGGCGACGAGGTAGTGGAGCACCGCGCGCGGGCCCGCCGCGTTGCGCCACATGATCGTCTCCGCGCGACCGGGGCCGGCGATCCGGCGGAGCCAGGGCACGAACCCCGCGATGTACGGCGACAGGCCGCGCGCGAGGATCAGACCGCCCGCGACGATGAGCGGCGCGAGCGCGGTGAGCTTGGCGCCGAAGGCGAGCCCGGCCACGCCGGCCATGACATAGAGCGTCGTCCGCCACTGCGCTCGGGTGCGCGCCTGCCAGTGCAGTAAGAACACGTAGTAGAAGAGCGCGACGAAGAAGATCGCGATGATGTCGATGACGCCGGTGCGCGACTCGACGAACGCCAGGCCGTCGAAGCAGATGAAGAGTGCTGTGGCGCTCGCGAAGAAACGATCGCGACGGAGGCGCAGCGCCACCAGGTACATGATCCCCACGAGCAGGCTGCCGAACAGCGTTGTGCTGAGCCGCCAGCTCCAGCTGTTGAAGCCGAATGCGGCGATCGGTGGCGTCATCAACAGCTTCGCCAGTGGCGGTTCCGGATCGAAGTACGACTCGGCCGGCTGGCGCAGATCCTTGGCTGCGTCAACAGGGAAGTACACCTCGTCGAACACGTAGCCGCACACGCTGATGTCGACGTGGCTGACCTTCACGCCCGCCACGACTCCCGGCGGCCCCACGGGGACCGGGGTGCATTCGGCGCCCGAGCCCGAGGTGGTGGGATAGCCGACGCCCTGGGCGCTCACCGTGCCGGTTCCGCTCAGGAAATCGGGGGAGATGGGGCTGGCAAAGCGGACCACGAAGGCAAGGACCACCAGCGTGACGACCGCGATCACGTCGAAGCGACCGAGCTCGAGGAAGCCCCGGAGACCGGCCCTGACGAGTGGCCGGCCGCCGTCCGACGCCGGCTCGGTATAATCAGAAGTGCCTACTTCAGTTGACATCTATTTACAAGTTTTGTAGGTACCTTTACTGCTATCCTGAGAGCCGAGCAGTACAGTCAAGGCCGCAACCGGAAGGTGGCTCATTCCTAGAAACTCATTCCCTTCCTGAAAGGCCGGAGGGTTCCCCCTCCGGTCTTTTTTTTGCCCTTCGACGGTCACGGCACGCCCGCCGGGCGGCTGCGCACACGGTCGATGGCCCCGAGCCAGGCCGCGTAGCCCTCAGCGGGTCGGCGACCGGGGGCCGCGGGCTCGAAGCGCCGCCCGGGCCGCCACGTGGCAGCCGTCTGCTCCGGGC
>JBAUTG010000154.1:0-5588 GCA_049582105.1 Candidatus Dormiibacterota bacterium | reverse complement strand
GACCATGCCCGCGACGCGCAGCGCTCCGCCGGCGCCGCCACCACCCGCGGCGATGAAGCGGTCGAGAGCCTCGAGCTCCCCCTCGAGGGCGCCGGGCTCGCCGGCGAGGCGCAGCGCACGGCCGGGTCGCCCGGCGGCGAGCGCGGCCGCGGTGGACGAGTCATGCTCGTTGACCCCGTGCGCCTTCCGGAGCCAGGTCTCGATGAGCTCGGGGGACACCGGTCCGAGCACGACCGTCTCGCAGCGAGAGCGCACGGTTTGCAGGAGCCGCTCCGGGTGGGCCGTGGTCAGGATCAGGTGGGCGCGGGGTGGGGGCTCCTCGAGGGTCTTGAGGACGTTGTCGAAGGCATCCTCGGAGAGCCGGTCGGCGCGGGCGATGATCGCGACCCGGCGCGCGCCGGCATAGGCGGTCAGCGAGAGGAACTGCTGCAGTGACGGCCCCAGCTCTTCGTCGCCCGGCTTGCGCTTCGGGTGCGGCCGGACCCGGTCAATCCCCACGTTCTCCGAGGCCGAGTCCTCGATCCAGAAGTCGGGATGCGCGGACAGACCACCGGGCCAGTGCTCGGCATCGAGCAGTTCAGAGGCCAGCGCAAGCGCGGTCGTGGTCTTGCCGACGCCCTCGGGCCCAATGAAGAGGAGGGCGTGCGTGAGCTCGTCGTCGATCCCGCTCGCCACGAGGCGCTTGAGGACCGCTCCGTGGCCGATTACCGAGTCGAGCGTGGTCACCGGACCGATTGTGCAGAATTGCCCGCGGTGACTCAGTCCCAGACGCCAGCAACGGCCGCCTGGCCACCCCATCAGGTCGAGAGCGGGCGCCACTACGCCGCGCGAGTCATCCTCTACATGGAGGCGGCGTTCCTCCTCCTCATCGCCTTCGGATTCCTCAGCGGCGCCGAGGGGAAGGATCTGCTGACCATCGCGGGCGGTGGCGGGCTCTGCGTCGTCGGCGTCTTCATCCTCGCCGCAGGCGCGACGCGGATGCGCCGCGACGTGCCCGTAGCCCGCGATCCCAAGGACGAGAACGCCAAGGTGCCGTGGGACTGGACCGATTTCGTCATGTTCTGGCCCGGCTGGTTCAGCGCGTTCCAGTTGCTCGGATCGGTGGCGGTGATCATCACCAACCTCGTTGGGACCGGCGACCCGACGGTGCGCAACGCGATCGAGTCATCGGTCCTCGCCGTGTGCCAGTACGGCGGGATGCTCTTCAACATCTTCGTGCTCGGATTCATGCGCCGTGGCGGTACGTTGCGCGACCTCGGCTGGCGTGGATTCAAGTGGTGGTGGCTGCCTGCAGTTCCCGTCGCCGGGTATGCCGCGCTGCTCGGTGCCGACTACCTGCAGCAGGTCAATCAGAGCCTGTTTCCCAACGTGGCCAACGGGCAATGCGTGAGCGTGCGTCACGACTACAGCCACTACTACCTGCTCGCGATCATCGTGGTCTGCGTCATCGCGCCGATCTCCGAGGAGACCATCTTCCGCGGCTTCATCTACGGCTGGTTGCACCGGTGGGGGCCTGCGGTGCTCGCTGTCCCACTCAGTGCGGTGATCTTCTCCGCGTTGCACCAGCAGCTCGTGCTGTTCCTGCCGCTGTTCTTCGTGGGCCTGATGCTGGCGCTGCTCTACCAGGGGTCTCGGAGCATCATCCCGGGCGTGCTCACGCACGCCCTCTTCAACTTACCCAACATCATCCTGATCCTCAGCACGACGTCATCGTGTTGAGACGTTCGCATGGCGGGTGCAGATGATGTGTGTTGCGTTACAGCTCCTCGCGCGCCGCTTCGAGTCGATCCACACGCAGCAGGGCATCTGCGCCGCGGACTGACCATCCCCGGTCAGACCACGGACTGGATCTGACCTCCGTCGACAGCGAGCGTCACGCCGCTGATGAATGACGCGGCCGGCGAGCAGAGGAACACCACCGCGCGCGCGATCTCTTCGGGTTCGCCGACGCGACCCATCGGATTGCCCCTGCCGACAAAGGCGAAGTACTCGTCGAGGTCGGTGACGCCGCTCTTGCGCGCGACCTCGACCTGACGATCGGTGCGGATGGAGCCGGGGAGCAGGGAGTTGACCCTGATCCCTGGCGCCAGCTCGTTCGCGAGCGTCTTTGCAAGTCCGCTCACGGCGCCGCGGATCGCGTTGCTCAGAGCCAACCCTGCAATCGGGATCTTGACGCTCGTCGACGAGATGAAGAGGATCGCGGCCGCGTCCGACTTGCGCAGCGCCGGCAGCGCGGCGTTGACGAGGTGCACCGCGCTCATGAAGGTGAGCTGGTGTGCACCCTCCCACATGGCATCGTCGGTATCCGCATAGACGGCGCGGGGCGGACCGCCCGCGTTGACGACGAGGACGTCGAGCTTGCCAAGCTCCGACACGGTCTTCTCCACCGCGGCCTTGGTCTGCTCCGGGTTGGAAAGGTCAGCCGGAGTTGCAACGACGCGCCCGCCGTGAGCACGTACGGACTCCGCTGCGGCGTGCAGTTCGGTTTCCGCGCGGGCGCACATGCCGACATCCGCGCCCTCGGCGGCGAACAACTCGGCGGACGCTCGTCCCATA
This sequence comes from Candidatus Dormiibacterota bacterium, assembly GCA_049582105.1. Classification (GTDB taxonomy): domain Bacteria; phylum Chloroflexota; class Dormibacteria; order Aeolococcales; family Aeolococcaceae; genus Palsa-851. The sequence continues at coordinate 3,032 of JBAUTG010000154.1, read as the reverse complement.
CCCTTACTCGATGCGGCGACGAACGCCGCGCGGCCGCGCAGCCCCAGATCCATGGATTCGAGGCTACCAGCTTGGTGGATGGGTGCGAAACCGTCCGCCGCCTGTCCGTGCGAGTGCACCCGTCGGGGCGTTCGTACGCCCATACTCGAAGCATGGGTGGCGGAGAGATGAGAGCAATGTCTTCGCTTCCGCCGCTGCCCGCCGGCGACTCGGTCTTTTTGAACCTGCCCGCGCGGGCCATCGTGATCGATGCACTGGCGCCAGCTCTTACTGATGGCATCGTGACCTTCATCGACGGAGAATCGAGTGCGGTTCTCGTGGTCAGCAACGGGGCGATCACCGATGCCGTCAGCGTCGTGAGCGGCGCGCAGGAGAGCGGCGAGGCGGCGATGGCACGCGTCCGGTGCTGGGAGTCCGCATTGGTTTCATGCACTCGCTTGACCGCCGAGGCCATGTCCCTCCTCGACCCCCTCCTGCACGGGGAGCTGGTGTACTCCGACCTTCGCCTCGAATGGACCTCCTGGGCGAAGCTGCTCGACGACCTCCGTGCGCGTGGACAGACGTTTGTGGTTGAGCTGCAGACCCGGACCCAGCGAGGTGTGACGGTGATACGTGGCGGCGAGCAGGTGGCCACCTTCTCGGATTCGCAACCGGCACATGGCGGAGCCGACGAGATGGATAGGCTCGCCGCGGGCGGCGAAGGGTCTATCAGGGTCTTTGCACATGCACCTGGAGCGAGCCGGGCGAGTTCGCCATCGGTGCCGACCGTCACACCTGCCGGCTCAACGACGACAGAGCCGGTGGCAGCCTCGACGCTCGACCGTGTCACGACCGCGGTTTCTCAGCCCGGTGACGACGAATCAACCGCCACGTTCTCATCGTTGTTCGGCATTCCCGGTTTGCCCCACCCTTTCACCCCAACGCTCTTGACCGATCGACCAGACCCGTCCGCGCCGGGTGATCTCGTGTCGCTCTTGCCTGAACTCAAGTCGCTGGCGCAGCGACGCCTGCAGCGCTCGTCGACCCCGGTTGAGGATGCGGTCGACCGTGCGGCCGATGAGAACCAGACTCTCGACTGGTTGGTCGCATTCGTCCGTGGCATGCGGGTGCGTGGCTTTGTGGCAGAGACGTTTGAGCACCTGGCGGATGAGATGCAGGCACTCTCGCGGACGACGTAGCGATAGCCGGCTCCTTATGGCGCGCTCTCAGCCAGGTTCGGTATGGACTTGCTCCGCGGCGTGAAAATATGGAGCCATCGCTCGGCGGCGATATCGCGCCCTGCGAAACCAGTACGGCAGGTCCACGAGGGCAGGAGGGCTCTCGCGATGGATCACGATGGCGCTCCCGGCGCGCAATTGGCGCAGCGCGTCCGGAGTGGCCATTGCGTCCTGCCGGGTCGAGAAGGAGCGGCTGACCCGTCCGTCGGACGTCAGGCTCACCTGTTGATCGGTGTACTCGGTGCGGCCGATGAGTTTGCCGAGCACATCCGCGGTTTCCGGATCGCTGATTCCTGGCAGTATCACCTTGCAGCCATGGTTGTTCAGGATCGTGTTCGCACGATCCGTACCGTATCGGAATCGGAGCTGGCTCATGTCTTGGACGATCGACATACACATCACACCACGCCCAGCACCCTGTGATGCAAGCGATGGGAGATCTTCGATCGGTACCACGTTCGCGAGCTCGTCGAGAAACAGGCCGAGACAGGCATCGTGACGTCCCTCGAGGGATGTCTCGGACTTCGCATATGCGGCGGTGACGACCGTCATGAGGATTCCAACGAAAAGGCTCGCGACACGCTCCGGCGCCTGCCTCGGAGTGCAGAGATAGAGGGTGCCGCGTCTGTTCAGAAAGTCCTCCGGATCGAAGCGGCTCGAGAGTGCTGACTCGGCGACGGCCTGCTCAACGAAGACATTGAAGATTCGCATGACGGTCGAAAACACCGTCCCACGTTCGCGCTCCGGTCGCTGATCCACGGACGCCAACATCGACAACGCACGGATTGGGTCCGCATCACCCACGATGTCCGGATTCAGCAGGAGGTCCTCAAGGAGACCAATCGGTGTCGCGATATCGAATCCGTGGATCCAGGTTCGCACATCGACGACAGAGTCGCCTGTAACCGCTGCGACGTACAACAAGGGGGCAATCAGCAGCTTCCCCGACTCAGCCCAGTGGGCCCAGTCCGAGTCGCCGCGGCCACCACCCTGCTGAAGTGTTGCGCACAACCACGAGGCCACCGTCCACGCGCGATCGAGGTTCTCGCATCCAGTGATCGGCGACCACGTCACTGTTTGAAAGCGTCCGCCGATCTCTCCGGTCGGATCATAGATATGAACCGGACCCATCGATTGCCGATAGCCGGCGGTCAGCTCTACGACCTCGCTCTTCGTGCTGGTCGCGATCGCTGGGCCGTCCCACTCGAGCAGGTTCGGGATCACCAGACCTGCAGTCTTACCGGACCGCGTCGGTCCTATGACGAGAACGCTCGTCTCTGGTTGGGTGACCAGGACCCGATGGCCGTGGGCACCTATCACGAAAACACCGGTACGCCCTTTGCGCGGGCGCAGTGCGCGCAGATCAACGCGACGCGCCCAGTGCCCGGTTCGCGTGACTCGCCGACCTCTTGGCTTCGCTCGAATGCCGACAACAATCAAACGCCGCGCAACAATGACGCACGCCACACCAAGCAGCAGCATCAGCGAGAAGCCTGACCAGAACCTCCATGAAGCCACAGCGGATGTTGGGTCGACAAGTTCCCACAACCGATGCGCCAGGTCTTGTGTTCCGAGGCGGTGCGCGAGCCGAGGTGGATCGATGAAGCTGAATGGAGACGCGCTCGGTCCGCCGCCCGCGATCCACGTCGATGCGGTGAGGACAAGCCAAGTGCCGAGCCAGAATGCGACGACGGCGCCGAAGGCACGCACGTCACGCCATGTCTGTGCTCGGTGGGGGTGCGCAGTGGCCATTGAATCACTCAGGGTGGAGCCTGCGAACGGACACGCACCGGACTACGCTCTCGTCTGGCCCGA
>JBAUTG010000153.1:0-29665 GCA_049582105.1 Candidatus Dormiibacterota bacterium | reverse complement strand
TCGCTCGCCGGGGACCTGCCGGCGGTCTTTCTCGCGTTCGACGTGCTCCATCTCGACGGGCGACCGGCGACCGGCTGGACGCTGGATCGACGCCTCGACGCGCTCGCCGGATTCGCCGGAAGCGGCGACGTCCTCCAGGTGCCCGATCATGTCCGCGGGCGGGGGACGGCCCTGGCGGTCGCGGCCTCGGCCCGGGGGCTCCCCGCACTGCTCGCGCGGCGAGCAACCGCTCCCTACCGTCCCGGAGTCGCGTCGCCCGATCGCCTGCGCATCCCCCTCGTCGAGCAGACCACCTGCGTCATCGCGGGCATCGTCGAGCGCAGGCTCGGCGCCCCGCGCTTGATCCTCGGTGAGCAGGTGTCAGGACGCCTCGTCTTCGCGGGCCAGGTCGACGGGCCGCACGACAAGGCGGTTGCGCGCTGGCTCGCGAATCAGGCCGCCTCGCTCGCCGTGCCCGCGGCGATGCTCGAGGGTGTCCAGCCGTTCGACGCGACCTGGCTGCGACCTGCACTCACGGCGAGCGTCCGGCATCAGGGCCGCGGTGCCGGCGGAGCGCTCCTGCGATCTTCGCTGATCGCGGTCCGCGATGATGTCGACCCGCAGTGGTGCGTGCGCCGGCCGTCGGTTCCCGCCCCGGGGTACGCGTCCGCCGGAGCCGGGTTCGCGCCGACACTGATCGTCCCACTGCCGCTCGGCGACACTGCGCTCCTGCCCAGGCCCCGGGGATGACCGGCGCGGTCCTGATGTGCCGGCCGGATCACTTCGGCATCGAGTACGAGATCAACCCCTGGATGCACGTGGCCGTGCGGGTTGACCATGAACTGGCCGCCGCGCAGTGGGACGCGCTCTACCGCACGTACACGGACCTCGGCGTCGACATCGAGCTCGCCGACCCGGTGGCGGGGCTCCCCGACATGGTGTTCACCGCCAACGCCGCCGTCCTCTGGGACGGCAACGCGGTGCTCAGCAACTTCCACCACGCGGAGCGGCGTGGCGAGGAGCGCCACTGGCGGCGGGAGCTCGAGCGGCTGAACTTCGAGGTTCACGAACTCCCCCGATCGCTCTCCTTCGAAGGCGCCGGTGACGCGCTCTTCGTCGATGAGCGCCTCTTCTGCGGGTACGGGTTCCGGACGGACCGTGCGGCGCACAAGCCCGTGGCGCGAATCCTCGATGTCGAGGTCGTGTCGCTCGAACTCGTCGACGCGCGCTTCTACCACCTGGACACCTGCTTCTGCCCCCTCGACGCCACGACCGTGCTCGCGGCGCCGGAGGCGTTCTCGCCGTCATCGGCTCAGCTCATACGGCAGATGATCCCGAACCTCATCGAGGTCCCGGTCGAGATTGCGGCCGGGTTCGCGTGCAACGCGATGCCGATCGGAGATCGGGTGATCTCCTCGCTGACCATCGCGCAACTCGAGGAGCCGCTGCGTGCCGCCGGATTCACAACGGTGCCGATACCGATGGGGGAGTTTCTCAAGGCGGGCGGTGGCGTCCGGTGCCTCTCCCTGCCACTCGGCCTGGGGAGTCCGGACGGCCGTGTGAGCCCGCGCGACGCTCAGGGAAGCTCCAACAACCTCTGAGCCTTTTCCCAGACTTCCGCGCGAAGATGGGTCAGTGTCCACAGAGAGCACGGGCGAGCCGAAGCGGATCCTGGTCGTCGACGACGAGCGGGCCATCACCGACCTGGTCGCGATGGCGCTCAAGTACGAGGGCTTCACCGTTCAGACCGCCGCGACGGCGAAGAGCGCACGTCATGCGGTCATGGACTTCCGTCCCGACCTGATGATCCTCGACGTTGGCCTCCCCGATGACGACGGCTTCACCCTCGTGCAGCGACTCATCACCGACGGCGTCAAGGTCCCGGTGATCTTTCTCACCGCACGTGACGCGACCGAGGAGAAGGTGCACGGGCTCACGATCGGCGGCGACGACTACGTCACCAAGCCCTTCAGCATCGAGGAGCTGGTCGCGCGGATCCGGGTCGTGCTGCGGCGACACAACCCAGACGGCGCCACGGCGAGCTCGAAGCTCGTGCTCCACGACCTCGAGCTCGACGACGAGACGCACGAGGTCTTCCGCGGCGGCGAACCGGTCGACCTCACCCGCACCGAGTTCCGCCTGCTGCGCTATCTGATGATGAACAGCGGCCGCGTGCTGTCGCGCACGCAGATCCTCGACCACGTCTGGGACTACGACTTCGGCGGGGATGCGAGCGTCCTCGAGACGTACATCAGCTATCTGCGACGCAAGGTCGACCAGACGGATCCGCCATTGATCCACACGGTTCGAGGGGTCGGATATGTGATGCGCGTTCCCCGCGCCAGCGCGGCGCAGGCGTGAGCGCGCAGACCATGCGCACGGATCCCTAGATGTCGCTCCGTCTCCGACTCCTGCTGACCCTCGCGCCGCTATTCATCATCGGTCTTGCAGCGGCGGACCTGGGCACTTACACGGCGGTGCAGAACACGTTGCTCCATGGCGTCGACGAGCAGCTGACCAGCATCCAACCCGGTGTCGTCAACATCCTGACGCACCGCGGACCGCCGGGTGATGGCTTCGGCCCGACGTACGCGTTTCCGCCAGGCACTTACGGAGAGCTGGTCGACGGCTCGAGCGTGCTCGTCGTCGGCTACCTCTTCGGCGGCAACATCCAGTCCTCCTCGTCGCATCCGATATTCCCGAGCGACATCGCGAAGCACACCGGGAGCTCGCTGACGGTTCCTGGAACCGGCTCGTGGGAGTCGTACCGTGTCACCGTCACACCCATCCCGACCGACCAGTTGCCGAACCTCGCATCCGTGGTCGCCGTACCGCTGGATGGCCCTGACGGAGTCGACAGCACGCTGAGCACGCTGCTGGTGTTCGAGGTGGCGATCAGCAGCGGCATCACGTTGCTCGTCCTGGTGGCCACGTGGTTGCTCGTCCGGCGTGGCATGCGGCCACTGGAACGGATGGGCGCGACCGCCCGCGCGATTGCGGCCACGGGACTCGGCAGCCGCGTCTCGCCGTCGACCGAGAAGACCGAGGTCGGGCGTCTCGGCCTTGCGCTCAACGAGATGCTGGGACAGATCGAGCGCGCCTTCGCGGAGCGTGATGTCGTGGAGCAACGGCTCCGCCACTTCGTCTCCGATGCCTCGCATGAGTTGCGCACGCCGCTGACGTCGATGCGCGGCTATGCGGAACTGCTGCAGCGCACCCCCGACATGTCGCGCGAGGACGTGCTCCTCGCGGTCCGGCGCATCGAGGACGAGACACGGCGCATGGGCCTGCTCGTCGACGATCTGCTGCTGCTCGCCAGGCTCGACCAGCGCCGTCCGCTCGATCGTGCGCCCGTTGACCTGACATCGATGATCAACGACGCGGTGAGCGACGCGCGAGCGGCGGACCCCGAACGCACGGTGATCGCACGTATCACGCAGCCGATGGTCGTCACCGGCGATGACCTGCGGCTGCGCCAGGCGGTCGCGAATCTCGTCCGCAACGCCCTGGTGCATACACCCCCGGGCAGTCCGGTCGAGGTGACTCTGCAACCGCAGAACGGGCACGCGGAGATCGATGTCATCGACCACGGTCCAGGAGTCCCGCCAGACCAGCGTGCTCGCATCTTCGAGCGATTCCACCGGGCGGACCCGCTTCGCAGCCGTGACCAGGGTGGCAGCGGCCTCGGCCTCAGCATCGCGTCCGCCGTCGTCAACGCGCACGGCGGACGGATCACCGTGGACGACACGCCCGGCGGCGGCGCGACATTCCGCATCGAGCTACCGGTCGGGGTGAGCTGATGTCCAATCAGCTGCTCTGGTTCGCGACTCGCGGCGCCGGCGCGGTGAGCCTCATCCTGCTCAGCGCCGTCGTCGTGCTCGGGTTGCTCGCGCGACTCCGGGTCGAGGCTCGCGGTTGGCCGCGGTTCCTCAGCGCGGCGGTGCACCGCGACCTCGCCCTCATGACGCTGGTGTTCCTGCTGCTGCACATCGTCACAGCGATCGTCGACCCGTTCACCCATCTCGGTCTCGCCGCCCTGGTTCCGTTCGGTTCGTACTACCGCACGTTGTGGCTCGGTCTCGGCGCCATCGCCTTCGAACTGCTCATCGCGATCGTCGCGACGAGCCTGCTTCGCCATCACATCGGCGCGCGCACCTGGCGTGCGATCCACTGGCTTGCCTACGCATGCTGGCCGGTTGCCGTGTTCCACGGGATTGGCACGGGAACCGATGCGACAGCGGTCTGGATGATCGGCATCGACATTGTGTGCGTCACAGCGGTGCTGATCGCGCTGACGTGGCGCGCGGCTGCCGCTCCACCGGACCCACTTGCCGGTGAGCGCCGCGACGCGGCGGAACGCGCCTCGTTCGGGACGGGTCGATGACCGCGGCGTTGCTCGCGGGACCGCCCGCCGATGGCGGCATGGAGGCGTACTCGGCGCACGTGCGACGACTGGGGCCTCTTCCGCCTGGGAATGCGGCGCTCATCGACTCCATTGAGCGCAGCAACCTGCGCGGCAAGGGCGGCGCCGGGTTTCCGACCGCGACGAAGTGGCGCGCGGTCGCATCGCAGCAGACCGGTGCGCCCATCGTGCTCGCCAACGGCGCCGAGGGTGAGCCGTTGAGTCGCAAGGACCGCACGCTCATGGAGCAGCGCCCGCATCTCGTGATCGACGGAGCGCTGCTGGCTGCCGGGGCAGTCGGCGCGCGTGACGTCGTGCTCTACATCGGCGCGGAGCACGCCGCGGCGATCCGCGCGATGCAGCGCGCCATCACCGAACGTCCGGCATTCGAGCGCGACCAGCTTCGTGTCGTCAGCGCGCCGGTGCGCTACGTCTCGGGCGAGGAGACCGCTGCCGTGCATTTCGTCAACTCCGGCATCGCGCTGCCCACGTCCATCCCCCCGCGTCCGTTCGAACGCGGGATCGATGGACGCCCTACTTTGGTGCAGAACGTCGAGACGCTCGCCCATGTGGCCCTCATCGCCCGCTACGGTGACGGGTGGTTCCGCTCGCTCGGTGTTGGTGGGGCCTCCGGGACGACACTCATCTCCGTCGGCGGCGCCGTTCCGCAAACGATGCTCATCGAAGCGGCTCAGGGGACGACCGTCACCGAGGCGGTGAACGCGGCGGGGGGTCTCACGTCCGACAGCGACGCAGTGCTGCTCGGCGGCTACTTCGGCGGCTGGGTTGCCTCCTCGACGGCGTGGGGGCTGGCGATCGACGCCGAGCAACTGCGTGCCGGCGGCTATTCGCTCGGCTGCGGGATCATCGCCGTGCTTCCGGCAGGCCGTTGTGGCGTCGTCGAGACCTCGAGGATCCTCGCCTATCTCGCCCATGAGAGCGCCCGCCAGTGCGGTCCGTGCACCTTCGGACTGCGCGCGATCGCGGCGGCGAGCGGGCGCCTCGCGGGGCTCACCGCGACCGACTCCGACCTCGACCACATCACGCGGTGGAGCGGTCTGCTCCCGGGACGCGGCGCATGCAAACACCCCGACGGCGCAGCGGGGATGCTCAACTCAGCACTGCGCGTGTTCGCATCCGAGTATCGAGCCCACCAGCAGGATCGCCGGTGCAGCTCGATCGCACGGCAGGCGGTCGCGTCGTGAGCGAGCATGTGGCGATTGGCATCGACCGCATCAAGTGCGACGGCCACGGCGTCTGCGCGGACCTGTTGCCGGAGATGATCGAACTTGACGACTGGGGGTATCCGATCATCCGGCCGGGTGCGATCCCCGCCTCGGTGCTTCCACACGCGCGTCGCGCCGTGTCCGGATGCCCCACGCTGGCACTGCGCCTCCAGGCGGTCGCTGCGCGCCGCTGAAGGCCTGTGTCCGCAACCGGGGCGGCAAGTGACGAGGATTCCCAGGATTCGCCCAGGAAACTCTGACCGGGGGTCAAGCGGAGGTCCTCATCCTCAGATGAGTGAACACACCGCCTCGTGAGCCGATCGTGAACCGCAGGCGCAGGATCACCGTTGCGGAGCGTGACCGTGCCCTTCGCATCCGCAGGAACCTCACCACCACGACTGGTGTCGCCGGCACGATCGCTGTCGCGGCACTCGCCGGGCTGGCGGCGACCACGCACTCGGGGGCGGCGAGCCCAGGATCGACGGCGTCGATGACAACCGCGTCGACCACCTCGCCGGCATCACCGAGCAGCTCGTCCTCGCTGTCGAGCGGCTCCGCGATCAGCGGCAGCGCTTCATCGGCCAGTACGGTGAGCGGTGCGTCATGAGCCTCCCGACCTTCACGAGCACTGCGCTCGGCACTTCGATGCACGTGGTGGTCACCGATCCCGCGCACCTGGACGCTGCCACGGCGTCGGTTGCCTCGGTGGTCGAGTCGATCGACCGAGCCTGCAGCCGGTTCCGCGACGACAGCGAGCTGAGCCGGCTGCTCGCAGCACCCGGTCACCGCGAGGGCGTTGTCTCGCCGCTGCTCGCCGAAGCCCTCGCCACAGCGTTGCGAGCAGCCGAGCTCACTGATGGCGCAGTCGATCCGACGGTCGGCGAGGCAGTCCGCAGCGCCGGCTACACAGTCGATTTCGACTCCGTGCCCCGTGACGGCGCCCCGATCCCGATGACCGTGCGCCCGGTGCCCGGGTGGCGACGGATCCGGCTCTACTCCGCGACGCGTCGCGTCGAGATCCCTGCCGGTATCGAGGTCGACCTCGGTGCCACAGCGAAGGCACTCGCCGCCGATCTCGGTGCCGCCGCAGCGCGAGACGCCATTGACGGCAACGGCGTCCTCGTCAGCCTTGGTGGCGACGTCGCGGTCGCCGGGATGCCTCCGGACGAGGGCTGGCATGTGCAGATCGCCGAGGACAGCCGGGCAGTGATCACTCCCGACGGTGAGACGATCGCGATCCGTTCAGGCGGTGTCGCGACGTCGAGCACCATGGTCCGGCGCTGGCGCCGGGGTGGTGTCGAGCTGCACCACATCATCGATCCCGCAACGGGCCTTCCTGCCGACGGGCCATGGCGGACGGTGAGCGTGGTTGCAGGGAGCTGCGTCGACGCGAACATCGCAGCCACCGCCGCGATCGTCCGCGGCGGTTCGGCGAAGGCGTGGCTCGAGATGGCGGGACTCCCCGCGCGGCTGGTCGACCGCGCAGGCGACGTGATGCGGGTCGGCGGCTGGCCGGTCCCTGTCGGTCAGGCGTCCTGAGCGATCAGCGCCTGCACCTCGCGCTGATAGCGCCGCGTGTCGTCGTAGACGCCGTGGCTGGCGACACTCGCATCGCCCTGGTAATACCCGGCGAGCGTCGCGGGGATGTCCGCCTCGTGCTTCGTCATCAGGTGGCGCAGCAGCATCGCGCCCGCCGTGACGTTGTCCTTGGCGCGCCAGATGTCGAGGTGCGTGCCCGCGATGTGCCGCGACACCCACTCGCCGGTGAAGGGCTCGAGCTGCATGATCCCGACCGCACCAGTCGGTGAGACGCGGTCCTGGTGCCACTGCGACTCGGCCCAGGCGACGCCGCGCAGCAACCGGACGTCGACACCGACATCGCCTGCGACAAAGCTGACGAGCGCATTCATCCGAGTGAGCCGCCCGGGGACGACCAGCTCGTCTCCCTCGGCGACCGGGGCATTGACTCCGATGCCATTGGTTCTCGCGAGCGCTGTCGGGTCGACGCCGAAACGGCGTGCGGTCTCGAACACGCCCTCCCCACGTCCGACTCGGTAGATCTCCGAGTCGTGGCCGCCCCGTGCGTACGGGGGCAGTGTCAGGGAGACGTCCGGGATCTGCAGCATCTGGCCGACGTGGATGAGCTCCGGCGCGGACATGCTGTTGGCGTCAAGGAGGGCGGCAACGGTCGTGCCGTGACGAACCGCGATATCGGAGGCCGTGTCGCCGGGGCGGACGATGTACGAGGTCGCGAAGACCGCGGAGGGAATGGTCGCCACAGCCGTGGCACCGAGCGCCGCTACGGCAAGACGTGATTTGGTCGGCATCGGGTTCCTCGTGTGGTGGGACGTTGGGGGAGATGGGGGAACCGGCCGCCCGTTGGCGACTGACGCAGCGTAGGCACACCCCGTCACCGGCGTCAAGCGTTGCCGCCTCGCCGTAACGGTTTCGTCACAACAGAGTCCCGCCCTGGTGAACTGTCGCCGAACGTTCGTGAGTGCTACGCTCCGGTTGAAAGCCATGCGACTCCCGAGCCTGCCGCGCACCTCACTGCCGACCACGCTTCTGGCGGCCACGTGTGGCGTCGGCCTGGGACTGATCACGTTCGTGCTCACCGCATGGCTGCACGGCATCGGCGCCACCGGCGCTGCAGGTCTCCTCGCCGAGGCTGCGCTGCTCGCCGCGCTTGCATGTGTCGCCGGGTTCACGCTCTTCGGCGGCAACGCCCATCTCCGTGGCGCCCGGGTGCCCATCAATCGGGCGCTGCCACCATCGTGGTGGCCGCGCGAACCGGACTCGGTGTCGCTGCTGGCGGCGTGCGTCGGCGCTCCACTCGTCATCGGCGCAGGAGCCGCGGTCCTGCTCTTCAGGTAGGGGTTCTGCGTTCGCTGAGCCGGGTGATTGCCCAGCTCGCGGCTTCGCGGACCATCGGGTCGGGGTCATTCGCCGCGCTGCGCTCCAATGCCGCGAGCGCAGCACGATTCCCGGCGTTGCCGAGCGCGATGGCGCAGTTGCGTGCCAGACCCGCGCGCCCCGCCCGCCAGACGGCGGTGCGCCGGAACCGCGCCGAGAACTCGTCATCGCTCAACTCGAGGCACTCGACCAGGTCGGGGTGCGGCACCGGCCCGGCTGCGGTGCTCGAGGAGCCCTCGCCGAGTGGATCCGGTGCGAGGCGCTCGTTGATCGGGCACGCCTCCTGACAGAGGTCGCATCCGAACGCCCAGGTCCCCATGAGCGGGCGCAACTCGAGCGGGATCGCGCCGCGATGCTCGATCGTCAGGTACGAGATGCATCGCCGGGAATCGATGACGCCCGGGGCGGTGATCGCTCCGGTCGGGCAGGCGGGGATGCAGGTTCGGCACCGTCCGCACCCGCGACGCGACGGAGCGTCGGCCGGGAGCGGCACCGAGAGCGCCAGTGCGGCGAGCATCACGTACGAGCCGGCACCGGTCGTGATGACGGAGGCGTGCTTGCCTGCGAACCCGATACCGGCCCGCTCCGCGATGGCACGGTCCAGCGCCCAGCCGTGGTCGACAAAGCGCTTGGCGGTGACCATCTCCACGCGGCCGCGGAGCCAGTCGACGAGCGCGTCGCACCGCTCCGCGAGCAGGTCGTGGTAGTCGATCGAATTGCCGCCGTCTTCGATGCACGCATAGGCGGCGAAGCGGCCACGGACCGGGGTTCCCTCCGAGTGAGCGGTCGCAGCCAGGGGTCGCGCCGGACGATACGGCCAGGCCAGCGCCACGATCGACCGCGCCCATGGGTAGCGTCCGCCGATATCGGCCGACGCTTCGACCCTGTCCGCCGTGTACCAGGGCATGCCGTCCATCCGGCCGGCCTCGATCGCCGCCAGCGCGCGGTCCCGGGCCTCGGTGAAGGGGCGGGCCGAGGTCACCCCGCAGGACACGAACCCGAGGCGGCGCGCCTCATCGCAGAGTCCGTGCTTCAGCACCGCGGCGTCCATCGCCTGATGTTGTCACGGGGCGGGACGCCGTAGGATCGAGAGATGGCGGCCACCCACGGCGGCGAACGGATGCCGCGCCTGCTCTGCATCATGGGGTCGGGCGAGACCACACCCACCATGGTCTCCGTGCACGCGGACCTGCTCGGCAGGCTCGGTCCGCGGCCGGTGCCGGCGGTGCTCCTCGACACGCCGTTCGGCTTCCAGGAGAACGCATCGGACATCAGCGAGAAGACCGTCACCTACTTCCGCGAGCGGGTCGGATACCCGATCAGCGTTGCCACCTTCCGCAATCGCGAGCAGGCGACACCCCTCGAGTACGAGACGATGCTGGCCCGGGTCGCGGAGGCGCGCTACGCGTTCGCGGGGCCGGGGAGCCCGAGCTACGCGCTGCGACAGTGGCTCGGGACAGGCGTGCCCGACCTCCTCGCCGCGAAGCTGCGCGACGGCGGCTGCGTGACGCTGGCGAGCGCCGCCGCCGTGGGTCTGGGCATGTTCGCCCTCCCGGTGTACGAGGTGTACAAGGTCGGGGAGGAACCGCGATGGCTGGAAGGCCTCGACCTCATGAGCGCAACGGGGCTCCGCGCCGCGGTGGTGCCTCACTACAACAACGCCGAGGGTGGCACCCACGACACGCGGTACTGCTACATGGGTGAGCGCCGCCTGCGCATCCTCGAGCAGCTGCTGCCCGACGGCGTCGACATCCTCGGCGTCGATGAGCACACGGCGGCGATCTTCGATCTCGACGCGGGCACGGTCTCGATCCGCGGGCGTGGTGGACTCACGCTGCGGCGCAACGGTCACTCGAAGCGCTTCGAGAACGGCACCACCATACCGGTGAGCGAGCTGGCGCGTGGTGTCACCGCGGCACCGGGCGCCGGCGGCGAGGCCGCGTCCGCGGATGCTCAGTCGGTTGTCGACCTGACGCCGCCCGCGCCGGGGGTGTCGCCGTTCCTGCAGGAGGTCACCCATCAATCCGACGTCGCCGACAGCGCTCTCGCCGCGCGCGATGTCGATGGGGCAGTCGGTGCCGTGCTTGCAATCGACACGCAGATGCACGAGTGGTCGGCGGACACACTCGATTCCGACGAGCAGGATCGCGCGCGTGAAGCGCTCCGGCGTTACGTGGTGCGGCTCGGAGACCTCGCCCGGAGCGGCGCCGGCGACCCGAAGGACCTCATCGCTCCGGTCGTCGACGGCATCCTCGCGCTGCGCGTCCAGATGCGCGCTGCCGGCGAGTACGCGCTTGCCGACAAGATTCGTGACGCGTTGACCGATGCCGGAATCGAGGTGCGCGACACACCCGAGGGATCCGTCTGGGAAATCGCCGTCACCGCGCCTGTGTGACGTTCGCTCAGGCGGTCGCCTCGCCGCGGGACTCCGCCTCCAGCGCCGGCTCCTGCGGTCTGCCGAGCCAGTATCCCTGCCCCGCTGTGACGCCGAGCTCCTTCAACTGGTCCGCGGTCGCCTCGTCCTCGATGCCTTCGGCGATCACGCAGGAGCCGGAGCTCCGCGCGTAGGCGACGGTCGCCTCGATGACCGCGCGGGCGCCGCGTTCGCCGCAGTCCTGTGTGATGCTCTTCGCGACCTTCACGAACTCGGGCACCGCGGCTGCGAGCAGCTCGAGCGTGGAGTGTCCCTCGCCGATGTCGTCGAGGGCGAACTGGAATCCGTGCTCTCGATAGCTCGCGAGGACGAAGCGCAGCCGCTGCTTGTCGGCGATCGACTCGCGCTCGGTGATCTCGAGGACGATCGTCTCCGGGTTGCGTTCGGCCCAGCGCGCGAGCAGGAGCATGTGGTCGACCGGATGCAGCGGGTCGAGCAGCATCGCCGCCGACACGTTCAGGAAGAGCGGGGCCGCCTCCGGCAGCGCCGATGCCGTGGAGATGGCGATTCGCCGGCAGATCCAGTCGACCTCCTTGGTGACGCCGCGCCGGTGCGCGAGCGCGAAGACGTCTTCGACGCCGTCAAGTGGATCGCGCAGCGCGGGGACGCGTGCGAGCGCCTCGTAGCCGAGCACCTTGTGGTCGGTCAAGCGGACGATCGGCTGAAACGACGCGCGGATGACGCGTCGCTTGCTCAGGATCGCGTCGAGCATGGCTCCGGCGTCGCTGCCGCCGCCCTGCACGAGGCTCGGGAGCGCGCGATCGCCGGCGATGACCACACGGTCACGGCCGCCCTGCTTCGCACGTGAAAGCGCCTCGTCGGCGGCGAGCCACAGCGCGTGCACACCGCCCGCGCCCGCCGCAACTCCGGCGCTGATTCGCGCCTTGCCGTGCGGCAGCGCGACGCCGTGCAGCGAGATCCGCATCCGCTCCGCGATGGCGATCGCCTCCTCCTCGGTTGTTGCATCCATAATTGACACGAACTCGTCACCGCCGATGCGGAGCAGCTGGTCGCCGCCTCGCAACTGCGCGCGCAGGGTGCGCGCGACCTCGACGAGCAGCATGTCGCCCGCCTCGTGTCCGAACTCGTCGTTGAGTGGCTTGAGATGGTCGACGTCGATGGCGATGACAGCCGTTGCGCCCGCCATCTCACCGAGACGCTCCTCGAACGCGCGCCGGTTGCCCACCTTGGTGAGGGGGTCGGTGGTGGCGTGGATCGCCTTCTCCTCGAAGAGCCCTGCCCGCGCCACGGCGACGGCCGCCTCGTCGGCGATCGCCTGCACGACCGTCAGGTCGTCGACGTCCCAGGTACCGCGACGTGCGTGTGAGATCAGCACGAGCACGCCGATCACGCGCCCGCCCGCCGCGCGCAGCGGTGCTGCGACGAAGCTTCGCGACCGGCGTCCGCCGCCGAGGCTCTCGAGCTCCTCGATCCGCGAGCTCGGCATCTCCGCGTAGGCCTGCTTGATGTCACGCGGTGTGCGCAGCAGGCACGGCTCGCCTTCCGAGTACACGCGGCCGATCACACCCTCGCCGGCCGGCATGGTCACGAGCGGACCGGCCGCCGGGGTGACGCCACCCGGCCCGAGGATGAGCGGCAGCGTCGCAAGCGAGCCGGAGTCGGTGTCGAAGAGGAGGACGCGGCCCCAGCTCGCGTCCGGATACGCCTGATGGCAGCCTTCGAGGACCGCGGCGGCGACGCCGCGGGAGTCGGTCGTCAGGCCGAGCCGGCGTGCCACGTCGGCCACCGCTCGGAGCCGTCGCGACTGCGCCTGGTAGTGGCGCTCCGTGAGCGACCAGTTGGAGTACGCGAGGACGACGACGCCGATGACGAGCGCGTCCACCTGGATCAACTCCTTGGCGCCGCCCGTGGCGAACATCCCACTCCACCACCACACCCCGGCGAGGCCGGCGCACGATGCGAGCAGAATGGTCCAGAGCGCTGCGGCACGCGCGGACGGATCGACGGTGAGGAGGACCGCGACAAAGCCCAGCACGATGAGCGGAACCGGATGTGAGAGACGCGTGGCCGACAGACCGAGGATCAGGGTGCAGAGGCCGACACTCGTCAGCCCCTGAACCAGTGCGGCGGTTGACGGGCCGACCCGCGAGGCGTGACGCAACCGAATCGTGATCTCGAGCATCACAGCCGCAACAACCACGACCTCGATCTCGACCAGCATCAACCTCGGTGGCAATGCTGAATCGACCAATTGCCACCCGGTGATCCCGAGCAGAACGCCTGTCGCGAATTTCGGCAGCCAGCGCCGAGCGGCGCTCTCGGTGTGCATAACCCTCTCGGCGCCAAGCGTAGACGGAGCCGTGCCACCGGATTTGCGCGTGACAGGCTTGTATCCAATACCTCCGAGGTCAGGAGCCGGAGATGGAAACGGACCCCGTGAGCGCCGCGCCGATCGTCTTTGTGCCGTTCATCGGGGAGAGCACGAGCTGGGCCGTCCCGCCGGAGCCCGCTGCGAAGAACAGCTGCACCGGCGTGCTCGACTGGGCGGTCAGCTCACCGCCGCACACCCTGCCGTTGACGAACTGCTCTGTGTCCACGTTCTGAAAGATGGCGCTGACCGGGGTCACGTCGCCCTGCACCAGCGCTCCGACGCACAGCTCGCCGACGATCGAGTCACCCGTGTTGTCGATCGAGATGTCGACCTCGAACCGCTGGTTCGCCGCCACAGTCGCCGGGATGACGCCGCTCAGGTCCGCCGTGGTCGGGCCGGTGGTCGCGAAGAGCGGCGAGATGACACCGAGGAACAGCCCGAGGATGACCGCGCCGGCAAGAACGAGGAACACGATCCGCGGGTTGGACCGGAACCACTGACGGATGCCCGCGAACACGCTGCCTCAGATCGTTGCGGGCGGATGGTATTCGCCGAACACCGCACGGAGCGCTCCGCAGATCTCTCCGAGCGTAGCGTCTGCCCGCACGGCGTCGATGATGGGTGGCATCAGCGATTCGTCGGTCGTCGCAGCATCGGTGATTCCCCGCAGCGCGGTCTGGACCGACCTTGCATCGCGGTGCGCATGGTGTCCGGCGAGCCGGTTCGCCTGCTCCGCCATCACCCGCTCGTCGGGACGGAAGAGGAGCGGCGCGCCGTCCTCCTCCGTCTCGGTGAAGCGGTTCACGCCCACGATCACCTTGTCGCCCGTTGCGATCGCGCGCTCGGTGCGATACGCCTCATCCTGGATGAGCTCCTGGATCCAGCCGGACTCGATGCACGCGACAGCGCCCCCGCGCCTGTCGACCTCGTCGAGCAGTGCCTGGGCCTGGCGCTCGAGCTCGTCGGTGAGCCACTCGACGTGGTACGAGCCGGCGAGCGGATCGACGGTGTTGGTGACGCCCGTCTCCTCGGCGATGATCTGCTGCGTGCGCACGGCGATGCGCTGCGCCTTCTCAGTCGGGATCGACAGCGCCTCGTCGTAACAGGACAGCGCGAGCGACTGAACACCGCCAAGCACTGCTGCAAGCGCCTCGATGCCCGCGCGGACGATGTTGTTCTCCGGCTGCTGCGCGGTCAGCGTCGAGCCACCCGTCTGCGTGTGCGTGCGCAACATCAGCGAGCGGGGATCCCGCGCGCCGAATCGCTGCGCCATGACCTTGCTCCACAGCCGTCGCAGCGCGCGGTATTTCGCGATCTCCTCGAAGAAGTCAATGTGGGTGTTGAAGATCCAGGACAGCTTCGGCGCGAAGTCGTCCACGCCGACACCGCGATCCACCGCCGCCTGGACGTAGGCGCACGCGTTTGCGATGGCGAATGCCATCTCCTGGACCGCGGTGCTCCCCGCTTCGCGGATGTGATACCCGGACAGGGATATCGGATTGAACTTCGGTGTGTTGACCGTGCACCACGCGATGAGGTCTGCTGCGAGGCGGAGCGACGGCCTCGGTGGGTAGATGAACGTGCCACGCGCGATGTACTCCTTGAGCACGTCGTTTTGCACCGTCCCCATGACCGACGCTGCGTCGACTCCCTGGCGTTCCGCCGCGACCACGTACATCGCGACGAGCACGGGAGCAGGCGCGTTGATGGTCATCGACGTGCTCACCGCACTGAGCGGGATGCCGTCGAAGAGATCCTCCATGTCGCGCACGGAGTCGACTGCGACACCGACCTGACCGACCTCCCCGGCGCTGCGAGGATCGTCGCTGTCGAGCCCCATCTGGGTGGGGAGGTCGAAGGCCACGGAAAGGCCCGACTGGCCCTGCGCGAGCAGGTATCGGAATCGCGCGTTCGCGTCGGTCGCCGTTCCGAACCCGGCGTACTGGCGGATGCTCCAGAGGCGGCCGCGATACATGGTCGGCTGGATGCCGCGCGTGAATGGAGGCTCTCCGGGAAAGCCCTCGTCGCGGAGCGGGTCGTGGCCTGACAGGTCGGCCGGCGTGTAAAGCGGTGCAACCGGGATACCGCTCCCTGTCTCGAAGCGGTCCTTGCGCTCGCCTCGTTCGCGAGCGGGCTCCAGCCGCTGCTCCTCCCACTCGAGGAGCGCTTCCGTGAACGTCGGTTCCGATTGCTCCACCGCGGGCGACACTGACGCGTCGCGACCGGTGACCATCGCCGCAGCATATCCCGGATCCTGTGCGAAACTCCCCCGCGATGGCGCTTCCGGTCACCCGCTCGCTCGTCGAGGACGCCGGCGCCGGGCTTGCCAGTGACGGGTGGCGGTTCACCCAACGGCAGCTCTATTACGCGACGTGCGCCCGTGCGGAGACGCCGCGCACGAACACGGCGTCGAACGGCGAGGTCGGGCTGGGCGTTCTGCTGATCTTGATCGGGCTCATCCTGATCGGTCTCAAGGTCCTCTTCGTGCTCTTCATCACACTCGGGGCGGTGCTGATCCTCGCGGGCGTGATCAGCCGGTTCCACCGACCGGCACTCACCGGACGGTTGCTCGCACTGTCATTTGATGAGTTCCGCACCAGATTCGGCGATGTCGAGGTCGCGGGTCTGATCGATCCGGCTGCACCACTCCCCGTTGCGACGGCCGAGACGGGGACGATGACCGTGATCTGCGACACCGTCGACACCGCCAGCCTCATCGGTGCCAACCTCGAGCGCGCGGGAATCAGCGACGCGCTCGTTGCCGCAGTCAAGGACGGCATCGCAGCCGCGCCTGCAGGGCGTGCGGTGGTGTTGCACGACGCGTCGCCGCGAGGCTGTGCCCTCGTGCTCGATCTGCGCGACACGGGCATCACCGTCGAGGATGCCGGCCTGCGTCCTTCCGATGTCGACGGTCCGAACCAGCAGGTGATCGAGGGTGCGCCGGCGCGGCTCCCGCGGGACCTGAGCTCGCTGCTCCGAACCGACGAGATCGACTGGCTGTTGAGCGGCCGTCGGGTTGAGGTCGCGACGCTGCGCTCCGAACTGGTGCTGGACCGAGTGATCGCCGCGCTCAGAAGGCTGGAGACTCCTCACGGCGGTGCTCCGCAGCCAGCCGGCTGAGCAGTTCCGGAGCCACCTCACCGCCCGCGGCAGCCGCAACCTTGCACTGCGTGACCGCGCGAAGCGTGGCGGTTCGTTGACCGCCTTCGAGCAGGGCGCGCTCGCCGAGCACCGCGCCGGGGCCGACCTGGGCAACCGCTGTTCCGTCGACCTCCACGGAGAGGACACCGTCGAGGAGCACGTACATCTCGTCGCCGAGAGCGCCCTGTTCCACGAGGATCGAGCTCTGCTTGAGCGTATCGATGCGGGGCTTCGTCTCGCCGCGCATGAGCCGAAGTGACAGCTCGCGCTCCAGTGCGGTCTCGACCTCGGTCACGAGCGCGGGCGAATCCTGATCACCCCACGGCGAATACCTGCCGAAGGCATGCTTCGACCAGTGCTTGAAGTCCACGAGGCCGGATTTCAGGCTGAGGTTCCGTTCACAGTCATAGATCCAGTGCCGCGGGAACGGGCTTGCGCCGGTGACCTCGTGAGACGAGGACCCGTCGGCGAAGATCGTGAGCGCAAGTGTCGTCCAGGCGAGCGGTGCCGACACCTGGACAAACGGCGGGCGGTTGACCTTCCGTGGCAGCGGGACACCGGTGCGACCGCCGGTGGTCTGGGTGAAACGAACCCAACCGTCACCGATCACCGGCGCCTGCCGCCGATCGGGGAGCGTCACGGCCGCAAAGGTCATGCCACGGTTGCCGAGACGGAGCGTCGTCGAGCCGATGTGGCCACCACCACCCTGTCCATGGCCGGTGATGCGACCGTTCTCCACCTCGATCCAGGCGGTGAGCTCGTTGGCGAATCGAAATGCGTCCGCCTGGCGCATCGACTCGAGTGAATCGATGTGGTCCGGAGGCGGATCGTCGTAGTGAGCGATGCCCATCTCGAACGGCATCTTCGTGAGCCCCTCGATGGCCTCTGACGGAATCCACGAGATGGATGTGACCGACGACGTGATGATCATGTGCAGCCTCCTTGCGAACCGATCTTCAGCCGATGGCCGAGACCGGTCGAGGGTGCCCGGACCACAAGTCGCGGTGGTGATCACCCCCCGGCATCGTGGTGGCAGCCCCATTTCGTGCACGCCATGGCTGACTAGAGTTGGCGCATGCCGCCGGAAGCGACCATCCGCGTCGTGCTCGCGGACGACAACCTCATCGTCCGCGAGGGCGTCCGCGCCCTGCTCACGAGCTCGGGCGACGTCGAGGTGGTCGGCGTCGCCGGCGACTTCGGCGAGCTCCTCGCTGGGGCGGCGGAACACATGCCCCAGGTCGTCGTGACCGACATTCGCATGCCACCGGACTTCACCGACGAGGGGATTCGCGCCGCGCGGATCGTGCGCAAGCGGAATCCCGGCACCGGTGTCGTGATCCTCTCGCAGTACGACGAGCCGGAGTACGCGATCTCGCTGCTGAGTGAGGGCGCGGCAGGCTATGCCTATCTCCTCAAGGATCGTGTCGGCGACGGTGATCAGCTCGCCCGCGCCGTGCGCGAGGTGAGCACCGGTGGATCGATGATCGACCCACGCATCGTCGACGCCCTCACGAAGCCCGTGAGCGATGCCGGCGGCCTGACAGCTTCGGAGGAACAGCTGCTGCGGATGGTCGCGGAAGGAAAGCCGATCAAGGCGATTGCGGCGTCACTCCATGCGACGCCGACCTCGGTCGGCGACGACGTGGAGCAGCTATTCCTGAAGCTCGCGCAGCAGGCGAGTGCCGGCACACAGGGGGCGCTCGAGCGCCTGCGCATGCTGCACAAGGTGATTGTCGACCGCGAGGAGCAGGGCGAGAGCCTCAGCCGCATGCTCCCGGGCGGGATCGCCGAGCAGATGCGAGAGCACGGCATGGAAGCGGGGCAAACGGAGCGCATGACCGTCACCGTGCTGATGTCCGACATTCGCGCGTACTCGACCATCGCCGAGATGTCCGATCCGTCAGTGCTTGCCGGGCAACTCAATGAGCATCGCGCCGCCATGAACCGCGCGCTGCTCGCGCAGGGTGGAACGGTGATGCAGTTCGTCGGCGACGCGGTGATGGCCGTGTTCGGCGCGCCGTTCGCACAGCCTGATCACGCCGACCGTGCCCTGCGCGCTGCGCTCGCAATGCACGCGGCGCAGGATGCCGTGAACCAACAATGGGCCGCCACAGGATTGCCGCCGTTCCACATGGGTATCGGGCTGTCCACGGGCGATGTGGCTGCCGCGCTGCTCGGTTCCGAGGAGCGCCTCGAGTACTCGGTGGTCGGCGACGCGGTGAACCTTGCGCAACGCCTGCAGCAGTGGGGCGAGGGTGGCCAGACTGTGTTGAGCGAACCGACCTACGACGCGCTGCTTGAAAGGCCGGATGCCGAGCGCATCGAGCCGGCGCTGGTCAAAGGGCGGCACACACCTGTTGGCGCCTTTCGCATCGGGACGGTGTCTCAGTGACTCCACGCGGCGCAGCGCGACTGGCGTGGTGCCTCTCGTCCATCGGTCTTGTGCTGGGTGTCGGCGCTGCCGCGCTGGCTGTGGCGAACCGTGGGTCGATCCACAGTGTGGAGGCTGCCAATCCGCTCGAAATCGTGATGTCGCTGTCGTTCGCGGTCGTGGGCGGCTTGATCGCATCGAGACGCACTCGCAATCCGGTCGGATGGCTCTTTCTCTTCATGGCGGTTGTGATGGGGGCGGGCGGAGTGGCCGCCCAGTACGCCCGTCTTGCGGTCTATACGGTCCCAGGCGCCGGTGGGGCGCAGTGGGCGCTCTGGTGGTCGAGTTTCTCGGAGCAGCTCGTGTATCCGGCGGGTGCCGCCACCCTGACCCTGCTCCTGATTCCAGACGGCCGACTCCCTTCGTATCGGTGGCGGCCCGTGATCCCGATCGCGGTGGTGACCACGCTGTTGCTCGTGATTGCGGTCGGGGCGCTCGGCTCATCACCGCTCGACGGTCCTGACAATCAACCGCAGCTCGCAAACCCGCTCGCCGTCGAGGCCCTCGTGGCGCTCCAGGGGCCGCTCGGATACCTGTGGTTCGTCGGCATGGTGATCCTGCTCGTGGGCGGCGCGGCGCCGCTCGTGCGGCTCCGTCGGGCACGAGGCGAGGAACGAGAACAGCTGAAGTGGATTGCGTACGTCGTTGTGACCACCGTCGTGGCGACTCTCGTGGTCGTCGGGGTTTCCCTGGTGGCACCGCAGGCGAGCGTCGTGACGAACAACGCCTTGCTGGCCATCAACATCTCCGGCTTTGCGGTCGGCCTTCCTGTCGCCATCGGCATCGCGGTGTTCAAGTACCGCCTGTACGACATCGACATCATCATCAGTCGCACCATTGTCTACGGCTCACTTGCCGTCTTCATCACCGCCGTGTACGTGGGCATCGCAGTGGGGATTGGAGCGTTGGTGGGAGGCGGTGGCAAGCCCAACCTGGCCCTGTCGGTCGTTGCCACGGCGATCGTCGCGATCGGGTTCCAACCGGTGCGCGAGCGCGTGCAGAAGGTTGCCAACCGGCTGGTCTACGGCAAGCGTGCCACCCCGTACGAGGTGCTGAGCGAGTTCTCCGGTCAGGTCGCGGAGACATATGCGGCGGACGAGGTCTTGCCGCGCATGGCGCGCGTGCTGCAGGAAGGAACCGGCGCGGAATCCGCGACGGTGTGGCTGCGCGGTGTTGCGGAACTTCGGCCCGCGGCCACGTTTCCGAACGGGCATGCCGCGCACCCGGCCGTACCCATGCGCAACGGGATGTTGCCTGAGCTCGACGGCCAGACGCGGGCGGTGGAGGTGCGCCATCAAGGGGAGCTGCTCGGCGCACTCAGCGTGAGCAAGCGTCGCGGAGAGGCTCTGACGCCGATCGAGCAGAAGCTGGTCGATGATCTCGCGCATCAGGCGGGACTCGTGCTCAAGAACGTGGGGCTCACACAGGATCTGCAAGCGCGGCTGGACGAGCTTCGCGCCTCACGACAGCGCCTCGTGAGCGCACAGGATCTGGAACGCCGGCGGTTGGAACGCAATCTACACGATGGGGCGCAGCAACACCTTGTTGCCCTCAAGGTCAAGCTCGGACTTGCGGAGATGCTGCTGGGACGGGATCCCGAGCGGGCGGCGACCACGCTTGTGCAACTCAAGGCCGACGCCGACGACGCACTGGAAACGCTCCGCGACCTGGCTCGCGGGATCTATCCCCCGCTTCTCGCGGACAAAGGGCTTGTCGTCGCGCTCGAGTCGCAGGCACGCAAGGCCACGGTCGCTGTCAGCATCGAGGCTTCGGGCATCGAGCGTTATTCGCAGGATGTGGAGGCGACCGTGTACTTCTGCGTGCTCGAGGCACTCCAGAACGTCCAGAAATACGCGAACGCCTCGCATGTCGTCGTGGATCTGCATTTCGCAGACGGTGCGCTGCACTTCGACGTGACCGACGACGGTGACGGCTTCGATGCCAGCACCATGGCACGGGGCTCGGGACTCACCAACATGGCCGACCGGCTCGACGCACTGGGAGGCAGCGTCGAAGTGACGTCCCATGTGGGCTCCGGTACCAGCGTTCGCGGCTCATTGCCCGTCCAGGCCCGCGGCCCCGCCGCCGGCTCACCGTCGCCTACGAGGTCGCAGCCGCCCAGGCCTCGGTGAGACGCTCCGGACTGAAGTCCGACTTGGAGATGAACCCGGCGGCGCCGGCCTCGGCCGCACGAGGTCCGTACTCATCGGCCTCATACGTCGAGAGCACGAGAACGACGACCGGTCTTGCCGCCTCGACCTCCGCGAGAATCTCTCTGGTCGCGTCGAGCCCGCTGATCCCCGGCAGGTTGACATCCATGAGGACCAGATCCGGATGCAGATCGCGGGCGGTTGTCACGGAATCCTCGCCCGTCTCGACCTCGCCCACGACCTCGAAGCCGTCGGTCAGTTCGACCACCGTGCGGGCGACATCACGGAACGGCGCCTGATCGTCGACGATCAGCACTCGGACGCTCATCGGATGTCTCCCACGCTGCAACGGTATCGCCGCCGGCCCGGCACGGCAACCGTGCCCGCATCACTCCGCGGGTGGGGCAGACACCCGTTCTGGTGACGGCTCGCCTATTCTCACCCCCGTGCCGATCCGTGTGGTCCTCGCCGAGGACAATTACCTGCTCCGGGAGGGAATCCGCCAGCTCCTCGAAACCTCCGAGGAGATCGAGTTGCTCGCATCGTGCGCGGATCTTCCGGAGCTGGAGCGCGCGATCGAGGAACACAACCCCGACGTCGTCGTCACTGACATCCGCATGCCACCGACCGGGACGGACGAAGGGCTGCGAGCGGCCGAGCGGTTGCGCGGCGAGCATCCCCGGATCGGCGTGGTTGTGCTCAGCCAGTACGCAGAACCCGAGTACGCGCTGGCGCTCCTCGACAAGGGCGCGAGTGGACGCGCGTACCTTCTCAAGGAGCGTGTGTCGGACATCGACCAGCTAGTGAGCGCGGTGCGCGAGGTCTCGCGCGGCGGATCGGTGATCGATCCGCGCGTTGTCGAGGTGCTGGTGGCGGCGCGGAGTGCCGCGCGTGACTCGCCGCTCACGCAGCTCACTCCGCGCGAGCGCGACGTGCTCCAGCAGGTTGCGATGGGTCGCAACAACGCGGGGATCGCAGCTGCGCTCTTCCTCACGGAGCGTGCCGTGGAGAAGCACATCAACGCGATCTTCTCCAAGCTGGAGCTCTCCGAGGAGCCGGATGTGCACCGCCGCGTCAAGGCGGCGCTGGTGTACCTCGCAGCCCAGCAGTAGGTCAGTCGCGCTCCTGCGCGTCGTGCGCCCCGACGAGGATGGCCATGTTGCCCATCGGGTGTTTGTTCTCGCGCATCAACTGATGCGCGAGTCCCACGTCTTCGAACGCGAAGGTGCGGGAGAGACACGGATCGACCTCGCCGCGCGTGACCATGTCGTTGAACGCCGAACACTCCTTGTCGTTGGCGAAGTGCGAGCCCTGTAAACGCTTCTGCCGCATCCAGAGGTAGCGCAGGTCGACCGCCGCGTGGTAGCCGGTGGTGCCGGCGCAGATGACCACCATGCCACCGTTCTCGCAGACGAAGATCGATGTCGGGATGGTGTCCTCGCCCGGGTGCTCGAACACGATGCGCGGGTTGCGACGCTCGCCGACGACATCCCAGAGCGCCTTGCCGAATGCGCGCGCACCCGCGGTCCACGCGCCGAACGCCACGTCGTCACGCCAGTCCGGGATCACACCCCAGTGCGAGAAGTCGCGCCGATCGATGTACCCGCGCGCACCCAGGTCGACGCAGTACTGCCCGCGTTCCGGGCCGGACGTCACCGCAACCGGAACGGCGCCCTTGGCCTTCGCGATCTGAATCGCCTGGGAGCCGAGCCCGCCCGAGCCGCCCCAGATCAGGACGACGTCGTCTTTCCGGACCTCGTGCGGATGCCAGGAGCACAGCATCCGGTATGCGGTCGCGCCGACCAGTGTGCCCGCAGCCGCAGCAGCCCAGCTCAGCTGCGGCGGTTTGGGGAGCAGTTGGTGTGCCTGGACGAGCGTGTACTGGGCAAAGCTGCCCCAGTTTGTCTCGTACCCCCAGATTCGAGCGCTGGGCGCGACGATCGGATCGCCGCCCCCGACGATCCACGGGTCATCGGCATCCCAGACCCCGCAGTGCGCGACGACCTGGTCACCAACGCGCACGCTGTCGACGCCCTCGCCGACAGCCCAGACGATGCCGGACGCATCGCTCCCGCCGATGTGGAACGCCTCGGCCTCGCCGGCTTTCCGGCGAGCTGCGATCACGTCGACGGGGCGTCCGAGAGCCGCCCAGACGTTGTTGTAGTTGACACCCGCGGCCATGACGTAAACCAGGACCTCGCCCGGGCCTGGATGAGGCGTCGCGACCGTCTCGACGGCGAAGGCGGTCTCCGGATCGCCGTAGCGCTCGGGGCGAATGAGTTGCGCATGCATCAGACGCGGCACCTCGCCGAGTGGCGGCATGGTTCCGACGTCGGTCGATTCCGCTCGTGCCATTGAGGCTCGGACGATACACGGGGCGCCGGCGACAACGCGGCTTGCGGGCTCCGGCGGCGCGGTCACCGCCGATGTCATCTCGATCTTCACGAACGCGTCGCCGGACTCCTGAGCAATCAGTGCCCCTGGAAATGCAGATTGGTCAGCACGTAGTCGAACGACTGGTCCGTCGCGAGATAGAACGGTGCGTCGCCGCTGGTGTTCGTCTCGCTCCACATCTCGGCGAGGATCGTGAAGTTGCCGTGGGTCGCCGCCGCGATCACGATGCCGACGGGATTGCCTGAACTCCCGGACGTCGAAACAACGTTGGCCGTGTAGCCCTCTCCGACTGCGGGGATGAGCCCGATCTCCACGCCGGGAACCGCCTCGACCGGCGTGATGTCCTGGAACTGGTTGCCGGAGAAGTCGCTCAGGGCGCTCTGAATCACCTGCGAAGTGTTCGTCGAGGCCATCGCGGTGATGAGGATCTCGCCGACTGTGCCGCCGTTCTGATCCTGGGCGAGGAAATCGGCGGTGTCGCCGGAAGGGTCTGGCTGATTGAGCGTGAGGTTCGAGCCACTGTAGTCGACGACGAAACCCCATTTGGTGTCGACGAACTCGCGTGAATCAGAGAGTCGCGGGCCGATGTCCGGCGCGCAGTAGAAGCCGCATCCCTGCGCATTCGTCGAGACCTTCACGGCGAACACCGTGACGAGCGTCGCCAGCAGTGCGATCGCGGCGATGGCGGCGACGATGATGGTCGTGTGGGAGAGCTTCGTGCGGTTGCCGGTCCCCGCGTGCGGTGGCAACGGCGTGTAGCCGATTCCCGGGGCTGCGGCGATCGGCGCCCCGCACTTGCCACAGAACACGCTGCCCGCTGCCAGCGGCGCACCGCAGTATCCGCAGAAGTGCCCGCCGAATGTCGTGCTCACGATGCCGCCCCGGGTTCGTTCGCGAAGTGACGGGCGTGCTTCGGCGCGGCAAGACGTGCCGCTCCACAATTCGGGCAGAACGCCATCGTCTGCACCAGGCGGTGACATTCGCCGCATGGTGCGAGCGGTCCGATCGCGTGCTTGCCTGCCTCCTCGAGCAACGCCGTGTGCAGCACGATCCGCACGACCACAAGCAGTGCCGCACCGACGACTGTCCAGAGGATGAGCGACGAGAGCGCATCGGGCATGTAGTACCCGGCCACACCGAGGATGATCTGCACGGCGAAACCAGCGACCACGCCGACCGGCGTCACCCAGCCGGCGCGACCCGCGTGGCCGGGTGCGCGCCGCCACAGTGCGGCTGCGATGACCCCGGTCGTCCCGGCGTTGACGACCGATGCGACCACACCGCTGCGCAGGATGCGGAGCACATCCTCGGTGGCGACTCCGTGCACGAGCGGAGCGGTGAAGAACGGCCACGAGCCGGCGATGACCTCGACGAGGGTGAAGCCGAGAGCCGATGCGACGGCGAATGTCAAACCGTCGAGTGTCTCGTCGAACTTGGTTCGGGTCAGCAGCACCAACGGACCGGCGAGCATGAGCACCTGTGCGACGAGCGGCAGGAGCACACCCGTGACGAGCGGCCCCTGCACCGTGCCGCTGAGCTGGGTCGTCGTGAGCTGGTTCGCCATCACGAAGTACAGGAACCCGAGCACCCCGCCGGCCACGATGGTCAGGAGCAGCACCTGCACCGGCTCGTCCTCGTAGACCTCCGACTCATAGAGATAGAGCAGGTAGAGCACGGGCAGCAACAGCACCGAGACGAGCGTCGCCGGGGCGACGAGCCGGAGCGCCGCGAGGAGGAGCACGACGCCGACTCCGATGACGAGCACCTCGCGGAACACATGCGCCTGACGGTGCGGCAGGTGTGGGAACAGCGTCGTGATCACGGCCGTTCGGTTCACGTGCTCGTTCGGTGCTACGGCGTAGGAGTGAGCCCGTCCGCGCGGGGCCACACCCTCCAGATGCTCGCCGCAGTTGCCGCAGAACACTCCGGCCGGCACCAGGGCGCCGCAGTGCCTGCAGGTGACGATCGGCGCGCCGCCGGTCGAGTCGCCCGGGGCGCTTGCAGGCGTGTCCGTCACGAGCCTGATCCGTGAGTTCTCTCGTACCACTCGAAATCGTTGGCGAGCGCGCCGACGTCGGGAGTGCCGAGACCGGTTGCCATGTCCCACCCCTGGCCCGCGGGGAAGTGCAGGTTCGACCCGAGTGTCACATCGTGGAAGGCCGGCGCAGGGAGTCCTGACGGGGACTGCGCGAAGAGGTAGAGCGCCGGGTTGGCGAAGCCGACGAGCGGGAGCGACTTGTGCGCGAGGTCCTCGTCGATCAGTGCCGTGACCGCCGCCCAGAACGGTGCCGCCGCGGAAGTGCCGCCGACAGGGCCTTCCTGAGCTTGATCACCGGCGTTCTGGCCCGGTGCGATGATGTCCCACCCCGAGATGATGTCGGCATTGGCAGCAACATCCGGGAGGCCGCGGCCGGTCATCGAGCTGGAAATCCCCGGGGCCTGCTGCCATGACGGTCGAGGGTATGCCGTGCTCACTCCTCCGCCACTGCCCCATTGCTCGATCGGCTCACCCCATGCGGACTCCTGGAAGTAGCCCCCGTTCTGCGCGAGAAAGGCGGTCGTGCCGCCGACCGCGGTGACGCCGGGGCTCGCGGCGTCGGGCATGACCGAGATCTCGGTGTTGGCGTTCCTGTCCTGGTCGGGATAGTCGTTGAGACACATGTATGCGCCGCGGTCGCCGGATGCCCAGAAGATGCTCATCCCCTGCGCCGCCGCGGCGGTGTCAACCTGGTCCTCGGCGGCGCCGTCGGCGATGGCGCCCTGCTCGAGCTCGCATTCGTGCTCGCTGATGCTGCTCGAGAGGATCACGCCCGGTGAGGCTGCCGCGATCGCCCTGACGACGTCGGGGATCGCGCCCTCGTTGCCGAACTCGTAGACGACCTCGTTTGCCCGGGGGGCGATGCCGTGCACGATCTCGAGGTCGAGCGCAGCCTCGCCCGCGACTGCGGAGTACTGCTTGTCCCCGCTCACCAGCGGCGCACCCCAGTCAGCGGCGTCCCGGTGCACCTGCACGTTGAAGGGCACGCCCGGCGTGAACTTCTGCGCCCACGTGTTCAGGACGGCGTTGGTGGGCACGCCCCACTCGATGAACACGACGGTCTCGCCCGCGCCGTCGAGTCCCGCGTTGCGCAGCGGCGTGATGTCGTAGAACGTGCTCATGTCCTGCGGCGTCACGCCGGCGACGTCCGATGACGGCACCGCTGATGTCAGATCGCGCTGGTAGTCGTCGAGGCCGGTTATGGCGATCACGGTGCCGTTGATAGATGCGGGAATCGCTGCTGTCGTGAGCGCGGAATAGAAAGGAGTGCCGTCGACGGCGATGAACCGGTGGATGCTGATGTGGAGGAACTGCTCGATTGCACTCGCCGGTCCCGTCGCCCGCACGAGTACGTCCCCGGGAGACCAGTGCGCCCTGAGTCCGGCAGCCGCGAGCACTTGCATCGCGGAGGCCACGCGAGCCGGGTCCGGTCCGTAGCGGTTGGCGAACTCGGTCGCGCTCAGCGACGACCCCCCGGCCATCGCAGCGGCGAGTCCTGACGGGTCACGATCTGCAAGGGTCAGGTCGAAGCTCAGCGTCTGCGTCGCCGGCATCATGCCGACGTCGCGAGCCTCGCGGATGGCGACCTCCAGCGGCGGCGCGCCGCTCGACGGTGCGGTTGCCGGTGACGTCCGGATCGAGCCATGCGTCGACGCAATCCGCGGAGTGCAGGCGGCAGGACCGAGCAAGCACACGAGGCTGGCCACGACCAGTCGTTTCACGAGGTCCGAATCTTACGGTCCCGGCCGATAGCGCCACACCGACGGAAAGGCCGCGGCTGCGGCGCCGAGTCCGGCCAGGCAGAGGATGCCTCCGCTGATGATGGCCACCTCGGCGCCGAACGCATTGGCGACGACACCGGTCTCGACGTCGCCGAGATAGGGCCCTCCGGCGACGACCATGAAGTACAGCGACGTGAGCCGGCCGCGCAGTTCGTCGGGCGCGATCCTTTGCATGATCGTCGTGCGGCAGACGGAGCTGAAACTGTCGGCCCCGCCGGCGATCGCGAGAAGCACAAGAGCAACCCACAGCGAACGCGCGAACCCGAAGCCGATGACGACCAGACCCCACGCGGTGATCGACACGATGATGATCCGGCCGAGCCGTTTCGAACGCGCGACCGGGCCGCTCGAGAGTGCTGCCACCACGGCGCCGAAGCCGGGTGCGGAATAAAGGAGTCCCAGTCCCTGTGCACCGGCGTGGAAGGTGTTCGCGGCAAGGAGCGGGAAGACCGCCCGCGGAAGACCGAAGATCATCGCGGCGAGGTCCATCGCGAAGGTACCGAGCAGGATCGGCCGGCGCCTCGTGAAGCTCAGGCCGCGGAGGATCGCCGCAAGCGGTCGTTCGCGCTGGATCGCGGAGTGACCTTGCGGTGGCAGGAGGACGACCGCGATCAGCGCTGCGCTGAAGGTCAAGACGTCGAACGAGTACGCCTCGGGGAGGCCGAGGTGGGCGATGACGAGACCGCCGATCGCGGGGCCGGCGACCAGCGTTGTCTGGACCAGCACGATGTTCAGTGAGAGCGCACCGGCGAGGCGGTCGGTGCCGACGAGGTTCGGGATGATCGCGGTGCGGGTGGGCGAGTCGATGGCGCCGACCAGTGCCGCAACCGCGACGATGCCGTAGATCGCGATGAGTGGCGGGTCACCGGTGAATGCGCCGAGCGCAAGCAGACCCGAGCACAGCGCGAGGCAGAGCTGGGTGACGAGCAGGACGCGGCGCCGGTCGAATCGGTCGGCGATCGCACCACCACCGAGCGACCCGACGATCAGGGGCACCGCCTGCACGATGCCGAGTAGTCCGACGTCGAGCGCCGACCTGGTCAGCGAATACACCTGGAACGGGACGGCGACGAGCGTGATCTGGCGTCCGATCAGCGAGATGAGCTGGCCGATGAACAGTCGGCGAAATGGGCGTGAGTCACGTAGCGACCGGGCGTCGACCGCCATCGTGCGGATGGCGCGGCGTGCCATCGGGCGGCGTCCCTGCGCAGGCCGATCGGGCAGCAGTTCGTCCGGCGTCGCTTCCGGTGTGATCGCCGGTTGTTCGGGTGTCAGCTCGTCGGACACGATGTCCCCGGCGACGGCAACGTGAGGTTCACGAGGTATGCCTGCTCGGCCGCATCTGCGCACGTGCTCTTCCCAAACGAGACGTGTCCGTCGCCGTCGCGTGTGAGCAGGACGGAGCCTGGAAAGAACTGGAGTGCGCCTTGCGCCCATTGATAGGGCGTTGCCGGATCGCCGGTGGCGCCGACGAGGAGGAGTGGCGCGGTGTTCACGGTGCGGAAGGTCGGTGGCGGGGGATGGAAAGGCCAGAACGCGCAGACGAGGTCTCCCCAGACTGTGGCGGCGCCGAAATGGGGGTCGATCGCGTTCATGCGCTGTGCCTCGGAGACGTAGGTTGCAAGCGTCGTCGGCACCGCGCTGTCGGCACACGCGATCGCGATGTTGGCTTCGATGAGCGGGTTGTAGGTGCCGTTGCTGCTGCGTCCCGCGTAGTCGTCCGCTGATCCGAGGAGGAGATCGCCGCCGCCGTGCGCCGCTTCGTTGATCGCGTTGGCAAGCGCTAGCTCGAGCTGTCGATCCTCCGCCGGTTCGTAGAGATACGTGACGATGCCGGTGATCGCCTCCGCGCGGGTCAACAGCCGACCGTTGACGACCAGTGGATGCTGCGCGGCGGTGGCGAGGACCTGCGCGATCGTCGCCGACGGCGATTGGCTGAACCCGCATCCCCCGGCGCAGCCCGCTTCGAAATCGGAGAGATCACGCTCGAAGGCCGTGGCCTGGTCTTCGGACGCCGCGAGGAGGGGAATCGTCGGATTCTCGACGCCGTCAAGGACCATCGCCCGCACGTTTCGCGGGTAGAGCGACGCGTACGTCTCCCCGAGATAGGTCCCATAGCTGAGACCCAGGTATGTCAGCTTCGCTCCTCCATTCGCGCGGCGTAGCTCCTCGAGGTCGCGCGCCGCGTACTGCGTTCCGAGAAACAGCAGCGTCCGGCCGGTCCTGCGCAGGCATCCGGTCGCGAAGCGTTGCGCGAGCGCGATCAGGATGGACTGGCTCCGCGGTGTCTCCGCGATCGGGTCCGCGGCGAAGTACTGATCCAGGTCGGCAGGCGCCAGGCAATGTGCCGGACCGCTCCGCCCGGTCCCACGTGGATCGAACGAGACGATGTCGTACGACGCGCGCAAGCTCGTGAACCGGCTCGCCGCTTCGATGAGGAAGTC
>JBAUTG010000152.1:0-2006 GCA_049582105.1 Candidatus Dormiibacterota bacterium | reverse complement strand
GGCCGGGGTCGCCTGGCGTGGCCAGCGGGTGGGGCGGGTCGGCCGGGGCCGCAGGCCTTCTGGGCCATACCGCAGCAAGCGCTGCCGCCAGCGGTAGAACAAGGTCCGAGAAATCCCCGCCTCCTGGCAGGCCCGGGTGACATTGCCCAACTGGGCCGCCCGTTGCATGAGCCGAAGCCGGTGATGGCGAACGCTGTCCTCGAGGGTCACGTCCGTCTCCCTCCTTCCGAAACTCGCGAGGTCTCGGTTGGAGTATTCGGAGGCTGGGCTGTGACCCTCTTCCCGTCACGGGAGGTAGCCCTCCAAGTGTTAACACTACATCCAATCAGTACACCCTAGTATTACTACGTTATGTTATGAGGTATCCATTGTAGGGACTGGTTGGCCGCAGATGGCGCATGTCCCGGTCCACGTCTGAAGGAGGTATTGGGCGGCGGTGCGGATCTGGGGGACCGAGGGCCAGATGACGTTTTTTTTGACGCGCGGGGTCGGCGCCGCACGCGTTCTCGCATCAGGAATCCGTAGGCGACCATGACCATGGTGACGTGGTGATGCCATCCCAGCCAGCCCCGGCCTTCATAGTGGTCCAGCCCCAGCTCCTCTTTCATCTGGGCGTAGTCTTGTTCGACGCGCCACCGTTGCTTCGCGGTCGTCACCAACCGTCGCAGCGCGATCGTGTGCGGCAGGGTGGACAGCCAGTATTTGGTGGGCTGGGCCGCCCCCCGGGGCCATTCGATCAGCAGCCACACCTCCGGGCCGGGAGGCTTGCCTTTGGTATGGCCATGCGCCCCCTGCACCCGCACGCGGGCGAACCGCGACCCGAGCATGCCCTTGCTGCCCTCGCGCCAGCGCACGGTGCGCCACCGGCGGCGCGGGAGGCGTTGGGCGACGGCCGCCACGCTCTGCGGCTGCTGCGCGCCATACTGCACCCGCGTGGGCGGGCGACCGCGCCCCGACGCGCGTGGGACGTGGACGGCCGGTGCGTGGCGCCACACGCCCGTCGTCGACTCGATGCCCACGACGTAGGCGAATCCCCGCGCAGTCAGGCCGTCGCGGAAGGCGGCAATATTGCCGTAGCCGGCATCCGCGACCACCGGCTGCGCCGGCACCGCCCAGCGCTGCACCCCGTCCAGCAGGGTCAGCGCCAGCCGCCACTTGGGCTGAAACGTGACCTCGGCGGGGACCCCGGCGGCGGCGCACCGGGCGCGATCGTCCGTCCACTCCTCCGGCAGATACAGCGCCCAGTCCACTGGCAGGCTGGCCGTTGGCGTCACGTGATGGATGCTCACGGCGATCTGACAATTCGCGACCTTGCCCAGGGTCCCCGAGTACTGCCGGGCCACCCCCACCGAGTAGCGCCCCTGCTTGGGGAACCCGGTATCGTCCACCACCCACACCCCGGTGCCGAGCGCCGGGAGCACCAGGTGGGCCAGACGCTGACGCACGGGCTCATACGGCCAGGGGCTCTGCCCGATGAATTGCTGGAGGGCCTGCACATTCCCATCCGGCAGCCGCTGGGCCAGCGGCTCGATGGATTTCCGCTCGCCCGCCGTCAGCAGCCCGCGGACATACACCTCGCCCCAGTGCCGGCGGTCGCGGCGGCCGAGTTCGGGAAACAGCGCGGTGAGGAAATCGATCAACCGCTGGCGGATCGCGGAATCGGTCAACGCAGGATTGGAGGCCATGAGGTGCTCCTACGGCTGCGACGACGTCAGGACCGATGATGGGGGCGATCAACTCCGGGAGGCGCTTCTACACGACGGGGCGGATTCCTTCCAAACCTAACGTAGTAGTACTAGGATCATGTGGATAAGCTTAGTACCCGCGTGATGCCTCGGATCCGTGTGCCATCGCCGTGGCCTGATCATCGTACATGGCCGCCTTGCCTAAACACGTCAGCGCAGATCGCCACTCCCCAGCTGCGAGCGAGTCCTTCGCCATGAGGATGGATTCGTCGCGCAGGTGTTGCAGGGTGGCGATCGTCTGCTGGCGAGCCTGCTCTGCAC
>JBAUTG010000151.1:0-11155 GCA_049582105.1 Candidatus Dormiibacterota bacterium | reverse complement strand
ACCGGGGGCCGCGGCGGCGGCCGGCCCGAGCTCGGACGCGGCAAGGTCGGCGACCCGGCCAAACGCGACGCCGCGGTGTCATTGCTGCGCTCGGCGATCGCCGCGCACGGGAACGCGGCCTGATGTCCAAGCGAAAGTTCGCACTGCTGAAACGGCGCGAGGAATTCCAGAGCCATTACACGGTGCTCGACATCGGCACCGAGTTCGTCAAGGCGCTCATCGTCAAGCGCGAGGGTGACAAGGGGATCGTGCTCGGGGTCGGCAAGGTCCGCCAGGCGCAATCCCATATGCAGGCGGGCGCGGTGGCCGACCTGCAGGCGGTCATCGACAACTGCGATCGCGCCCTCACCGAGGCCGAGGACATGTGCGAGACGATCCCGGGGCAGGCGGTGATCGGCATCGCCGGTGAGCAGGTGCGCGGGTTCAGCACCACGATGACCGTGCCGCGGCCCCAGCCGCAGGCACGCATCACGCAGGCGGACCTCGCGACCGCGCTCCAGGCCGTGCAGCGCCGGGCCCTGCGGGAGGCGGTGCGCCAGATGTCGCACGACCTGGGCGTCCAGGAGGTGAACGTGAAGCTGGTCCACAGCACGATCACCTCCGTGCGCATCGACGGGTACGCCGTGAGCAACCCCGTCGATTTCCAGGGACACGTCGTCGAGATCACGGTGTTCAACACGTTTGCGCCGCTCACGCATATCGGCGCGCTGCAGGCGATCGCGCAGGAGCTCGACCTCGAGCTCGTGGCCACCGTCGCGGAGCCGTATGCGCTCGCGCGCGGCTGCTCCTCCGCGGAATCCCACGAGCTCGGTGCGATCTTCGTCGACGTCGGCGGCGGCACGACCGACATCGCCGTGGTCCGTCACGGCGGCATCGAGGCCACCCGCATGTTCGCGCTCGGTGGCCGGTCGTTCACCAAGCGTCTCGCCACCGATCTTTCGATGGACCTTGACGAGGCGGAGCGTTTCAAGGTCGCGCACTCCGAAGGGCATCTCGCCGCCGAGCAGAGTGCGATGGCCCGGCGCGCCCTCACCCCGACCGCGGAGGTGCTCGCCCAGGGCGTCGCCCTCACCCTCGAGGAGCTCGCGGGTCCCGACCCACTTCCCGGCTCGATCTGCCTCGCCGGCGGCGGCGCCGCGCTCCCCGAGGTGGCCGAGCAGCTTCGCATCCTCGACTGGGCGGACACCGTTCCGTTCACCCGTCCGCCGACAGTGAAAGTGCTCGGTCCCGGGGACGTCACCGGGGTCTACGACACGACCGGGCTGCTCGTCGGAAGCCAGGACGTGACCCCGATGGGGCTTGCGCGTCACGCCGTGACGCTGGAAGATGACGCTGACGAGCCCCTGGGCGGGCTCATGCGCCGGGTTTTGAAGACGATGAAGGTTTAGAGGCGCCTGATGCCTGCTGTGGTCGTGGCAAGGCCGGACGACGAGATCGTCGATCTCATCGACCGGGTCCGTTCCTCGAATGATCCCGATGTGGGCCTCGTGGTCCCGACCTCGAGTCGCGCCCTCCAGACCCCACTGAACGTTCGGCTGCTCGCGCAGTTCAGCAACCAGTCCGGCCGCCGGACAGCGATCGTCAGCGAGGATCCGCGCGTCCAGCAACTCGCTCGCGCGAGCGGGCTCCAGGTCTACGGATCCGTCCCCGCCTTCGAACGGGGGATCGAGCTTGCCGCACCGCGAGTCGGCGGCATCGGTCAGTCACGCAGCATCGGACCCGGCATCATGGCCGGGACCGCCGCCGCAGCCGTGCTCGAGCCACCGCCGGCACCCCCACCCGCGCCGCCGGCGCTTTCGCCACCGGTCACCGCACCGACTGCCGCGCGGCTCGAGCCACGACGTGTGATCACCCAGATCCCTCCCGCGCGCCCGCCGCGTGTACGCGACCGGCGCCGTCTCCTGTACTACGGGGCCGCCGCCCTCGCCATCGTCGGCATCGTCCTCTTCATGACGTTCACCCCGTCCGCCAGGATCACCATCACCCTCGCCGCGACACCGCTGTCGGTGAACCCGACCATCCAGGGGACAACGGTCGCGAGCGATGCGGCCAAGCCTGACCATGTGCTCACGACCGTGGTGACCAGCACCGCAACGCAGACGTTTCAGGCAAGCCCGACCGGAACGCTGCCGGTTGCTGCGGTTGCGGCATCAACCAAGATCGTGTTCAGCACCGACAACCCTGACGGCTACCAGTTCCCCCTGCCGCAGGGCAACGAGTTTCAATCGTCCGACGGGAACGTCACGTTCCAGGTGACCAAGGCGACCTACATCTGCATCGGCGCGAACGGCGCCGCGGCGACGCAGGCTTCCTGCGGCGGATCCAAGCCGAACGCCACCGCAACCGTCGCCGACGTCACCGCGGGAGCGGCGGGCAACAGCGTGGGCGCCAACACCCTCACCGCGTGGCCGAGCGATCCCTGCCCGTCACCCGAGCCACCACCCGGGCAGCGCAACGCGTTGTGCATCGGCACCGACTTCAAGTATCACTCGATCAACGTCACCAACCCCAACGCCCCGACCGGCGGTGTCGATGCCAAGACGGTCCCGTCCGCCAGTGCCACGGATGTCTCGAACTGGACGGGCGAGGTGCAGTCCGTTGAGGCGACCCTGACCTCGCAGCTGAACACCGACATGCAGGACAAGGCCGGGGGCAAGACGTTCGCCGTGGATCCTTCCGGCAACGGCAAGACCGTCGCCTTCGCGATCACGCCGCCGCTTCCCGCCGTCAACGCGCCGTTCACCGCGACCGAGATCACGGTCAGCGCAAACGCGACGGCAGCCCTGTACGACCCGGTGTCGGTTCGCACCGACGTCCTCGCCGATCTCAACAAGCTCGTGAAGCCCGGCGACCAGCTCGCTCCCGGCAAGCTTTCGACGCCGCCGTGCACGGTGACACAGGCCGCCACGACGGGCATCATCGTCCTGGCGTGCTCGGCAACGGACTACAGCCAGCCCTCGCTGAACCTCGATTCGCTCAAGTCGAAGCTCACCGGCCGGAATCCGGGCAGCGCCCGGAAGATCGTCGAGCAGACCATCCCCGAGGTGCAGAGCGTCACGGTCTCGATGTCGCCGTTCCAGCTCTTCTACCTGCCGCTGTTCGCCAGGAGCATCACGATCGACGAGAACTTCGTCGCGCCGTCGACGCCGGCGGCGCCTGTGCCGACCCCGACCGCTTCACCGTGACCTCGGCCGGGGTGGGTACCGGCCGCACGCGGGTTCTCGGCATCGACGTCGGGTCGGTGCGGGTCGGGCTGGCCATCTCCGACGAGACATGCACACTCGCGTCACCGCTCGCGACAGTCCCGAACGACCCGAACACCATCTGGACACGTATCGCGAGCGAGATGGAAGATCGCCTCGTGGACAAGGTCGTGATCGGTTTGCCGCGCAAGCTTGACGGCAGCGAAGGCGACGCCGCCGACGCCGTGCGCCGCTTTGCTGCAGAGCTCGGGCGTCGCACGGCGGCGGCGATCGAGTTCTGGGATGAGCGTTTCACAACGACGATCGCCGAGCGTTCCCTGATCGAGAGCGGCGTCCGGCGCCGGCGCCGGCGCCAGGTCATCGACGCAGTCGCAGCCGCCGTCCTGCTGCAGAGCTGGCTCGACGCACGGCGGCTCGCCACTTCTCGCGCCCACCCGTGACCGTGTCGCCGCTTCGTCTGTGCCTGGTCGGTGCAGGCATCTCCCGATCGCCGAGCGCGCTGATGCACCAGGCGGCCATGCAGGCGACGGGCGTCGAGGGCACCTACGTGCTCCGCGACGTTGAGGCGTCGGACATCGATCGCTTCATCGCGGAGCTGCGTGCGGGACGGTACACCGGGTGCAACGTGACGACGCCGTACAAGGCGGTGATCGCGGCCGCGTGCGACCGGCTCGACGGCGACGCCGAGACTCTCGGCGTGGTGAACACCGTGACGATGCGAGGTGGGCGGCTCATCGGCACGACAACCGACTCCGACGGGTTCGAGCTTGCGTTGAGCGAAGCGAGCATGTGGCCGCGCAGAGCGGCGACAGCGCTCGTCCTGGGCGCGGGAGGCGCCGCGGCTGCGGTGGCGGTCGCGCTCACGCGCGTGCCGCTTCTGCGCCTTCGCATCGCCGCGCGCAACCCGGATGCCGCGCTCGACCTCGTCCGTCGGCTGCGAGGATCCGGCGACATCGCACCGATCGCATGGGAGGCTGCGGCGATCGCTCGCGAGGGCGCCCACTCGGCGATCGTCGTCAACGCGACGTCCGCGGGTCTCGCGTCGCTCCCGTTCGATCCGCGCAGTCTCCCGCGGACATGCAGCGTCATCGACATCCGCTACCGACCCCGGCCGGTCGACGTCGTGAGCGCCGCGATCGAGTCCGGGCACAAGGCGAGTGACGGTCTCGAGATGCTGCTGCAGCAGGGACTGCTGAGCTTCACGACCTGGACCGGCAGGGCGGCGCCGGTGGACGCCGTCCGCGGCACGCTCCTGCGAGCCGTCGAGTCGTGAACCCACTGGTGGTCGCCGGGGTCACGGTCGCCGGCGGTGTGATCGGACTCGGCTCGGGATGGCTTGCCGTCGCCCTCGAACGTCGCGAGAAGCTCGAGGAGGAAGAGCACCAGGAGCGTCTTGAGTACGAGCGCGACATCGCCGACGCGCATGCCCGCGCAGCCGAGACCGGGGAGAAGCCGGATGACGTCCGTCCATGGGCGGGCGAGCGTTACGGCTGGACTTGGCTCGAACGCTGGATGTCACCGCTGCTCGGAGCGATCGGCTTCGGCGCCTTCGCGGCTCACGAGTCCTTTGGATGGGGCCTCGTCATCCATCTGCTCTGGATCGCGATCTTCGTCCAGATCGTCGATTTCGACCTCAAGCACCGGCTCATCCTCAATGTGATCACCTATCCGAGCGTCATCGTTGCCGTGGTGCTCAGCGAATGGTCGCCCGGCCTGACGCTGACCAGTTCGATCATCGGCGCCGTCGGTGTCGCGGCCTTTTTCTTCGTGCAGAATCTCGTGTCTCGCGGCAGCATCGGGCTCGGCGACGCGAAGCTCGGCGCCCTGGTCGGCGCCGTGACGGGAGCGGGACCGACCGGTTCGCATCTCGGTGCGATCTACGCGGTGGTGGCAGGGGTGTTCATCGGGGGAGCCGCGGCGCTGCTCCTGCTCGTGACTCGCATCCGAAAGCTCAAAGACCCGATACCCTATGGTCCGTTCCTCTGTGCGGGTGCAGCGCTCATCCTGTATCTCGGTCCGTGACCCGCACGGGGCCTGGGTTCGTTTGAGGTAAGAGATGCCGACACAGTTGATGCCGGGAGAGCGATCGATCGCGCTGGTTCGTCAGCACTGGTCCGTCGTCGCGGGTCACGTGCTCGCGGCGCTGGTCATCATCGTCATCGCGATCGTGCTGAACGCAGTCCTGCCCTCGAAGATCGGCAGCGCCTCCATCACCACGATCAAGACGGTGATCGCAGCCGTGCTGATCGTCGCGGCCGTGCTGTGGGCCGGCCTTCGCATCCTTCGCTGGCGCTTCGCGACCTATCACCTAACCGACAAGCGCATCGTCATGGAGGGAGGGATCCTCTCCCGGACCGCCGAGACGATCCCGCTCGACCGCATCCAGAACACGGTCATCCACCGCCCGCTCGGCGATCGCCTCATCGGCGCCGGTGACATCGAGATCGAATCCGCGGGGCGCGACGGCGTGGAGGTCCTGCACAGGATTCCCAAGGCCGAGGCCTTCTACAACGAGCTCCTCACCACCATGAACGCGCCGCCGCAGACGGGGGCCGCACCTGCGCGTCCACTCGGCGGTATCTGATCCGTCCGGTCAGCGGGCGTCGGCGGCGGCGACCCGCGCGACCCCTTCGATCCGCCGGCGCGCCTCCGAGGCTGCGGGCTCGATCCCGCTCTCGATGACCAGGCGATACGCGAGGATCGCGCCGATCGGGTCGCCGTGACACTCGAGAAGGCGCCCGGTCCGCAGATGCTCGGCGGCGTCGGCGGGTGCTGCAACGGTCTTGCTCACTGACGTCAGTCTCGGCGTCGCGCCGGGACCCGAAGAGGACGGTCGCCTGCCACGCGAGCCATCGCGACGGGAAGTCGGAGCAGCCGCCAATACAATCCCTTGTACATGCTTCGATTTCTGACCGCGGGCGAGTCCCACGGTCCCCAGCTGACAGTGATCGTCGAGGGCGTTCCGGCCGGGCTCTCGCTCGATTCCGGGCGCGACATCGACCCCGATCTGCGCCGCCGCCAGGGTGGCCATGGACGAGGGAAGCGCCAGCAGATCGAGCAGGACGCGGCGCGCATCGTGAGCGGTGTCCGCGGAGGCAAGACCCTCGGGTCGCCGGTGACGCTCGTCATCGAGAACCGCGATTGGCAGAACTGGCAGGGTCCGATGCAGGTCGAGGCTCCCGGGTTCACGTCGAAGCGCGTCACCCGGGTGCGGCCAGGGCACGCCGACCTTGCCGGCGTCCTCAAGTTCGGCTTCACCGACGCTCGCGATGTCCTCGAGCGGGCGAGCGCCCGCGAGACGGCCGCGCGGGTCGCCGCCGGGGCGGTGGCGCGTGCCCTGCTCGCCGCAGTCGGCGTCGACGTCCACTCGTGCGTGGTCCGGATCGGGGACGTCCAGATCCCGGTGCCCTCCGACGCAGTCGACTGGGACGCCGTCTAGCGTTCGCCCGTTCGCTGCCCGGACCCGGACGCGTCCGGGCGGATGGTGGCGGCCATCGACGCGGCGCGCGAAGCCGGCGACACCCTCGGTGGGACGGCGTTTGTGGTCGCGTCGAACGTTCCGGCCGGTCTTGGCAGTTACGTGCACTGGGATCGGCGCCTCGACGGACTCATCGCGCAGGCGATGTGCAGCATCCCGTCGGTGAAGGGAGTCGAGCTCGGCGCGGCGGTCCTCGCGTCGCAGTCGCCCGGGTCGGCGGTGCACGACGAACCACGCTGGGATGCCGAGCGCGGCTTTCACCATCTCACCAACCGGCAGGGTGGGCTTGCCGGTGGCGTGAGCGACGGCGAACCCGTATGGGCACTCGTCCACTTCAAGCCGATCTCGACACTGCTGCACCCGCTGCGCAGCGTCGACATCGGGAGCGGCGAGGAGATCAACGCCCACTATGAGCGCAGCGACATCTGCGTGGTACCGGCGGGCGCCGTGGTTGCCGAGGCCATGCTCGCGTGGGTGCTTGCCGCCGCCGCGGTCGAGAAATTCGGCGGCGACTCGCTCGTCGAGATGCGCCGGGCTGCCGCCGCACACCG
Organism: Candidatus Dormiibacterota bacterium; assembly: GCA_049582105.1. Taxonomy (GTDB): domain Bacteria; phylum Chloroflexota; class Dormibacteria; order Aeolococcales; family Aeolococcaceae; genus Palsa-851. The sequence goes on along the minus strand of JBAUTG010000151.1, from coordinate 3,923 downwards.
CCGCGCAGTGCTGAAGCTCCGGTGACGGTGGTCACCCGTATCGCCCTGGTCGGGTTACCCGGGTCGGGAAAGAGCACGATCGCCCCGCTCCTCGCCGAACGGCTCGGGTGGTCCTTCGTGGACCTCGACGAGGAGATCACCGCAGCGGAGTCCAGGACCCCCGCGGCGATCATCGAAGCGGAAGGGGAAGAAGCGTTTCGCGAGCTGGAGGTGGAGGCGCTCCGGCAGGCGATCGGCCGCCCGGGGCCGGTGGTGATCGCCTGCGGGGGTGGACTCATCAACTGGAGGCTCGCCGGGCGGCTTCTCACCGATATGTGCTGTGTGGTGTGGCTCGACGCGCCCGACGACGTCCTGGTCGGACGCCTCGGCGACGTCTCGAACCGGCCGCTGCTCGCCGGCTCGGCGGTGACCGGTATCCCACGATTGCGGGCGCTCCGCGCCGGCGCACATCAATCGGCTCACGCGCGCGTGCGTTCCGATGTGTCGCCGGGCATCGTCGCGGATCGCATCGCGGGTGCGCTGGGCGAGGCCATTCCCGTCGACGCCGCCGGGCGCCGCTACTTCGTCGAGGTCCGTCCTGGTGCGATCGACGACCTGATCATGTACGTGCCGGGCGGCGCGACATCCGTGGCCGTCATCGCCGATCGAAGCGTTGCCGCACAGACGGACCGAGTCGTCGCCTCGCTCCGGAGTGCGGGCATCTCGACCACGCTCATCGAGGTGTCAGGCGGCGAAAGTCTGAAAACCTGGGAGTCGGCCGGGAGCCTCCTCGACCGCCTCGGATCCGCGGGGCTCCAGCGCAACGACTGCGTCGTCGCGATCGGAGGCGGCACCGTCGGCGACGTCGCCGGGTTCGCGGCGGCCACCTACCTCCGCGGCATCGCATGGGTCAACGTTCCGACGACGTTGCTCGCGATGGTGGACAGCGCGATCGGTGGCAAGACCGGCGTCAACCTCGTTCGCGGCAAGAACCTCGCCGGCGCGTTCTGGCAGCCGCAGGCGGTGGTCTGCGACCCGGATCTGCTTGCGACGCAAGACGACCGGTCGTACCGATCGGCTCTTGCGGAGATCATCAAGTACGCGATGATCGCCGACCCGCGCTGGTTCGGCGACCTCGACGCACGGCTCGACGGCGTCCTCCGGCGCGAGCCGGAGGTGCTGACGCAGTCGATCCGTGAGTCCTGCGCGGTGAAGGCTCGCTTCGTGTCATTCGACGAGCGCGAGACCGGCATGCGCGCGATTCTCAACTACGGGCATACCGTGGGTCACGCCCTCGAGGCCGCCACGGGTCTTGGTGACGGATTGCTCCACGGCGAGGCAGTCGCGCTCGGGATGCGCGCCGCGGGCCTGCTCAGCGTCCGCGAGCTCGGTTGTCCGGCAGAGGACATCGCCTGGCAGGATGAGATGATCGCCCGATGCGGACTGGGAACATCGCCGGTGGTTGACGCTGCACGCGTGCTCGAGCACATGGGTGCCGACAAGAAGCACGTGGGCGGGAAGCTGGGATGGGTCCTGTTGGAATCCAGAGGCCATGCACGTTCTGGCCAGCACGTGCCAGAACCTGACGTGCGCGCGGCACTCGAGACGGTGCTGGCACGATGACCAGGATCCTGCTGCTCAACGGCCCCAACCTCGCCAGCCTCGGCGAGCGTGAGCCCGAGGTCTACGGAGCGACGACCCTTGCCGAGATCGAGGCAGCGGTCACCGACCGCGCCCGCGCCCTCGGCCTCGAGGTGCGCTGCGAGCAGACCAACCACGAGGGGGCGATGGTCGACGTGCTCGAGGCGGAGCGAGGCGTCAGCGCCGGGTGCATCGTCAACCCGGGCGGCCTGACGCATACGAGCGTCGTCCTCGCCGATGCGCTTCGCGCGTTCGGCGCACCTGTCGTCGAGGTCCATCTCTCGAACATCCTTGCCCGCGAGGCGTATCGGCGCGTCTCGCTCTCGGCGGAGGCGGCGATCGCCGTGATCTCCGGCCTCGGGCTGCACGGCTACGTCCTCGCTGTCGAGGGACTGGCTAAGCTGCTCGAGGACCGCCCGACCACCAGGAGCACCACATGATCACCGCCTCCGACCTGCGCCCCGGGGCGACCGTCGAGCGCGACGGCGACCTCTTCGAGGTGATCGACTTCTCGCACATGAAGCAGGGGCGGGGCACTGCCGTGGTTCGGGCCAAGTTGCGCAACGTCAGCACCGGCGCGGTGACCGACGAGACATTCCGCCCCGAGGAGAAGTTCGGCAAGGTCCGGATCGAGCGCAGCGAGGCTCAGTTCTCCTACAAGGACGGCGAGAATTACGTGGTGATGGACACAACCACCTACGACCAGATCACGCTCAGCCCCGAGCAGCTGGGGAGCGCCGTCGACTACCTGCGCGAGAACGACACCCTCTTCCTGCTGCGCTTCGACGACCGCGTGCTCGGCATCGATCTGCCCACGTCGGTCGTGCTCGAGGTCACCGAAACAGAGCCCGGCTTCAAGGGCGACACCGCCAATGCCTCGTTCAAGCCGGCGAAGGTCGAGACGGGCCTTGCGGTCGATGTGCCGCTCTTCGTCAACCAGGGCGACCGGATTCGCGTGGACACTCGAACCGGTCGGTACGTGGAGCGGGCCTGATGGACGGCGACGAGCCGGATCGCATGCAGTTGCGCCCGACAGTGAACGGGCGCCGGCAGCTCGGCACGACTCGTGTCGCCAACGAGGTCGTCGCATCGATCGCAGCCTTTGCGGCGCTGCAGGTACCCGGTGTGCACGCGATGTATCACCCGACCGGTCAGAACTTCGATCGGATCGTGCGACGGTCGCACGCGCACCGCGGTGTCCGCGTTGAGTTGCGCGATGACGCGCTCCATCTCAATCTCTACGTGGTGATGGAATCGGGGGGCAACGTGCCTGCCGTCGGCGCCGAGGTGCAGCAGCGCGTTGCCGATGCCATCGATCGGATGCTGGCGCTGCGCGTCGCCGAGGTCAACGTCTTCGTGAGCGAGGTCGCCTTCGCGTGACGCCGGCTGCGCCGAGCACCGGCCGCAGAAGGCGCGGCCGTGAGCTCGCACTCCGGGTCCTCTTCGAGATCGAGGGAACGGCAAAGGATCCTGAATTCGCTCTGCGCTACCAGGGAAGTGACCTCCGCGCCACCGCAGACGTGGTGAACTTCGCGCGCACCATCGTCGTGGGATGCGTCGACCACCTCGATGCGATCGACGCCGCGATCGTCGCCGGGATGGAGCACTGGACGCTCGTCGACCTCGGCAAGGTCGAGCGCGCGGTGCTCCGGCTCGGCACGTTTGAGCTCCTCTACATGGAGTCGACGCCGGTTGCCGTGGTGATCGACGAGTCCATCGAGCTCGCGAAGGCATACGCGGGCGATGAGGCCGGACAGTTCGTCAACGGCGTCCTGGGCCACGTGGCGCGAGAGCGGGTCTGATGCCGGCCCTGTGCACGGTGACCGACCTCACGTCGATGGTTCGCGACGCGCTCGCGGCGCGTCCCGAGCTCGAGGACCTGCTCGTCGAGGGTGAGGTGAGCAATCTCAAGGCGCACGTGTCAGGGCATCTCTACTTCACGCTCAAGGACGCGCATTCCGCGGTCGCATGTGTGTGCTTTCGCGCCAATGCGATGCTGATTCCGTTCCGTCCGCAGGACGGGATGACGGTGATCGCGCACGGGTCGGTGCAGCTGTACGAGCAGCAGGGCCGCTACCAGCTGTACGTCGACCGGATCGAGCCCAGCGGTGTCGGCGCGCTCGCGCTCGGCGTCGAGCAGCTGAAGCAGCGGCTCAGCGCGGAAGGACTCTTCGATGAGCGCCGCAAGCGCGCGCTGCCGGTGCTCCCGCGGCGTGTCGTCGTGGTCACGTCGCGCAACGGCGCGGCGCTGCGCGACGTGTGCACCGTCATCGCGCGGCGTGCGCCGGGCATCGGCGTGGTGC
>JBAUTG010000150.1:0-13192 GCA_049582105.1 Candidatus Dormiibacterota bacterium | reverse complement strand
CGAGGACGGTCTCACCCGGCAGGATCTCGGCACGATCGAGGATCCGCTCGCGGACGCCCGCGAGCCGGCGCAGGTTCTCGGCGCGCATGCGCTCACTCCCGCCGTCGCGCCCGGTTCGAAGCCAGGTCGCCCAGATGTCGGTGTCAGGCACGCGCGGTGGGGACGAGGAGGATCTTGCCGAACGCCTCGCCGGCCTCCATCTGCCGGTGGGCGTCGCCCGCCTCGTCGAACGCCAGGACCCGGTCGATCACCGGTCGCAGCGTGCCGCCGGCGAGCGCGGGGACCACGTCCGCGGCGAACGCCGCGACGATGGCCGCCTTCTGATCGGCGGGCCGCGCCCGCAGCACCGTCGAGATCAGCGAAACGCGGCGGCGCATCATCACGCCGATGTCGATCTCCGCGTGCGTGCCGCCCAGCATGCCGAGCACGATGATGCGTCCGTCGGTTGCGACGGTGTCGAGGTTCCGGCCGAGATACGACGCACCCATGATGTCGATCACCAGGTCAGCGCCGCGGCCGTCGGTCAGCTCGCGCGTGCGCGCCACGAAATCCTCGGTGTGGTAGTTGATGCCCACGTCGGCGCCGAGCTCGACGCAGCGCGCGATCTTCGCATCGCTGCCCGCGGTGACCAGCACGCGGCATCCGTGCCGCCGCGCGAGCTGCACCGCGGCGGTGCCGACACCGCCGCCGCCGCCGTGGATGAGCACGGTCTCGCCGTGCTGCAGCCGTCCTCGCGTGAAGAGCGCGTCGTGCGCGGTGATGAACACCTCGGGGATGCCGCCCGCATCGATCAGGTCAATGTTGTCCGGAACGCGCACGGCCTGGCGCGCGCGGACCGCGACGAGCTCCGCGTAGCCACCGCCTTCGAGGAGCGCCATGACCCGATCGCCCGCCGCAAGTCCGGCAACCTCGCGGCCGGCGCTCTCGACGACGCCGGACGCCTCGAGGCCGAGGATGTCGCTCGCACCGGGAGGTGGCGGGTAGTGGCCCATGCGCTGGAGGAGGTCGGCTCGGTTCACGCCGGCGGCGGCCACGCGGATCACGATCTCCGCATCTCCCGCACGGGGATCGGGTCGTTCCTCGACGCGAAGGTTCTCGGGCCCGCCCGGCTTGGTGACGATGACGGCGCGCATCAGTCCGCGGCCGTGGTCAGCGCGCTCTGGCTAGGAGATCTGGCCGGGGAGCGACGTGGCCGCCATCGGCCCCGTCCACACGGCACCGAGCCCGGCCGTGTTGGAGAACTGCGCAAACGGGAGCTGCCAGTCGCCCTCACCGTCGGAGTATCCCGCGTCGTAGCCGGTGTTCTCGACCTGCACGACGTCGCCCGGGATGCTGAAGTTGTAGTAGGTCGTCGCGCGCCCCGTGCTGAGGTTCACGCAGCCGTGCGAGACGTTGGCGCGACCCTGCGAGCCGACGGACCACGGGGCCGCGTGGATGAAGTAACCGCTCGTCGAGATGGCCGTGTCCTCGTAGACCGGGTCGCTGTAGTACTGGGAACCACCCGGGATGCACGCGGCCGGCGTGCGGAACGTCGGGCAGGACTTCATCACGATGACGGGAGTCTTGTAGAGAACGATCAGCGTGCCCTGGATGGTCGAGAAGCCGGGCTTGCCGAGGCTGACGGGCCAGGTCGCCATCAACTTGCCGCCGTTGAAGACCTGCATCGTGTGCGTCCGGTTGTTGATGATCGAGATGTGGCTGGCGCCGATCTTGAACGAGGACGTCCAGCCGCCGAGCCCCCACATGCCGTTGCCGGCGTTGAAGCCCTTGAGGTTCGCGGTGACCGTGACCTTGGCGCCTGCCGGCCAGAACGTCGCCGGCCGGAAGTGGACGATCGTCGAGCTGAGCCAGTGCCATCCGCCGCGGACGGCGGGTGTGGACACGACCTGGATGCGCTCGAGCAGCGCCGCTCGGGAGGCAGCGGGAATCGCGGCGTTGAACTTGAGGTCGATCGTCTGGCCGATGCCGACCGTCTCGCCGTCGAGCGGCGTCATCCCGGTGAGCAGCCGTCCGGACGCCGTCAGCGTGCTGAAGGTCGCGGTCTTGGTTGACGTCGATCCCGCGGTGCTCGTCGCGGTCGCGACCACCGTGTAATGCGCGCCCTGGTCGAGTGGCTGGGTCATCCGCCAGCTCTGTCCATCGGGCGAGAGCACGCCCGCGAGCGTCGTGGAGGAACCCGCCTCGCTCAGCGACACCGTGTCGAGATGACCGGTGCCGGCCGTGACGACAATCGGCGCGTCGAGCCCGACGCCGGAGCTCGCGTTGGCGGGGCTGACGGTGATCGCCGGCGGCGCGGCGACAGCCGGTGCGACGGCGACACGCGTCCCCACTGCGGCGACGGGCGCCTGGGTGCCGGGAAGGGCGCAGGAGGTGAGCAGCAGTCCACCGAAGGCGATGCCTCCGACACACAGGCCACCGCGGCCCCGCCTCGTCAGGTCAGCCATTCAATTCCACCGTACCATTGTTCGGTCTCAGGGCGTGTTCGACGCCTGAGTTCAGACTGGTAAACGCCGGCACCACCGATCGGGTTTCGCGGCTCCGCTTCACTGGGGGATGCTCAGGTAATGGTATCGCTCTTGTTCGATTGCAGCGTTCTCGCGTCCAGACTTGCGACAAGTGACGCGCCCCTGGTGCTCGACGTGCGATGGGCGCTCGGTGGTCCTCCGGGACTCGGTGAGTATCTCCGCGGTCATATTCCCGGCGCGCAGTTCGTCGATCTCGACACCGAGTTGAGCGCACCACCGGGACCGGGCAGGCATCCGCTGCCTGACGCCCGAGCATTCGAGGCGGCGATGCGACGTCACGGCGTGACGAACTCGCGACCGGTCGTCATCTACGACGCAGCGACCGGGACCTCGGCAGCGCGCGCCTGGTGGCTGCTGCGGTACTTCGGTCATCGGTCGGTGTCGTTGCTCGACGGCGGCTATGCGGCGTGGGTCGCGGCGGGACTCCCGGTGGCGACGGGGGAGGAGCCCGATCCCGTCCCCGGCGACTTCGAGGCGCATGCGGGCGCGATGCCGCTGCTCGATGCGACCGGTGCCGTGGACATGGCCAGGCGCGGCGTGCTCGTCGACGCGCGGGCGCCCGAACGGTTTCGGGGTGAAGTCGAACCGATCGATCCCGTGGCCGGGCACATTCCGGGTGCGCGGAACCTCCCGGCGCAGCGGACGCTCAATGCGAACAACGCGTTTCTTGCGCCGGACGCGATGCGTGAGCGTTTTGCCGAGGTGGGGGTCCGCCCCGGCGAGCCGGTGGCGGTCTATTGCGGGTCAGGAGTCGTCGCCACCGAGGAGGTGTTCGCCATGGCACTGGCCGGGATCGACGCCGCGCTGTACGCGGGTTCGTGGAGCGAGTGGATCACCGACCCGGCGCGCCCCATCGAGACCGGCGGCTGAGGCAGGCGGCCCAGGCACAAAGATGGGGTCGACGCTCCCCCGAACGCCGACCCCCTGATGTGACTGTGTTGCCGCTGACACCGCGAACGCGTCGGACGATCCTTGCGTGTCAAACGGAGAGTACTGCGGCGAGCCGAGCGCTGTAAAGGCCGGATGGGCATTTCGCACGATTTGGCGGTACGCTAGGCGACATTGCGGTGGCGGAGGCAGTGGAGGCGCAGCGTGACCGCGGTTCTCCCCGATCGGTGGCTCAATGAGTTGAGTCGCATCTCGCGTGATCTTCGACTCACGCGAGGTGAAGGGGCGTACGTCTGGGACGATGAGGACCGCCGCTACCTGGACCTCACTTCGAACGGCGGCACCACGCTGCTCGGCCACAACGATCCCCGCGTCAATGAAGCGATCAGCGCGCAGCTCTCCGCGTTCGGCGCGGTGCCACCCGGCTTCGATTACGACCTTCGCGAGGAGCTCCTCGAGGCCCTGAGCTTCCTCATCCCGGTTCCCCTGACCCACGTGAGCTTCACCGCCTCGGGGTCGGACGCCGTCGACCTCGCGATCGCGTGGGTCGCGACGGCGTCGGAACGGCCGCGCATCATCGCGATGCACCGCTCGGATCACGGAACCGGGATCGGCGGACGTGCCGCGAGCGCGGGTGACCGGATCAGCGCTGTCGCCGGACGGAGCCTGGAGGTGATCCGCGTCCCCTTCGACGACATCGCCGCGCTCGAGGCGTGCCTCGACGATCGTGTTGCCGCGGTGATGGTGGAGCCGGTCCAGGTCGAGGCAGGGGTGCGCGTTCCCGCCTTCGGCTACCTGGCCGCGGTGGCGGACGCCTGCCGCCGTGTCGGTGCGCTCCTCGTCGTCGATGAGGTGCGAACCGCGCTGCGCATGGGGCCGTCGCTCGCGTCCGCCGGGCCCGGCGTCGAGCCCGACATCGTCTGCCTCGGGTCGTCCCTTGCCAACGGCATGCCGTTCGGGGTCACCGCGGTCGGGCCGAACATCGCCCGCCGCGCGCGCCTCTCGCGCCGGGAACACCAGGACTCGTGCCCGCCGCTCGTGTGCGCCTCCGCAAACGCGACGATCCGGACGGCGCTCGCGCCGACGTTGCGAGCGCTCACCGAGCTTGCCTCGGAGCGGTTGCAGACTCGCCTGCGCTCGTTGCGTCTCGGTGAGATCCGTGAGGTGCGTGGCTGCGGATCGATGGTCGCCGTCGACACCAGTCTCAACGCGGCGCTGGTGCTCCGCAATCTGCAGCGGCGCGAGATCCTCGCGCTGCCCGGCGGTGCCGGATGCGTGCGCATCCTCGCCCCGTTGATCCTCGACCGTCGCGAGGCGGACCTCGTCGCCGAGACGCTGGCGGCGATCATCCTGGCGAGCCGGCCGCCGCGCCGCCGGGCCACCGTGAACGGGATGTCCGAGGACGTCGAGGTGGTGCTCCCGGGTCGGCCGGTGCAGCGCCGTTCGCGCACCATCCGCCGCGAGGCGTAAGCCCTCCCGGCGCGACTGCGAGCGGCTAGCTCAGCCGCTCGATGATCATCGCCATCCCCTGGCCGCCGCCGACGCACATCGTCTCGAGGCCGATCGTCTTGCCGTCGGTCTGGAGGTCGTTGAGCAGCGTGCACAGGATGCGTGCACCCGTCATCCCGAATGGGTGACCGAGTGCGATCGCACCACCGTGCGGGTTGAGGCGATCGTCGAACGGGTCGAGTCCCATGCCGCGCGCCGACGGGATGACCTGCGCGGCGAATGCCTCGTTGATCTCCACGATGTCGACGTCGTCGATGGTCATACCCGCACGCCGGAGTGCCTGCTTCGACGCCTGGATCGGGCCGAGCCCCATGTACTCCGGCTCCAGTGCGGTGAGTCCCGTGGAGATGATGCGGGCGAGCGGCTTGACGCCGAGCTCCTTGGCGCGGGTGTCCGACATGATCACGACCGCCGCCGCGCCATCGTTGAGTGGGCAGGCGTTGCCGGCGGTGACGGTGCCGTTCTCGCGGAAGACGGGCTTGAGCTCGGCAAGCTTCTCGAGCGTGGTCTCCCGTCGCGGCCCGTCGTCCTTGGTGACCGTCCCGCCGCCGTTGGGCAGCGTCACCGGGATGATCTCGCGGTCGAAGAAGCCGGAGTCCTGCGCGGCGACGGCGCGCTGCTGGCTGCGGAGCGCGAAGCGGTCCATCTCCTCACGCGAGATCTCCTCGCGGGCGGCGACGTTCTCCGCGGTCTGGCCCATCGCGATGTAGACGTCCGGGAGGCCCTCGGCGTTGCCGGGCTCGAGCCGCTCGTTGCGGCACTGGCTCATGTCGCTGCTGCCGTTGGCGAACCGCGAGACACACTCGACGCCGACGCTCAGAAAGACATCGCCCTCGCCGGCGCGAATGGCGTGCGCTGCCATGCGCGTGGTCTGCAGCGAGGACGAGCAGTACCGGGTCACGGTCGTTCCGGGGACGTCGAGCCCGCAGAGGATGCTGATGACGCGCCCGAGGTTGAACCCCTGCTCGCCGCCGGGCAGCCCGCACCCGCAGATGAGGTCCTCGATCGTGGCGCGGTCGAGCTCAGGGAGCCGGTCGAGCACCTCGAGGACGATGGTCGCCGCAAGGTCGTCGGGACGTATGTTCACCAGTGAGCCCTTCATCGCGCGTCCGATGGGGGATCTGCCGAGGGCGACGATGACTGGTTCGGGCATTGCTCTCTCCGATTGTCCTTAAAAAGCGAAGGGCCGGGTCGTGCGACCCGGCCCTCCTGGCGTCAGCTGTCCTCAGCTCGCCAGCGCGTGGACGAACAGAGGGGCCCAGATCGTGCCGAGTCCGCTCGCCAGATCGTACCCGGGGCCGGCCTTGAAGCCCCGCACCGTGGTGAGCTTGCCGCCGTTGTGCGCGTTGTCGAAGATCTGCGTGTTGTTGCCCTTGGTGACGTCGACGATGCCCGAGTTCGCCTCGGACTCCATCGCGTAGAGCTTGGTGTTGAGGAGACCGAGGTCATGCCCGGCCGCCTGGTCGGCGATCGCCACGATGCCAGAGAAGAGCGGCGATGCCTCGCTGGTTCCACCGAAGAGGAACCATCCGGGGGCGCCAGTCTGGGCCGGGGCGAAGCTGAAGTACACGAGCGCCGCACCGTCGACGGCCGCGCTCATGGAGATGTCCGGCGTGCCGCGATGCGCGCCGACCACATCAGCCACAGCGTTCTGGAAAGCGGGTCGCGAGAAGATCTCGGACTTGCCGCCACCACCTGCGCAGCACGAGGTCGGATCATTCGCAGGACCGCCGAGAGTGCTGTTGAGGTCGTTCCACACCGAGTCGCGACCGACCGGGCCGGGACCCGTCCCTGCGGAGTTCGGGTGGACCTGCGTGCCACCGAGCGAGGTGACCAGCGGGTCGGACGACGGCCACGAGTTCACGGGCCGGGCGTAGCAGCACGAGCCGTCGGCGTAAGCGTTGGTCACGCCGTTATCGCCCGAGGACGCGAGCACGGTCACGTTGTTTGCCCATGCGTTCTGGTACGCGCTGCGAAGGTTGAGGAGCGACTGCGCGGTCGGGAACGTCTCCTCCGTGGCTCCGAAGCTCTGGGAGATGACGTCGGCGAGGTGGTGCTTGATGACGTAGTTCTCAGCCGCGACGATCTGCGGGAAGCCGGTGACCCCCTCTGTCTCCGCGACGGGGGTCTCGACCAGGAGGATCTTGGCGCCGGGTGCGATCGAGTGCGACATCTCGACATCGAGAGTGGTCTCCTCTGCCCAGCCGACCATCGTGCCATTGGTCGGGTCGAACGGCGGGACGGCTCCGACGGGCTGAATGATGCTCAACGATGGATTGGGTAGGTGCATTTCGGAGTCGAAGGTCTGCAGGTCCGAGACGATCGTCGGGGAGCCGAACGAGTCGACGATCGCAATCGTCCGGCCCTTGCCGTTGAGGCCCTGCGCGTACAGCGTCGGAAGGCCGTAGTGGTGCTCGAACTGGATGCCCGAGTAGCACGGGATGTTGAACGCGGCCAGGCAATCAGCTGTTGACGGCGCCTGAGCGCCACTGAGATGGCCGACGAGATGGCCTGTGATCGCAGGAATGGGGACCGGGCCCCCAGCCATCTGCGTGGCCACCGCAATGCCCGGCAGGGCACTCACGGCGCCGATCGCGGCCACGGTGCCCGAGATCATGACACGACGAATACTTCCTGAGCCCATGTGCATGCCCCTTGTGTACCTCTCTTGGCCAGCCCGCGCCGCTGAATTGCCGTCAGTCTGACGATCGGGGTCGCCGAGCGTCAAGGCGACTGGACGCGGATCGAGTATCCGCGGGCGACGATGTTGATGGTGACCGGCGCCGTCGCGCCGTGCAACCGACCACCGACCGCCATCGCATCGGTTACGGAGACGCCGGTCGGCGGTGCGCGCTGATCGCACACAGGGTTGCCCGCCCCGGCGATCGCCCCCTTGTTTGCCTCCCGAGTGTATGGCCGCTATTGTCGGCGCGTGAACTACTTCGTCACCGGCGCAACGGGTTTCCTCGGCCGCCAGCTTGTCCCGCTCCTGCTCGCGCGCGGAGACAACGTGTTCGTGCTCATCCGCCACGGGTCACGCGCTCGATTCGCGGCCCAGCGCGAGCGCCTTGATCCGGGCGGGAAGCGTCTGCACGCCCTCATCGGCGACCTTGTGGAACCCGGTCTCGGGCTCTCGGCCGACGATCGCGACCAGCTGCGCAACGGACAGTTCTTCCACCTCGGAGCCGTCTACGACCTGACTGCTCCAGCCGACGAGACGGAGCGTGTCAACGTCGCCGGGACGCGCAACGTCGTGGTGCTTGCCAACGAGGTCACTGCCTCGTGCCTGCACCTCGTCAGCTCGATCGCCGTTGCCGGACGCTTCAAAGGGTCGTTCACGGAGGCGATGTTCGACGAGGGGCAGGACCTCGACCATCCCTACTACAGGACGAAGCACGAGGCCGAGCGAATCGTTCGTGAGGAGTCGACCGTCCCCTGGCGCGTCTACCGCCCCGGTCTGGTGATCGGATCGTCCGAGACGGGGGAGGCCGACCGGGTCGACGGTCCGTACTACGCGTTCAAGCTCATCCAGCAGATGCGCGACGCGTTCCCGCAGTGGATGCCGTTCATCGGACCGGAGGGCGGGCCGTTCAACCTCGTGCCGGTCGACTTCGTCGTCAAGGCGATCGACCATATCGCGCACGCCGGCGGTCTCGATGGGCGCGCGTTTCACATCGTCGACCCGGCGCCCCTCTCCCTCGGGGACACGCTCAACACCTTCTGCAGGGCTGCGCACGCACCAGAGTTCGCGCTCCGGATCGACCGTCGGATGGCGCGGATGATCCCGGGCGGCTTCTCCGCGATTGGTTCGCTGCCGGCTGTGCAACGCATGCGCGACCAGGCGCTGGCACGGCTCGGCATCCCCGAGGCCGCGTTCAGCTACATGGACTATCCCGCGACCTTCGACGCCACCGATGCACAGGCGGCGCTCGCGGGCAGCGGGGTCACGTGCCCTCCATTGCACGACTACGCGTGGAAGGTGTGGGACTACTGGGAGCGCCATCTCGATCCCCAGCTCCCGACACCGGCCAACGTGCGCCGCGTGGTGGGCGACCGCGTCGTGGTCATCACCGGCGCGTCGAGCGGGATCGGCCGCGCCGTGTGCAGGCACCTCGCGGCGTCGGGCGCGATCATCATCGGCGTCGCCCGACGCGTTGAGCAGCTCGAGGAGATGCGCGCCGAGGTGGCCGGCGACGGCGGCAAGGCATACATCTACCCGACCGACCTGAGCGATCACGACGCGTGCACGCACCTCATCGAGCAGGTGATCGCCGACCACGGCCGCGTCGACGTCCTCATCAACAACGCCGGCCGCTCGATCCGGCGCTCGGTGCTCGACTCGCTTGATCGCTTCCACGACTTCGAGCGCACCATGAAGCTGAACTACTTCGGCGCGATCGCCCTGATCATGGCCGTGATCACGGGCATGCGCGAGCGCCAGGACGGACACATCATCAACATCACGTCGATCGGCGGGCAGGCGTACCCACCGCGCTTTGCGGCGTACGTCGCAAGCAAGAATGCGCTCGATGGCTTCTCGCGGTGCTTCGCGCCGGAGGTCGCCGCCGAGGGGATCGCGGTGACGACGATCCACATGCCGCTCGTGCGCACCCCGATGATCGCGCCGACCGGCATGTACAAGAACTTCCCGACGATCAGCTCGGACGAGGCCGCGGACATGGTCGTCGAGGCGCTCATCAAGCGGCCGCACGAAGTGTCGACTCGCGTGGGAAAATTCGGCGAGCTCGTGCATGCCATCGCGCCCAACGTGCACCAACTGATCATGGCGGGCGCCTTTCAGATGCTTCCCGACAGCGGCTCGAAGTCGCAGGAGGGAGGCGATCGCTCCGACCAATCGGTGACTCCCGAGGCGTATGCGCTCGGGATGCTCATGCGCGGCATCCATCTCTGACAGCGGGCATTCACCGGCGTGTGCATTAGGGACTGAGGCGCGACGGTGAGCATGGGGATATGAGGAGAACAGCGTGGTAAGTCGCAGCGCACAGGTCGACATGCTCGGCGCGGTCGATCTCTTTGCCGGGCTCTCCAGGAAAGAGGTCGGCCTGGTGCTCCAGTACACCCGGGACTACGACTATCCCGCCGGAAAGGTTGTTGTCAGAGAAGGCGAAGAGGGCGGCCGGTTCTTCCTCATCGTGTCCGGAACGGCGATCGTGACGCGTCGCGGGCGGCGCATCCGCAAGCTGGGTCCCGGCGACTCGTTCGGGGACATCGCGCTCCTCGACGGCGGGCCGCGGTCGGCCACGGTCGAGGCGGAGACGCCGCTCAGCACGCTGTCTCTCGCGATGTGGCACTTCCGGGGCGCGCTCCGGGAGAACCCGAGCATCGCGCTCAAGTTGCTCCTCGTGCTCTGCAAGCGGCTGCGCGAAGCGGAGACGAAGCTCCCCATCTGAGGCGCGGTGCGGTCAGCTCGTCGCCGGGGTGCCCGCCAGCCGGGCCCCCGCGTCGGTCACGGTTACTGCTGCTCCGTCTCTTCGGCGACGATCCGGTTGGCGATGCTCCCGATGCCGGGAATCTCCACCTCGCAGAGCTGACCGGGTTGCAACCATGGCGCCGGATGCTGCCCCATCGCAACGCCCGAGGGTGTGCCGGTGAGGATGAGGTCACCGGGTTCGAGTGTGAACGCGTCCGAGATGTAGGAGATGAGCGTCGCGACGTCGAAGATCATGTCCGCGGTGGTCCCGTCCTGCCGGAGCGAGCCGTCCACGCGGCATCGAAGCTGCAGTGCCTGTGGATCGGGGATCTCGTCTGCGCTGACGATCCACGGTCCGATCGGGCAGAACGTGTCGAAGCTCTTGCCGCGCAGCCACTGGTCGCCGAGCCCAAGCTGGGCGTTGCGCGCTGAGACATCGTTGGCGCAGCAGTACCCGGCGACGTGCGCGAGCGCGCGGTCCTTGGGGATGCGACGCCCGCCGGTCCCGATGACGACGCAGAGCTCGGCCTCGTAGTCGAGGTCGTCGACCTCGCGGGGTCGAACCACGTCATCGAACGGTCCACTCACGGACGTCGTCAGCTTGGCGAAGAGGATCGGACGCGTCGGGATGTCGTTGCCGAGCTCCTTCGCGTGCTCCGCGTAGTTCCGGCCGGCGCAGACGATCTTGCCGGGGCGCGGCACCGGGGGTCCGAGGACATACAGCGGATACGAGGGTGCGGCGCCCCTCGTGATGAGGCCGGGGAGCGCGTCGACGGCCGCACGCGCCGCCGCGCGGAGGGCGGGGCCGGCCAGGATCGTCGCCGCATCCGCGCCGTCGGGAATCGCGACCGGAACGCCACCCATGGCGCCGAGCACGTCGTCGAGCCGGTACGCGCGCCCACCCTCGATCAGCGCCGGGAGCGTGGCAGCACCGTCGCGCAAGGTCCCGATTCTCATGCCGCAACCTCCGGGTAGCCCGCGGCTTCGAGGACGAGGTCGTGGAGGAGTCCGTTCGACGAGATGCCCGTGCCACCGAGCAGGGCATCGTCGGCGCTCCGGTCGGTGAAACGGCCGCCCGCCTCGGTGACGATGAGCGAGAGCGCGGCGAAGTCCCAGATGTTCGCCCGGGACGTCCAGCCGATGTCGGCGGTGCCGCGTGCCACGGCGAGGTGCGACATCGAGTTGCCGACCCCGCGCGCGTCCCAGCAGCGACCTGCCAGGGCGACGAGCCGTTCCGACTGTTTCGTGATGACGAATCCCCGGATGGCGGTGTGGGTGATGAGCGCCTCCGAGATCTCCGATATCTGCGAGACATGGATCTGGCGTCCGTTCAGAAAGGCACCGCCGCCCTGGGTGGCATGAAAGCGCAGGCGCATCGCCGGCGCCGACGCGACCGCGACGACCGATTTGCCGTCGCGTTGCAGGGCGATGAGGGTCGCCCACGTCTCATTGCCGCGCACGAAGCTCCGGGTGCCGTCGATGGGATCGATGACCCATCGCCAGGTCGCGTCCCGATCGCCGACGACGCCGAACTCCTCGCCGATGATCGCGTGGTCGGGGCGTTCCGAGCCGATGCGCTCGCGCGCATACCGCTCGATGGCCCGATCGCCCTCGGTCACCGGTGACAGATCGGGTTTCGCGTCGATCTTGAGGTCGTGGGCACGGAATCGCTCCATCGAGATGCCGTCGGCGACGTCTGCGAGCTCGAGCGCGAGTGAAAGGTCGTCAATCACCGGGGGTGAGCTTAGCCGGGCGGAGATGTGCCACGGCTCGTGACCCGCGTGTAGCCTTAGCGGTCGATTCCACCTTCGCTGAACCGCGTCATCCCAGATCGAGAGGAACTTCCCATGGCCTACAAGAAACTCGACGTGCTCGCTGAGAACGGCTCCGTTGTCCTGCGCGACGGTCCGGCCATCCCGCCCGAGGAGTGGGAGCGTCTGGAGTACGTCGACTGGAAGTCCGGTGGTGACACGAATTTCGCGCCGCTCGCCTCAGCGATGGGCGAGATGGAGTGCGCCGGATTCTGGGACCACGGGAAGCCCGACAAGGACGGCATCTGGACGGCGAACCGCGAGATCGCGCCGACACTCTGCAACTACGTCGAGGCCGTGGGTGCCCGATTCGGCCGAGTGCGTGTGATCAAGCTCAACCCCTCGTCCGAGGAGGCCGCACTTCGCCAGCTCCATCAGGACGACAACAACCGCCTCAATCCCGACGGCGAGGGGTGGGTCGTGCGCGCCTGGCTCGAGCTGAATGCGCCGGCCGGGTCGACGTTCATCCTCCGCGAGGTCAAGGACGATCCCTCGACGGAGCTGCGGATCCCGCTCCATCCGCGCCGTCAGCTCGTGCTCGACACCGAGCGGCTGTACCACGTCGTGCACAACCCCGGTCCCGGGCCGCGCTACGCGCTGATCACGTCGTTCGAGTCCGGTGACGCGCTCGACCGATGGATCGCATCCCAGCGGCAGGAGGCGGCGCAGCCGGTCTGACACCGCCGGGTGCCTCGCACCGGCGACGATATACTTCGCGCCTTCGCGGTAACGAGCGGGAGTAGCTCAGTGGTAGAGCACTACCTTGCCAAGGTAGGGGTCGCGAGTTCGAGCCTCGTCTCCCGCTCCAGCCCGGCTCGTCTTGAGTTCAGGCACCTCGGTTGAATACAGATCTCGGCTGATCTCGGACGCGCCGGTCCTTCACACGACACTGTCAAAAAGATAGGCGTCTACTGTCTCAGTACCGTTTATTGAGTTGTTGGGGACAGAGCGCCTAGGATCACCGCATGCCTCAGACGCCGATGCGGCCCCACCGCCGGCGCGGCGACTACGTTGAGGGGGAGGACGCG
>JBAUTG010000149.1:0-3908 GCA_049582105.1 Candidatus Dormiibacterota bacterium | reverse complement strand
GTGTCCGGCGGCGCCGCCGCCCCGGCCGGTGATCGTTCGATCCGGTAGCGCTCGCACATCGTGTCGAAACGCGCGGCCGTGTAGGCGTCCAGGAGAAAGCGATGCCGTTCCACGAGGGGGACGATGTGGTCGCGCAGGTACGTCCCCCGTGCGGACCACTGGTAGTACGAGCGCCCACCGTGGTGATACGGCCCGTACAGCCTGCTGCCCGGGTACGTGGTGCGCAGCCGTTCGAAGGTCTCCTCGTGGCGGGTGTGCATCCGGAGGGTCACCTGCGGTTGCCTGCCATCCCCACCGAAGTGGCCCTCCCCGACCAGCAGACCGACGAGGAACCCGGTCGCGAGGTCGCCGGCCTGGCCAGAGCTCGCGTCGAAAGGCTCCACGCCCCGTGAGCTCGGCTCGATCTCCTCATGGGCCGAACGCTCGAAAGTCGGCTCGATCTCCTCGGGCACAGCCGGACCATACCGGAGCTACTGTTTCACCGTCAAGTTGCGTCGGAAACATCGTTGGGATCGCTCTGTGCGGCGGTCCAGAGTTTTCCACAAGCGCGGGCTCGCGGTGGACGTCCCCCAACTCGGGGAGCGGCCCCGGCCCGGGTCCACAGCCTGGGGAAAGTCGGGATAACTCGGTCGAAGGATCGGCGCGGCGGCGATCCGCCCATAATCAGCCGCTAACCGTGCCACCAACCATTCTCGCCGTCGCAAACCAGAAAGGCGGGGTCGGCAAGACCACCACCGCCGTCAGCGTCGGGGCGGCGCTGGCCGAGATGGGCCGGAAGGTGCTTCTCATCGACATCGACCCCCAGGCCAACGCGACCTCGGGCCTCGGCATCGACCGGACCCGCGTCGAGAACAGCATCTACGACGTGGTCGTCCTCGGCCGGTCAATCGCCGATGCGAGGCTCTCGACCGTCGTCCCCGGTCTCGACATCGTCCCGTCCGACATCGCCCTGGCCGGCTCGGAGATCGAGCTGGTCGATCTCGCGCGGCGCGAACGGCGGCTGCAGTACGCGCTCGAGTCGCTCGCGTCGGAGGACGATTACGTGCTGATCGATGCGCCACCGAGCCTCGGACTGCTGACCGTGAACGCGGTGGTCGCGGCCGAGGCGCTCCTCATCCCGATCCAGTGCGAGTTCTACGCTCTCGAGGGTCTCGGCCTGCTCATGCACACGCTCGCACTGCTGCGCCGCGAGCTCAATCCGACGCTCGGTGTCGCCGGGATCGTGATGACGCTCTTCGACGCGAGGCTTGCTCTCGCCCACCAGGTGGTGGACGAGGTGCGCGCCCGCTTCGGTGACCAGCTCCTGACCCCCCTCATCCCACGCAACGTCCGCCTCAGCGAGGCGCCGAGCCACGGGTTGCCGATCACCCTCTACGACCCGACGTGCCGTGGCGCGATCGCCTACCGCGAACTCAGCGCCAACCTCGACGCCCGCATCCACGGTGGCCAGAGCCTGGCCGTCGCCGGCCTTCCGAGCAACGCGTGACCGACGACCTGGATCAGCCGCGCGCCTTTCGGCGCCGCGGGCTTGGACGCGGCCTCGAAGCGCTCCTGACGAGTGAGGCGCCCACACCCGAGGGCCCGCCGCTGGTGAACCTCGATCCGCGCACGGTCGCGCCCAATCCGGAGCAGCCTCGCCGGTCCTTCGATCCGGAGGCGCTTGCCACACTCGGTGATTCGATCCGGCTTCACGGCCTGCTGCATCCGATCGTCGTCCAGCGAGACGGCGACGCGTATCGCCTCGTGGCTGGAGAGCGCCGGCTGCGCGCCGCACAGCTCGCCGGCGTTTCGGCGATCCCGGCGATCGTCCGTCCAGCGGCGGAATCGGGCCGCCAGTCCCTCGAGGTGGCGCTCACCGAGAACCTGGTCCGCACCGACCTCAACCCGATCGAGGAGGCGGCTGCCTACGCGCGCCTCGCCGATGCCTTCGGCTTGACCCACGAGGCGATCGCGCTGCGCCTCGGGCGCACGAGGTCCACGGTCTCGAACGCGATCCGTCTGCTCAACCTCCCGGCACCGGTCCAGGAGGCCGTCGCGGAGTCGCGGCTGACCGCCGGGCATGGGCGCGCGCTGCTGGTGTTGCCGAACCCCGGCGATCAGGAGGCTGTTGCCGCCCAGGCCATCGCTGACGGTCTCAGCGTCCGCGAGACCGAGCGTGCCGTCCAGGAGCGTCTCGAACGGCCCACTGCGGCCCCGAGCCCTCGGAGCACGGCTCCAGCCGAGATCCCCGCGACACCGGATGACGTCGCGCTCCGGCGCGGGCTCGAGCAGGCGCTGGGTGTCAGCGTCCGTCTGCAGCGCCGCAAGGGCGGTGGCGGGAGGATCGTCATCGACTGGGCCGAGGACGCGGACCTCGATGCGCTGTACCGAAGGCTCGGCGGGCCGCCGCTCTAGGGTTACCGGCCTGGCTCAGCCGACCGGACGGTCCTGTGCGCCCGTGAAGCGCGCCTCCGCGACATCCGCGTCGAAGTTCGCGAGGAACGCCTCGATGTACTTGGGACGGTCCGCCGGCTTGTAGTCGAGCAGGAACGCGTGCTCCCAGACATCCATCACGACGATGGGCTTGAAGCCCGCGATGTTGCCGTCCTCGTGGAGGGTGATCCAGTGGTTGCTCAGCCGGCCCGTGGCGGTGTCGAGATATGTCACCGCCCAGCCCACGCCGCGCATGCCGCCGATGGCGGTGAAATCCTTGCGCCACGTGTCGATATCGCCGAACGACTCACCGAGTGCGCGACCGAGTGCAGACGACGACGAGATGCCTCCGCCGGTTGCCTTGGTGAGGTTGCCGAAGTACCACTCGTGCAGCACCATTCCGTTGTACTCAAAGCCGAGTCGACGCGTGAGCTCCGCATACGCGGGATTCGATGACTGACCACTCTGCTGCATCGTGACGAGCTGCTCGTTGAGCAGGTTCACGTTTTTGACATAACCGCCATAAAGTCCGAAATGCACCTCGAGCGTGTTGTCGGAGATGCCGGTCAGTCCAGAGAGGTCGAAGGTTCGCGCCTTGTAGGGGGTCTGCGTCAGGAGGGCCATCTCTCGCCTCGTGTGTGAAGCCGAATCCCTTGGGGGACTTCTCGTTCGGCATCATTTTGCCAGCGTTGGACCGGCGCTCGCATCAGCCGGCCGTGGGCGCTTCGATCGGGGCCGGGTGGTTGTAGCTCGTGTAGGTGTCGGTCATGAAATGACCCGGCGCGTCCATCGCGACCTGCCGGACGAGCCCGCCGGCGTCGACCCAGAATGTGAACCAGATCGGCGAGCCGTCCTTGTCTCCGAAGCTCGCGACGACCGTCGTCGGCACACCGTCCAGGACGGCATGGCCTACAACATGGGCGTTGCTCAGCGGCTCGAAGAAATCCCAGACGAAGGAGGGGACGATGTTGGCCGAGAGATCGGACTCGGTGTGCCACGGGTCGCCGGGCGCGTCCCGCGTGTACTGAGTCGTCCCGATGAGGATCGTCTGGCTGGTGCCGGCCACCGTCCACGTCGTCCTGTCAGGAGCGACCGACGCGTATTCGGCGCTGACGGTGGTCGTCCCGGAGCTCAGGACTTCGCTGTACTGGTAGGCGGTGAGCTCGTGCATCGCCGAGTCGACCTGCCGCAGTATGTTCACGCCGGACGGCGCGGGAAGCTGCGGGATCGTGAACGAGGCTTCGCCACCACCGGGGTTGAGCACGTCGATCGCGACGGTGTCGCCCGCCTTGATGTCGACCGTCGCCCGGCGGCACGTCGCGCCGCACGGCTTCAGCGCCGTGGCGACGCTGTTCACGGCGATGTTCGCGAGCAGCGCCTGCGCGGCTGCGCTCCCCGTGATGGGCAGCACGTAGACGGTCGCCCGGTTCGGCCCGGGAAGTCCGGGAGAGAGGCTGAGGCCCACGAGGACGCTGCCGGCCGGCCCGGCCATGGTG
>JBAUTG010000148.1:0-7724 GCA_049582105.1 Candidatus Dormiibacterota bacterium | reverse complement strand
CCGTCGACGGCTCCCAGGGCGCGTCGTGGATGAAGAAGCCACCGCGCCGGAACTCCATGCCGTACTGGGCGTTCTCCGGCGTGTAATACCAGGGGGACGACGGCGGCCAGGCTGAGATGAACGTGATCGGCGAGTACTTCGCGTAGATGTGGAATGTCCCGGTCGGTGTGCGCAACCCGGCACGGCCGGTGGTCACCAGGGATGAGCCCGCCGTGCACCCGTCGTCGTAGAAGACGGCCGACTGCGTGGTGAGGTTGACGTCGATCACCTTGCCGTTCGGGACGTTGTGGCCGCACCCGACCGCGGTGAGCGCTGCGTTGACGGTCTGCTCCACGGACACGATCTGGCTGGAGATGCTCTGCAGGTGCGCCGCCGTCCCGCCCGCATGGAGCGCGCCGGCAAGCGATGCGGCCTGGCTCGTGAATGTGGCGGCGCCGGGCGCCTGATGCGCCGTCGCGAGCTGCACCCTCGTGTTCAGCGCTCGCAGCTGGCCGCTGACGTTCGCGTCCAGGCTGATGAGCGCGTTCAGCTGCGCGAGCGCGGATGCCATCGACTTGATCGCCGGGATCGTCGTGGCCGGATTCGTGCTCGACGCCGAGAGTGAAATGA
The DNA here is from genome assembly GCA_049582105.1 of Candidatus Dormiibacterota bacterium. Taxonomy (GTDB): domain Bacteria; phylum Chloroflexota; class Dormibacteria; order Aeolococcales; family Aeolococcaceae; genus Palsa-851. Next base: position 7,115 of record JBAUTG010000148.1, on the reverse strand, counting down.
TCAGGGCGGATACCGTAGCCGTGGCAAGGTTTTCGCCATGCCCGACCGCAACCGCGTGCTCCGCCCTGGCGAGCAGGGTCGTGAGACCGCCGTACGGAGCGGCCGCGACCGCCACCTCGTCGAGCAGCGCGCCACGTCGCGCGACTTCGATGTCGCCGGTCCATGCGGTGACGAGCTGATTGATCTGATTGGGGGTGGATGCCGCCGCCAGCTGCGCGCCCCATCGCGCCACGCCCTTCGCCGCCTCCGCGGACACGTACGCCCCGTACTGCATTTCCATCTGGCTCCACGCGGTCATGGCGCCGTACGCGCGTGAGCGCGCGACCGCCATCGCGGTGGTCCACGCCGTCGCGGTGTCGTGCTGCAGCGTCGTGAGCAACGTGCTCCCGTCGTCGAACCACCACACCGGTGACCACCCCGACGCGTGCAGGTACTTCGACGTGTCGAGCGCGTGCCGCAGCGGCGTCACGCTCGCAGCAGGGACGCCCGTGGCGACGTCGGCGGTCCACGTCCGTTCGAGCACGGCGGCGCCGTGCTGGAACGACGACGCGCGATGCATGTCGCGCATGGCCGTGGTCCCACCCGCACCGATCAGTGCGAGTGATACCGCGGCCGTCGCAACCGGTAGCACCCGCATCTCAGGCGATGCTACCCGAGAATCAGCTCGAGAGGAACCCGTTCTGCACGAGCCAGGTGTGCGCCACATCGGCGACCGTCATGTTCTGGATCTCGACCTGCGCGTTCAGTTGCAGCATCACGTCGGTCGTCAGCTTGGCGGCCACCGGGGTCATGAGGTTGGCGATCGCCGGGTACTTCTGGAGCACGCTGTCGCGCACCACGAGGCCGGCGTTGTCCGGCGGGAAGAGGTTCTTGTCGTCGGTGAGCGTCACCTCGTTGTTCGCGGAGATCCCCGAGTCGGTGGTGTACACCTCGCCGGCCTGGCACTGCCCGCTCGCGATCGCCTTCTCGGCCGTGGTCGCGATCTGGATGTACTTGAAGCTGGACGCGGCCGGCCAGCCGTACGTGCTCACGAGTCCGGGCAGGCCGTCGGGCCGGGTCAGGAACTCGGACTGGATGCAGACCTTGGTGCTCGGGTGCGCGGTGATGTAGGTCCCGAATGCAGCCAGTGAGCTGCCGAAGGTGGCGGCGTCGCTCTGCTTGATCGCGATGCCGTTGGTGTCGTCGAACTGCGTCGGCGCGACCCAGCACAGACCCTTCGGCGCATCGGCGGTCTGCGTGAAGGTGAATGCGGCGTCGAGTGCAGTCGGGAATGTCCCGCTTGCGAGCCCGAGATAGTCGGTGAGCTCAGTACCCGTGTACTGCCAGTACATGTCGATGTTGCCGTCGACGAGCGCGGTGCCGATCGCCTTGTCGGCCGCCTGGAACGTGTAGGTGACGGTGAAGCCGTGCGCCTCGAGGACGTCCTTGGTCATCTGGGCCAGCAACTGCTCTTCCGCAAAGGATTTGCTGCCGATCGACACGGTCGCGCCGTTGCCGCTCGTACCCGATCCCGTCGGGCAGTTCGACTTGGCGCCGACTGCGGTGGGCGTGGGTGAGCTGCCGCCGGAGTTTCCACCCCCGCATGCAGCAAGGACCGCGGTGATCGCCACTGCGATACCCGCTATGAGCTTGCGCCTCATGAGTGTGTTCCTCCGCATGATCAACCGTTGACGCGTCGTGGGACTGCAACGCGCTCCACCATGGAGAGCGCCCAGTCAGCCAGTAGGGCAAGCGATGCAACCATCACAGCTCCGACAAACACAATCCGATCGCTGATATTGATGCCGGAGGCGATCACATCCCCGAGGCCGCCGCCGCCGATGAAGTTTCCGAGTGTGGCGGTGCCAATGATAAGGACTAGGGACGTGCGCAGGCCCGCAAACACCAGCGGCGACGCCAGTGGGAACTGCACTCGCACCAAAGCCTGCCAACGCGTCATGCCCATTCCCCTCGCGGCGTCGAGGGCGGCCGGGTCGACCCCCTGGATGCCCGCCACCGTGTTCCGGAGCACCGGCAGCAGCCCGTAAACCGCGAGCGCGATCACCGTCGGCGTGGCACCGAGGCCGAAAAATGCGAAGAGCAGCACGAGGAGCCCGATGCCGGGGATCGCCTGCCCGAGGTTGGCGATGAGGAACACGGGGACACGGACCGCAGGCCCCGCCTGGGCGATGAGGATGCCGAGCGGCACGCCGATCACGAGCACGACGCCGAACGACACCCCGGACAGGAAGATGTGCTGGATCAACTCGCTCTCGAGGTTCGGCGCGTTGATGATCTGCGAGTCGTAGGGCTTGCCGACGAGCGTCTGGTAGACGCCGATCGACACGAGGACCCCGATCGCCACCCAGAAGGGCACGGCGAACGGCCGGAGCCGGTGCATCCACGCGGGAAGATGCGGCATCTACCGGGCCCGCATCGACGCGGCGCGGATGACGTCGGCATCGATGACCCCGAGCGTCCGATCGCCCTCGACCACGCGGACACGCCCGTCCGGCGCGCGGAGCACCGCGTCGAGCGCGTCGCGAAGCGTCCCACCCGCGGCGACGGTGGCCTCGGGAGGCGTCCCGTTCGACGCAGGGAGCGTCACCTCGCTGATCTGGATGAGCGCGAGGCGGCGGACGAGCGGGCCCTCGCCGAGGAAGCCGGTCACGAACGCGTTCTGGGGATGGGCGAGCAGCTCCTCGGGAGTGGCGAACTGCTCGAGGACGCCTCCCTTGGAGAGCAGTGCCACGCGGTCGCCGAGCTTCACCGCCTCGTCGATGTCGTGGGTCACGAAGACGATCGTCTTGCGCACCACGCTCTGCAGCCGGAGCAGCTCGTTCTGGAGGCGCTCGCGCGCGATCGGGTCGATGGCGCCGAACGGCTCGTCCATGAGGAGGATGTTCGGGTCGGCGCCGAGCGCCCGGGCGACGCCGACGCGCTGCCGCTCACCGCCGCTCAGCTCCGACGGGAGCCGCCGCGCGTAGTCCTTCGACGGGAGACCGATGAGGTCGAGCAGCTCCTCCACCCGTGCCTGGGTCCGCCGCTTCGTCCAGCCCAGGAGCTTCGGGACGGTGGCGATGTTCTCCGCCACCGTGTGGTGCGGGAAGAGCCCCACCTGCTGGATGACATACCCGATCGAGCGGCGCAGGTCGTTGACGTCGTAGGTCCGGGTGTCGCGATCGTCGATGCTGATCGTGCCCGCGGTGGGCTCGATGAGCCGGTTGATCATCTTCAGCGACGTGGTCTTGCCGCACCCCGAGGGGCCGACGAGGATGACGATCTCCCCGGACTTGATCTCGAGCGAGAGATAGTCGACGGCCACCTGATCGGCGTAAGTCTTGACGACCCTGTCGAACGTGATCACGTCGCGGCCACCGAGACCCGCCCGCGGGACAGGGCACGCTGGACCGCGGCAAGCACGAGGTCGGCGAGGATCCCGATCGCCGCGACCGGGAGGATGCCGGCGAGCACGGCGTCGAGCGTGCCCTGGCTCCGCCCGATCGCCCCGAGGATCGTCTGGCCGAGGTCGTCCACGCCGACTGTGGCGCCGACGGTCGCGATCGCGACGATCATCACGGTGGACTGGCGGATCCCGCCGAGGATCACCGGGACCGCGAGCGGCAGCTCAACCTGGAACAGGACCTGCCTCGGGCTCATCCCCATGCCACGCGCCGCTTCGCCGACCGCCGGGTCGACAGCCCTGATCCCCGCCCGCGTGTTCCGGGTGACCGGGAGCAGCCCGTAGAGGACGAGGCCGATGATCACCGGCGGGTTGGCGAGCCCGAACCAGATCGAGAGCAGGCCGAACAGCGCGAAGCTCGGGACGGTGAGGATCGTGCTCGTCACCGCCAGGATGAACGTGGAAAGGGGCTCGGATCGCGTTGCGGCGATGCCGAGCCCCAGTCCGATCAGGCTCGTGAGGACGATGCACTCGGCCACGATCTCGAGATGCGTCTCGATCTGTGGTCCGATCTGGTCCCAGTTGGCGGCGATGTATTGAAAGACGCTCACTTTTGTGAGGCGTCAGTATCCATACCCTCCACCGGTCGTGCTCGACGGGGTCGGCGTGGCCGCGGGGGTCGGGGTCGAGCCGGAGCCGGAGCCCGAGGTGGTGGCGCCGGTCTCGTCAGCGGTCGTGCCGGGCTCGGCGGCGAACCAGGTGTTCTCGACGTTCTGCCCGTTGGTCTGGCCGGCTGCGGAATCGCCCGAGTACGTGTGCAGCGGCCAGCCGTTGTAGGTGACCTGGTTGACGTTGGCGCCGTTGAAGGTGATCGAGACGACGCCGAGCGTGCCGGTCACGCCGGAGGGCGCGCTCGGCGTCCCGCTGGAGACGACCGGCGGCCACGCCGAGAGGCAGGTGGCGTTGCACGCCGTGGTGGTGCCGCCCTTCTCGGGCAGGAAGTAGTAGAGCGTCAGCCCGTGCTGATCGGTGAGCACCGTGCCGAGCGAGGTGGTGCCGGTGGCGATGGTCGCGCCCGACGACGTCCCTGTCCCGCCCCCGGGGCTGTTGGATGTCGAAGCCGCGCCGCAGGCGGCGAGCGCCGCGGCGCAGGTCAGGGTCAGAACGATGCGTCGCATATCAGGAACCTCTGCTGTGGTCGATGGGAAGGAGTACGGAGCGGCGTTACGTCTCGACCCGCCCTGCGCGTATTCTCGACGCGTGTGCCGGAGCATCAAGACGCTTCGAGGTGCGGAGCCCGCCGCGGGCGATGAGGAGGCGCGTGCCGCCGCGCTGCAGTTCGTCCGCAAGATCAGCGGCTACCGGGTGCCGTCGCAGGCGAACCGCGAGGTGTTCGACGAGGCGGTCGACGAGGTGATGGCCGCCACGACGCGCCTGCTCGAGGGCCTGCACACTCGCTAACGCGGCCGTGGTCCACGCCATGCACCACGGACTCGTGACACAGATCCGGCCCTCGAACAGCGGATAATTCAGCCGTGCGAACGAACCGGGTGTCTTACTCCGACTCGGTCGCACCCATGGTGATGCTGCCGTTCACGGTGCCACCGTCGTCGACACGCAGGCGCGCCGCGCGGACATCGCCGGCGATGATGCCGCTCCCCGCGACGCTGAGCCGCGCACGTGCCGTGACGTTGCCGGTCACGTTGCCGCGAACGGTGATGTTCTTGCCGTCGACGCGCGCGCGCACCGTGGCGGACGACTCGATGTCGACATCGCCGGACGCGTTGATCTCACCATCGGCAGTCCCCTCGATGTGGAGGTCGCCGTCGACGGTGAGGGAACCGTTGAGGATGTCGCGCGGTCCCAGTGTCACGGCTGTCTTGGCGCTCGCAGCGCCGTTTCGGTGACTCTGGCGTGGCATGGACGCTTCCTCGATCTCAGTGATGATGTTGTCCACGGATGTATCCTCTCCTTCTCGTCCGGTGCTGGGCGCATATCGTACTGATCCGGAGCCGCCTCCGCTGAGCGAGCCCCGCCCGCAGGCGCGCGGCATCGTGACGCTCGAGCAGGAGACCTGGCGGCAGCTGCAGCTCGACTTCTACCGCGAGGCGGCGTCCCGCTACGACTCGTGGGCGGGCGGCGCAAACGTTCGTGCGGCCGAGCGTCTTGCCGCCTTTGCCGAGGTCCGCGGCGACGAACGGGTGATCGACATCGGCTGCGGCACGGGGCTCGTGACGCGCAGCCTCGGCGCGTCGCGCGAGCCCCTCGAGCACATGGCGATCGATCTGTCGCCGGACATGATCACCGCCGCGCGCGCACTCGCGACGCCGGAGCAGCACACGCAGTACACGGTCATGGATGCGCACCATCTCGTCTTTCACCGCGAGATGTTCGACGTCGCGCTGCTCGGGCAATCGCTTGCCTGTCTCGAGGATCCATGGCGCGCGCTCTCGGAGGTCCGGCGTGTGCTCACGCCGGGGGGACGCATCGCGGTGTGCTGCCGGTGTCGCAGCCTGTCGACGCCGGCGCAGGAGGTGTTCTTCGAGCGGCTCGAGCGACTCGCGATCGTCCGGACGCGCACGCCACCGCATCACGCGCTCTTCGGCGAACCATGGGTGCTCACCGGCATGCTCGAGATGGCCGGGTTCACCGACATCCGCATGACGCAGCTGGTGGCCGGCGTCCGCGCGAAAGACGTGCACGAGTGGACCGACATGATGCAGTGGTCCGGTCCGTGGACTCACGCGATGGTCGGCGTGCTGAGCCCGGGATCGCGCGCGACCTTCGAGGAGGAGCTCGACAGCGCCATGCAGCGTCTCGGCGAAGGCGATTACGCGTTCCATGCGGCGTTCACCTTCGCGACCGGACGGCTGCGGAGCGACGTCGCTGCTCAGCCCTCGCCCGACTCGGATCCGGACTCGGCGCCCGCGCTCGCTTCCGCGTAAGCGCCCGACTCCCCGTCGGTCGAGACGGGCGTGCCGGTGACATCGACCGAGTCCTCGTGGTGCTCGTCCACGCGTCGCGCCGGCGGTGCATCGCCGGCGATGCTCATCGTGATCGTCGCGTTCACCGTCGCGCCCTCGTCGACACGCAGACGTGCGGAGCGCACCTCGCCGGTGATGCGCGCCGCTTCGCCGATGCTGACGAGGTCCTGCGCGACTGCGCTGCCGTCGAGCGAGCCGTCGACCACGATGTCGCGTGCGGTGATCTGCGCGCGTGCGGTTCCGGTCGTGTGCACGTTGACCGCACCGGTTGCGGAGATCTCACCCTCAACGCTGCCTTCGACGTGCAGGTCGCCGTGCACGCTCAGTGTGCCGGTCAGCGAGTCACGCGGTCCCAGGACCACGCTGCCCGTGGATTCCGGCTGCGCCGGCGTCGCTGCACCACGACGCCCGCGGCCCCGGCCCGATGTCGATGTCCCGATGTCGCTCGTGTCCATTGCGGCTCCTTCGCTACGGCTCGGCGGACTGCGGTGGCGGCTATCGTACGGGTCGGTCGGGGAACCGGGTCAGCCCTCGAGGTTACAAATCGCGAAAGACGTGAAATCGGCGACGGAGCGCGGCGATGGCGGGCCGGGGTGACCCGCCCGGTCAGGCGACGAGGTCTCGACTGATGCCGGCGATCGTCGGCGCGCCCGCGAGTCCCATCGCGTGGGTGAGCTCCTCGCGGTAGGTGTCGAGCACGCGCTGCACGCCTTCGCTCCCCGCCGCGGCGAGCCCCCAGAGCACCGGGC
>JBAUTG010000147.1:0-27443 GCA_049582105.1 Candidatus Dormiibacterota bacterium | reverse complement strand
TGCAGCATCGCGGCCAGGAATCGGCCGGCATCGTCTCTTCCGATGGCGCCACTCTGCACCTCGAGAAGGGTATGGGCCTGGTGCAGGAAATCTTCCAGCCGCACGTCCTGGCGCGGCTTCCCGGCACCGCCGCCGCGGGGCACACGCGCTACTCCACCGCCGGCGATACCTCGCTTACCAACGCGCAGCCGATCGTCATCGATTGCAATAAAGGCAAGCTGGCGCTGGCGCACAACGGCAACCTCACCAACGCGGCCAAGTTGCGCCGCAGCCTCGAGCACCGCGGCTCCATCTTCCAAACCACCAGCGATACCGAAGTCATCGTGCACTTGGTGGCCCGCAGCTCCGCCCATAATCTTCAAGGCGCCCTCGGCGACGCCCTCAATCAAGTCGAAGGCGCGTATTCGCTTCTCGTGCTCACGCGCGATGAGCTCTACGCCATTCGCGATCCCCGCGGCTTTCGCCCGCTTTGCCTCGGCCGCCTAGGCGACGCCTGGCTGGTCGCCTCGGAGACCACCGCGTTCGATCTCACGGGCGCCCGGTATGTCCGTGAGATCGAGCCTGGCGAGCTCGTGCGCATCTCCCGCAGCGGCGTCGAATCCTTGCACTTCGCTCCACAAAAGCAGCATCAGTTTTGCGTCTTCGAACACGTCTATTTCTCGCGTCCCGATAGCCTGGTCTTCGGCCTCCCGGTGGACCGAAGCCGGGAGATGCTCGGCCGCTTGCTGGCTCGCGAACAGCCCGCCGACGCCGATCTCGTCGTACCCGTCCCGGATTCCGGCGTGCCCGCGGCCATCGGCTATGCTCTCGAATCCGGATTGCCCTTCCGCATGGGCTTGATCCGCAATCACTATATCGGCCGCACGTTCATCGAGCCCGAGCAGTCCATCCGCGATTTCGGTGTCCGGCTGAAGCTCAATCCCGTGCGCGCCCTGCTGGAAGGCAAGCGCGTCGTCCTCGTCGACGACTCCATCGTTCGCGGCACCACCAGCCGCAAAATCGTGCGCATGATGCGCGAAGCCGGTGCTACGCAAGTGCATATGCGCATCAGTTGTCCTCCGACGATTTCGCCCTGCTATTACGGCGTCGATACCCCCACGCGCGAGGAGCTCCTTGCCGCGGATGCCTCGCGCATCCGCCAGCGCCTGCCTGAAGGAAGCCACCCCGATCTCTCCGGGGCCGCACGCACGCTCGAAGAGATTCGCCTCTTCCTCGACGCCGACTCGGTCGGCTATCTCTCTCTCGAAAGCCTGCGCCGCGCCGTGAGCGATACCACCGGCAGCTTCTGCACTTCCTGTTATACCGGCGCTTACGTCAGCGAAAACGTGCAGCTCGAAGTCGGCGTACCTGCCGGCGGCCGCGAACTGGTCACAGTTCCCCCAGCCGAAGGCCCTAAAGAAGGCCATAAAGAAGGTCCCAAAGAAGGAACGTTCCGTGAGCGATAATTTCAACAGCGCCGATTCGATGAACTCCAAATCGATGACCCCTGACGCGGGCGCTAATCTTTCTCCCGGCCGCGATTTGGCCGCCGCCGATGCCCCCAGCCATTCGCAAGCCGTGGAGCACAGGACCTTCCAGCAGATCCTGGTCCGGGAACTGCTTTCCTGGGTCTGGGTGGGCCTCGCGTTTTTCCTGATTACCGGCACCATGGTGCAAGCGCGCGTAATCCCCTCTGCTTCCATGGAGGGCACTCTGCTCGTTGGCGATCACTTGCTCATGAGCCGCTTCGGCTATGATATCGGCCTCCCTTTCACGCGTTATCACATCCGCCTCTGGCGCGAACCGCGCCGCCAGCAGGTTGTGATCTTCCACGCGCCGCTCCCGGACCGCGACGAGGATTTCATCAAGCGCCTGATCGGAATGCCTGGCGACACCGTCCAAATTCGCCAGGGCCGCGTCTTCGTTAACGACCAGGCTCTCAGCGAGCCATACCGCCACGATCCGCCCAATGCGCTCGATAACTTCGGCCCGGTCACCGTCCCCACGCGCAGCTATTTCGTTCTCGGCGATAACCGCGAAGATTCCTGGGATAGCCGCGACTGGGGCTTTGTGCCCGAGTCCAATATCATCGGTACTCCCGTGGTGATTTACATGTCCGTGCAGGCGAGTGAGGATGCTTGGCAGCCGGGCCAGGTGCGCGAACGCGTCTACGCATATGCCAATGCCTTGCTTCACCCGCGCTTGGTGCGCTGGCGCCGCCTGCTCAAGACGTTCTAGTTGTAAACGCTGTCATTCGGAGGTCGCCCAGGCGACCGAAGAATCTCTCTTGGCTTTGATCTCATAGGGGGCGCCCGATTCTCTCTGCTTAGCCCTGGTGCAGACGGTCGCACGCATTCCCTGGAACAAGGTTCAATGCATATGCGCTATGCCGACGCCGGCGTGGATATCTCTCGCGCCGAGCAAGCCAAGGAACGGATTCGCCGCATGGCCTCGCGTACCTTCACGCGCGGGGTCGTAGGCGGCATCGGAGCCTTCGGCGGCCTCTTTGCGCTCGACGTCAAGCGCTGGCGCGAGCCTGTGCTCGTCTCCAGCACCGATGGCGTCGGCACCAAGCTGAAAATCGCCGCGGCCATGGGCATCCACTCGACCGTGGGCGGCGATCTCGTCAATCACTGCGTCAACGACATCCTCTGCTGCGGCGCCGAGCCGCTCTTCTTCCTCGACTACTACGCGACCGGCAAGCTCGTGCCCGAGCACCTCGCCGAGCTCATCGAGGGGATCGCGGAGGCGTGCCGGGCGGCCGGCTGCGCGCTCATCGGCGGTGAGACGGCCGAGATGCCGGGCGTGTACGCACTGGGTGACTACGACATCGCCGGGTTCATCGTCGGCTCCGTCGAGCGCGACAAGATCATCGACGGCAGCCGCGTTCAGGCCGGCGATCAGCTGTACGCGCTGCCGAGCAGCGGCCTGCATACCAACGGGTACTCGCTGGTGCGGCACATCGTCGCCGAGCACGAGCTGCAGTGGTCCGATGTGCTGCCGGGCACCGAGCAGCCGCTGGTCGACCTCCTCCTCGAGCCGCACCGGGCCTACCTCCACGCGATCCGGGAAATGCGAACGAGGACGGACATCCACGCCATGGCCCACATCACGGGCGGCGGGGTGATCGACAACGTGCCACGCGTGCTCCCCGAAGGCCTTGCGGCAACCATCGACCGTTCCACGTGGAACATTCCCGCGCTCTTCACCGCCATCCAGGAGGCCGGCGCCGTCCATCTCGAGGAGATGTGGCGCACCTTCAACATGGGTGTGGGCATGGTGGTGATCGTCCCGGCCGGCGCGCCGCCGATCGATGCCGCCGCCGGCATCCCCGTCTGGCGCATCGGCGAGGTGGTTCCGCAGACCGGTCCGCGGCGGGTCGTGCTGCAGTGAGCGGGCGTACCCCGATCGGGGTGCTGGTCTCGGGCGCTGGAACGAACCTCGAGGCGCTGCTCCGTGCATGCGCCGGGCCCGGCTTCCCGGCGGAGGTTGCGCTCGTGGTGAGCAACCGGCCGACCGCCCGTGCGCTCGACGTGGCGCGAGTGCACGGCGTCCCCGCCGTGGCACTGTCCCAGGCGGCGTTCGGCGGCGACTCCGAGGCACGCGACCGTGCGATACGCGATCGCATGCGCGACGCGGGTGTGCGTCTCGTCGTGTGCGCCGGATACGACCGGATCCTCAGCGACGAGTTCCTCGACGCCTATCGGGACGCGATCCTCAACGTGCATCCCTCGCTGCTCCCCGCGTTCAGTGGCGGCATGGATGCCGTCGAGCAGGCGCTCGCGCGCGGCGTGAAGATCTCCGGCTGCACAGTCCAGCTCCTGGACCGCGGTGAGGCGGACGGCGGGCCGATCGTCCTGCAGGGCGCGGTCCCGGTCAAGCCCGGCGACGATGCCGCGACGCTCCGCGCCCGCATCCACACCTGCGAATGGGAGCTGCTGCCGCAGGCAGTCGCACTCTGGTGCACCGGACGCATCGCCCGTGACGGCGACCGCGTGCGCGTGCTCCCCGCACCCACGGCGGCACCGGTCTGAGCATGCGAGCACTCCTCTCCGTCAGCGACAAGACGGGCCTGGTCGAGTTCGCGCGCGGGCTGCGCGAGTGTGGTGTCGACCTCATCGCGACGAGCAGCACCGGTCGAGCGCTGACCGAGGCCGGCATCGACGTGCTGTCGGTGGCCGACATCACCGGCTTCCCGGAGATGCTCGACGGGCGCGTCCGCACGCTGCACCCGGCGATCCATGCCGGGATCCTCGCTCGCCGCGACATCCCGGAGCACATGCGGCAGCTTGCCGAGAACAAGTTCGAGCCGATCGACCTCGTCGTCTCGTCGCTGTATCCGTTCGCCGATACGCTCGCAAGCGGCGCTGATGACGACACGATTGTCGAAAACATCGACATCGGCGGGCCGACGCTCATCCGTGCGGCGGCGAAGAACCGCGACTCGGTGGCCGTGGTCACCTCGCATCATCAGTACGAGTCCGTGCTTGCCGAGCTGCGCACGCATCGGTCGATCTCGACCGCGACGCGGTACCGTCTCGCCGTCGAGGCGTTTGCGCATGTGGCGTCGTACGACACCCAGGTGGCCGCGTGGTTGCGGAGCAACGTCCGCGATGACGCGATGCCTGAGGAGTTCACCGTCGGCGGTCAGCGACTCCACGAGCTCCGCTATGGCGAGAACCCGCATCAGCACGGTGCGCTCTACTCCATCCCGGGCAGTCCGGGCGGTGTTGCGCACGCGAGATCACTCCAGGGCTCGGCGCTGTCGTTCACAAACTGGCTCGACGTCGACGCTGCCCGTGCGCTCGTCTACGAGTTCGAGGAGCCCGCGGCGTGCGTGATCAAACATACGAACCCGTGCGGCTTCGCGGTCGGCGAGACGGCTGCCGACGCCTATCGAAACGCGTACGCGTGCGACCCGCGCGCCGCGTACGGTGGCATCGTCGGGGTCAACCGCCGCATCGACCTTGCGACGGCGACCGAGATCGCCAGAACGTTTCTTGAAGCGGTCGTGTGTCCCGGCATCGACGACGACGCGGCAGCGCACCTGGCCACGAAGCCTCGGATGCGGGTGCTCGTGGTCGATCGCGCATCGTGCGCGGAGCAGCGGGATGTGCGCAGCATCGATGGGGGCCTGCTCGTGCAGACGCGCGACCGCGTGGTGACCGATCGCTCCACCATGACGGTGGCGAGCAGGCGGCAGCCCGACGGTGCGGAGTGGCGCAACCTGCTGATCGCCTGGCGCGTGTGCCGGCATGTGAAGTCGAACGCGGTGGTCGTCGTGCGAGACGGCATGGCCGTCGGCGTCGGGGCCGGACAGATGTCCCGCGTCGAGTCGTCCGAGCTCGCGGTCGCGCGAGCCGGCGATCTCAGCGTCGGCGCCGTCGCCGCGTCGGATGCGTTCTTCCCAATGCCCGACGGTCTGGAGACCCTCGGCAGGGCCGGGGTTCGCGCCGTCATCCATCCCGGCGGCAGCAAGAACGACTCGGCCGTCACCGAGGCCGCGGACGCGCTCGGGATGGCCGTGGTGCTCGCCGGGGAGCGCCATTTCCGCCACTGAGGCGGCCGCCCGGCTGAATCCCGGCTAACGCCCGTTGCGGCGCCCGCGATCCTGCTTGGACTGGTCCTCGATGCAGTAGCGCGCCGTGGGGATCGCCTCGAGGCGTGCCTCGCTGATCGGCTGGCCACAGGCTTCGCAGCGCCCGTACGAGCCGAGGTCGACGCGCTTCACCGCCTCCTCGAGCTCCTCGAGCTCCAGCTCGGCGTGTTGCAGGACACTCTGGTCCAGCTCGAGACCGATCGTCTCGCTCGCCAGCTCGGAGGGATGCTGCTCAGCAGACGAGAGCTCGCGTTCGGTCGCTTCCTGGGCGTCCGCAGTGAGCCGGTTCGCCGCCCGACGGAGCTCCTCGATGCGGACGCGCTCGCTCAGCAGCCGGGTGCGGGCCTCTTCGGTGTTCATGGTCGTCGGTCATCCTCGTATCCGGGCAGAGCTTGTGCGCCCCAAGCGCGACGTGCGCGATGCATCGCAAGGCTGATCCATCGCAACTCGTCCACTCTCGGCCCGCAGGTTTGCGTCCATTCTGTCCGCTGGGCACTGGTTAAGCAATGGGTGAGGGCGCCAGCCAGAGCACGCCGAGCGGCGGAAGTGTCAGCACAGCCGAGTGCGGGAAGGTGTGCCAGGGCTTCGGCTCGGACTCGACGGCCCCGAGGTTCCCCACCCCGCTCCCGCCGTAGTGCTCGGAGTCCGTGTTGAGCACCTCGGTCCATCGACCCGCCAGCGGCAGCCCCACCCGGAAGTCGTACCGGACGACCGGCGAGAAGTTGGCGATGCACGCGATCCCGGGGTGCCCGTTGGCGTCTCTGCGGATGAAGCTGAGCACGTTCTGGTCCGCGTTCCCCGGGTCGATCCACTGGAAGCCCGCGGGGCTCTCGTCGAGCTCGGAAAGCGCCGGCACCGTCCCGTAGAGCACGCCCAGGTCGCCGACCAGGTGCGAGACACCGGCATGCGCCGGGTCGTCGAGCAGCGACCAGTCGAGCGACGACTCGTGCGCCCACTCGTGCTCGTCGCCGAGCTCACCGCCCATGAAGAGCAGCTTCTTGCCGGGGTGCGCCCACATCCAGCCGAACATCGCGCGCAGGTTCGCGAAGCGCTGCCAGGGGTCGCCGGACATCTTGCCGAGCAGCGATCCCTTGAGATGCACGACCTCGTCGTGCGACAGCGGGAGGATGAATCGCTCTGACCACGCGTACATGAGCCCGAACGTCATCTGATGATGGGCATACCTGCGGTACACGGGATCCTTGTGCAGATAGTCGAGCGTGTCGTGCATCCAGCCCATGTTCCATTTGAAGTCGAAGCCGAGCCCCCCGCTTGCCGTCGAGCGGGTCACTCCCGGCCACGTCGTCGACTCCTCGGCGATCGTGATGATCCCGGTGCCGCGCGCGTGCAGCGTGTCGTTGACCTCCCGCAGCAGTGCGATCGCCTCGAGATTCTCCTTGCCCCCGTTGATGTTCGGCACCCACGCCCCCGGCTGTCGCGAGTAGTCGAGATAGAGCATCGACGCGACGGCGTCGACGCGCAGCCCGTCGATGTGGAACTCCTCCGCCCAGTAGTGCGCGTTGGCAACGAGGAAGTTGCGCACCTGGTTCCGGCCGTAGTTGAAGACGTACGTCCCCCAGTCAGGGTGCTCGCCGCGGCGCGGGTCGCCGTGCTCGTAGAGCGGCGTGCCGTCAAAGCGCGCAAGCGCCCAGCCGTCCCGCGGGAAGTGCGCCGGCACCCAGTCGAGCAGCACGCCGATGCCGTTGCGGTGCATGACGTCGACGAACCTTCGGAAGTCGTCGGGCGTGCCGTGCCGTGACGTCGGTGCGTAGTAGCCGGTGACCTGGTAGCCCCATGACCCGCCGAAGGGATGTTCCATGACCGGGAGGAGCTCGACATGTGTGAAGCCCATCGCGCGGCAGTGCGCGGCGAGTGGTTCGGCGATCTCCCGATAGGTGAGCACCCGTCCGTCGGGCGCACGGCGCCACGAGCCGAGGTGGACCTCGTAGGCGGCGAACGGCGCGTTGTTCAGTCCGGTGCGCGCCCGCCGGCGCATCCACTTCGCATCGCGCCAGCGGTGGGCACTCTGCTCGACGATGCTCGCGGTGCCGGGCGGGTGATCGGACGAGCGCGCCAGGGGATCGGCTTTGAAGATGCGCATCCCGTCGCCGCGGGTGACCAGGAACTTGTACCGCACGCCTGCGCCGACCCCGGGGCAGAACAGCTCCCAGATGCCTGAGCCGCCGAGCGTGCGCATGGGCCAGGTGCGCGCGTCCCAGAAGTTCGCGTCGCTGACGACGCTGACGCCCAGCGCGTTCGGCGCCCAGACGCTGAACGCTGTGCCGGACACACCCTGGTGCTCGATGACTCGCGCGCCGAGGACGCGCCAGAGCTGCAGGTGGGTGCCCTCGCCGATCAGATGAAGATCAAGCTCACCGAGGGTCGGCGTGAACCGGTACGGGTCCTCCTGCTCCCACTCGCGGTCGTCGTTCCGGAAGCGAAGCCGGTAGCCGGGAAGGTCGGTGACCGGCAGGCTGACCTCGAAGAGCCCGAGACCGTTGAGGCGGCGCATCGCCGTGACCCCGCCCTCGCGCGCGACGCTCGCCGCGGTGGCGTCGGGATGGAACGCCCGGATCACCGTCGTCTCGCCGGCGGGGTGCGCGCCGAGGATCTCGTGCGGGTCGCGCAGGCGACCGGCGATGAGGCGTTCGACCGCAGCCTCGAGGTCGCCCGCCGCGCTTCCGGTCGCCGTCACGCGGACTCCGCGCCCCTGAGCAGGAAGCGGAGCGGGATCTCGACCCACGCCGGGCGGTGCCCGAGCTCGTAGCCGATCTCGTACACCGCCTTCTGGAACTCGAAAGCGCGACGGACGACAAGCGACGGGCCGGGCTTCGGCAGCACGGGGTGCGTGCCGATGGCATCGAGGTAGGCGCTCCAGAACGCGTCGCGATTCGCGTCGGCCCACGCGTCACCGAAGCCGAGGAGCGCCTTCGCGTCGTCGCTGTCGGGCGCCGCGCGCTCGGCGATCGCCGCTGCGGCGGCGTAGTCGAAGGACCGGAGCATCGCCGCGACGTCGCGCAGCGGGCTCATGAGCTCGCGTCGCTGCGCCGGCGTCCGGTCGGGCTCTCCTTCGAAGTCGAGCACGACCCAGCCGGTGTCGATGCGGAGCAGCTGGCCGAGGTGCAGGTCGCCGTGGATGCGGGTGAGCAGTCCCGCAGGCGGGAGGGACCGGATCTGATCGAAACGCGCGATCACCCGGGGCCGCACCTTCCGGAGTGGCTCGAGTGACGTGTCGTCGCGTTCGAGCAGCGCGTCGAACTCGCCGGTCATCGTGTCCGCCCACTGCGCGAGCGAGTCGTGCGTGAGTGGCGCCTGCGTCACCGCAGGAATGCCGCGTGTGGCCGCGAGCGCGAGGTGCATCTCCGCCACCACCTGGCCGAGCCGCCGCGACTCGGCGACAAAGGCGGCATCCTGGTTGTCGACCGCGGCGCGACGTGCGGCCGCGTCGGCGGGTCCCATTCCCTCGGCGACCGCGTAGAGGTCGCGCAGCGAGGTGAGTGCCAGGGCCCATCCCTCTGTGCTGTTGTGGAGAAAGGGCTGCAGGAGCACGAGCGGTGACGGTGGGTCGGCTCCGCTCGCCCACACCGCGCGTCCGAGCAGCGGCGCGATATGCGTGAACCCCGCTGCATAGAGTGCGTCGGACATCTCGAGCTCCTGGGACGGCCCCGGCTCGACCCTTCGCATGTGCTTGAGGAAGAGCGCGTCACCGACCTCGAGGGACGTGTTGCTCTGCTCGACGCGCAGGTGGCGCACCGAACTGAGGCTGCCGGTGTCCAGAGCCGCCGCATCGGGACACGAAAAGCGGATCTCACCGCTGGTCGTGGCGAGCACACGCTGCGTGCGAATGGAGTCGAGCAGCCAAGCGATGTACAGGGGATCGCCGATGGCGTCGAACAGCAGCAGCATGCGTGGCGCACCCGGCCAGGCGATCAGGAAGTCAGGGGCGCGCTCGGCAAGGGGATCGTCCATGTCGCGCACGCTCAGCGGCAACGCGTATCGCGTCGTGACGCCGTCGGTGAACGTGACAGCTGTCAGCGTGTGCACCAGGAGCGGCGATGCGGACTGGATCACCGCGGCGTCGACGATCTCGGTCCGCTCGATGGTGCGGCCGTGCGCGCCAGCCCACCGCTGATGCGCGATATACGCACCGAGTGCGGTCTCGCACCCGGCGATGCCGTGATCGTTGAGCAGGGCGGTTGCGGCGTCCATCGCGGAGGTCATGGCGTCGCCGGATCGAGCGTGAACCAATAGAAGCCGTGCGGCCCCATGGTCAGCAGGTACGGCAGTTCGCCGATGCGCGGGAAGTGGACGCGGCCCAGCATCTCGACCGGGGTCGTTCCGACGTACTTGCGCAGGTCGAGCTCGACCGGTTGCGCGAAACGCGAGAGGTTGTTGACGCAGAGGACGACGTGGTCGTCCAGCTCACGTATGAACGCGAAGACGGACGGGTTCGCCGCGTCGAGCGCGACAAAAGCGCCCTCGCCGAACACCGGCCACCGCTTGCGTACCGCGATGAACCGGCGCAGCCAGTGCAGCATCGATGACTCGTTGCGCCGCTGGGCGCTGACGTTGCACGCCTGGAACCCGTACACGGGGTCCATGAGCGGCGGCAGGTAGAGCTGTGCGAAATCCGCCTGGCTGAAACCGCCGTTGCGGTCGGCGTTCCACTGCATCGGTGTCCGGACGCCGTCTCGATCGCCGAGATACACGTTGTCCCCCATGCCGATCTCGTCGCCGTAGTAGAGGATCGGACTCCCGGGCAGCGAGAGGATGAGCCCGTGGAACAGCTCCATCTGCCGCCTACCGTTGTTGAGCAGCGGGGCGAGCCGGCGCCGGATGCCGAGGTTGAGCTTCGCACGCGGGTCCTTGGCGTACTCGGACCACATGTAGTCACGCTCCTCGTCCGTGACCATCTCCAGCGTGAGCTCGTCGTGGTTGCGCAGGAAGATGCCCCACTGTGTCATCGGCGGCAGTGCGGGCGTGCGTTCGAGGATCTCGGTGATGGGGTAGCGCTGCTCGCGGCGCAGTCCCATGAACATTCGCGGCATCAGCGGGAAGTTGAAGCACATGTGACACTCGGGCCGGTCCGGCGTTCCGAAGTAGTCGACCACATCCTCGGGCCACTGGTTGGCCTCTGCGAGGAGCACCCTGCCGGGGTACTCGGCGTCGATGGCGGCGCGCAGGTCGGCGAGAAAGCCGTGTGTTTCCGGGAGGTTCTCGCAGTTGGTGCCCTCACGCTTGAAGAGATACGGGACCGCGTCGAGCCGGAAGCCGTCCATCCCCATGTCGAGCCAGAACCTGCAGACGTCGATGATCTCCGCGCGCACACGTGGGTTGTCGTAGTTGAGATCGGGCTGGTGGCTGAAGAAACGATGGAAGTAGTACGCGCCCGACTGCTCGTCCCAGGTCCAGTTCGACGTCTCGGTGTCGAGGAAGATGATGCGCGCGTCGGTGAATCGGTTCTTGGTGTTGGACCAGACGTACCAGTCGCGGTGCTCGCTGTCAGGCGACGATCGAGCGCTTTTGAACCACTCGTGCTGGTCGCTCGTGTGGTTGATGACGAGATCCATGATCACGCGGATCCCGCGGTGGTGTGCCGCGTCGACAAGGCGCGCGACGTCGTCGACGTCACCGTAGTCCTCGAGCACGGCGCGGTAGTCGGCGATGTCGTAGCCGCCGTCGCGCAGCGGGCTCTGCTGAAACGGCAGGAGCCAGATGCAGTCGACACCGAGCCACTCGAGATACTCGAGCTTGCTGATCAACCCGGGAAAGTCGCCGATACCGTCGTTGTTCCCATCGTGGAACGCGCGGACCGACAGTTCGTAGAACACAGCTCGTTTGAACCAGAGCGGGTCGACCGCGAGCTCGGCGCTCATTGGTTCCTCCGTACATGCAGGATGTGTGCGGGTTGCTGAGACGGGTCGAGGCGGACGTAGTTCACCGGTCCGTGCCACGTGAACGTACCGCCGCCGAGCTCATCGTGCACCTCGAAGGGCCGGTCGGCGCTCACGCCGAGAGCCTCGAGGTCGAGCCAGGTGGTGGCCTCGTGCGGATGATGGGGATCGAGGTTGACGATCAGGAGCATCACGTCGTCCTTGTCCGGGGTCGCGCGTGAGACGCAGAGCATGGAGTCGTCGGTGATGTGGTGCACGCGCAACGTGCTCAGCTGTGCGATCGCGGCGCGGTGCGCATTGCGGATCTGGTTCAGGCGACCGATGAGCGGGGCGAGCGAGTGGGGCTGCGACCAGTCGCGGGGTCTCAGCTGGTACTTCTCAGAGTGGAGGTACTCCTCGCTACCCTCGCGGAGCGGGGTCGCCTCGCAGAGCTCGAAGCCGCTGTACATGCCCCAGGACGGGCAGGTGATCGCCGCGAGCACCGCGCGCATCCGGAACGCCGGCGGGCCGCCGTGTTGCAGCGTCGCGTGCAGGATGTCCGGCGTGTTCACCCAGAAGTTCGGCCGGAACCAGTCGACCAGCTCGGTTTGTGACACTTCAGTCAGATACTGGCGGAGCTCCCAGGCGCTGTTGCGCCACGTGAAGTACGTGTAGGACTGGGTGAAGCCGATCTTCGCGAGCCGCTGCATCACCGCAGGCCGGGAGAATGCCTCGGCGAGCAGGATGACGTCCGGGTGCTCGCGGCGGATCTCGGCGATCAGCCACTCCCAGAATGCGAAGGGCTTGGTGTGGGGGTTGTCGACGCGGAAGATGCGGATGCCGCGTGCGATCCAGAAGCGCATCACGCCGGCGAGCGCCACCCAGAGGTTGGCGGAGTCGTCGGTCTCGAAGTCGATCGGATAGATGTCCTGGTATCGCTTGGGCGGATTCTCCGCGTACCGGATCGAGCCGTCCGACCGGTGACGGAACCAGTCGGGATGCTCGGTCACCCAGGGATGGTCGGGGCTGCACTGCAGCGCGTAGTCGAGCGCCACCTCCAGGCCGGAGCTCTTCGCGGCCTCCACGAACCGGTCGAAGTCGGCCAGGGTGCCGAGGTCGGGGTGGATCGATGTGTGGCCGCCGGGTGCCGAGCCGATCGCCCACGGGCTGCCCGGGTCCCCGGGTCCACACTCGGTCACGTTGTTCGGGCCCTTGCGATGCGTGGTGCCGATTGGATGGACGGGCGGCAGGTACACGACCGAGAACCCCATGGCGGCGATTCCGGGGAGCCGGTCCTCGGCGGTCCGCAGCGTCCCGCTCTTCGGCGGCACGGCGCCTTCGGATCTCGGGAACATCTCGTACCACGCCGAGTAGCCGGCCTCCTCTCGGTCGACCCACAGGTGGAACGGGCCGGCGATGCTCGCGTGGCTGAGATCGGCCGTGCGCCGCATCAGCGCCATGGTGGTGTCCCGGGTCGCGATCTGCAGCCGGGATTCGACGGAGGCTGGGGCGGCGAGCTTCATCGCAAGGGTTGCCGTCGCTCGCCGGTCCGCCTTGGAGATTCCCGCGAGCATCGAGCGCGTATCAGCCATTGCGGCACCGTCGGCGAGATCGAGCTCGACGTCGATGCCCGCGCTGAACCGTATCGCGAGATCGCGAGCCCAACCGCCCCATGCATCGGGCAGCCCGACCACCGCAAAGCTCCACGGGCCCAACTTCGTGGGGGTGATCCAGCAGCCGAACCAGTCCTGCGGCTCAGCCTCCATGGCGACCTCGATGAGCCCGCGCGGCGGTGCCTCGCGAACGAGCGGGGCGTCGCCGGGCCAGTGCCAGACCCAGGTCAGCAGCGGGTCGTGCCCGTCGACGAACGCCCGGGCCGAAACTCGCAGCGGAAGGCCACGTGTGGCTTTTGCGGGGAATTCGCCGCCGTCGACTCGCGGCCGCACGTGCTCAATGACCACGCGCCTTCGGTCGCCGAGCATCTCGCCCAACGCTAGCAGACGTGCACCCGTCCGTAATGTTCCGTCAACGTGGCACCCATACAGTCGAGCAGTTCCCGATGACCAGATACCGCATCGCGCTGGCCGCTGTCGCGGTCTTCATCGTGGCCGCGGTCCTCGTGACGGCGGCCCGCATGCCCCCTCCGCCTGCGACGGCGTCGACTACAGGCGGTCAGGTGGAACCGGTCGGCGGGCGCTACCCGGCGCCGGGTTTTGTCGGCATCGACGGATGGCTCAACAGCCCGCCACTGACGCTCGCGGGCCTCCGAGGCAAGGTGGTGCTTGTCGACTTCTGGACCTTCTCGTGCGTCAACTGCGTCCGCACCATCCCGCACCTCCAGGAGCTGTACAACGACTACAAGGACGACGGCTTCGTGATCGTGGGGGTGCACTCGCCGGAATTCGATTTCGAGATGGTGCAGGCGAATGTCGCGGCAGCGGTCCAGCGTCTGGGGGTGACGTGGCCGGTCGCCATCGACAGCCAGCTCGACACCTGGAACGCCTACCGGAACCGGTTCTGGCCGGCGGAGTATCTCCTCGATCAGCAGGGCCGTGTCGCCTACACGAGCTTCGGCGAAGGTGACTACGAGCAGACCGACGCTGCGGTGGCGAAGTTGCTCAATGTCACGCAGGCGCCACTCCCGTCGTCGACGCCGGTGCCCTCGAACACCACCCCCGAGCTCTATGCAGGCAGCGATGGCGGGCGTGGGGAGCTCGCGGACAACGAGAGCTACGGAGCGATCGGACAGCCGACCGTCTATCCGGATCCCGGACCTCCCCAGAGCGATGACCTCCCGCAGGTGACCGGCACCTGGACCGACCTGGGCCAGTACCTGCAGGCGGACACGACCGGTCACGTTCGGCTGAACTTCCAGGCTGACTCCGTATACGTGGTCGCCGGCACGAACGGGTCCGACCTTCATGTTTCAGTCACACTTGACGGAAAGTCGGTGGCCGCCTCGAACAGCGGCCCGGCACTGACGGGCTCGGGATTCACAGTGTCCCGGCAGGATCTGTTCCAGCTGCTCAGCGGCGTCTCATCCGGCTACCACCTCATCGATCTCACCGTGCCGTCCGGCTTCCGTCTCTATACCTTTACGTTCGGCTGATGATTTCGATTGCGACGGTGCTCGCGACCTTCGTCGCGGGGCTGGGGTCCTTTCTCGCACCCTGCACGGTCCCGCTGCTGCCCGCGTACCTCGCCTGTGTCTCGGGCGTGAGCGCCGCCGAGCTCGCCGACCCGGAGCGGCACCGATTCCGGCTGCGCCTGCTCGCCGGTTCCCTGCTGTACGTCGCCGGGTTCACGGTGGTCTTCGTCCTCCTCGGCCTGACCGCCGGGGGGATCGCTCGGGTCGCCAGCGGGACGGTGAGCGGACGGATCGTCGAGATCGTCGGTGGGGTGCTGGTGATCGTCTTCGGGCTCGCGATCATCGGCGCGGTACGGATCGGCCTGCTCGAGCGGACGGCCGGCTTTCAGTTGCCGGAACGCCTGCGCCGTCGCGGCGTCTTCGGCGCGTTCCTGGTCGGTGTCGTATTCGGAATCGGCTGGACGCCGTGCGTGGGTCCGTACCTGGCTGCCGCGCTGACGCTCGCCGCGCTCAGCTCCCATGCGTTCGCAGGAGCCTTCCTGCTCGTCGTCTACTCGATCGGCCTCGGGCTGCCGTTCATCGCCACCGCACTGGTCTGGGCATCACTGCCCGACCTGCCTCAGAAGCTGAATCGCTTCGTGCGGCCACTCACGCTGGCCGGCGGCATCATCACCGTCGCGCTCGGCGTGCTCCTCGCGACAGGCGCGTACTCGCACCTGACGTCCTGGCTGGCGCAGCTCTCGACCCCGACCTGAGTCCTCGGCTGCCCGGCGTCCTCGCTCAGGAGAACTTGCGGCACACCACCACGTCAAGCGTCACGTTGCGCTGGATGTGGCGCGCGAGCCGCAGGTAGACCCGGAAATCGCGGTAGTGCTGATCGCCGACCATCTCCTTGAGCTGGTCCGCGTGCTTGTGCATGTTGGCGAGCCAGTGGTCGATGGTCACCTCGTAGTGGCGCCGCTCGATGTGGTGCACACGCTCGATGTCGAAACCGGCCGCGTTGGCGAGCCCGAGCTCCTCGGACAGGGTTCGATAGTTGCCGGTGTCGCCGTAGATCTGGCTCACGAACTCGCCGCCGCGCTCGAGCTTGGCGTGGCGCGGGTGCTTGAGGTGCAGCTCCTTGTTGATCATCACGCCGCCCGGCTTCAGCCAGTCGTGGCACTTCTGGAAAAACCCGCCGAGGTTGAAGAAATGAACGATCACCTCGTCGGTGTAGATCGCGTCGACCTGCTCCGGCGGCGTGTAGTCCTCCCAATGGCTGAGCACGATCTTCGCGTCGACGCCGTGGCGAGCGATCCTCCCTTCGGCGTAGCCCTTCTGCGTCGGCGACAGCGTCAGGCCGGTCCCGGTCAGGCCGTACGTCTCACAGAGGTAGGTGAGGGGCCCCGCCCAGCCGCACCCGACGTCGATGAGGCGCATGCCCTTCTCGAGGCCCGCGAGCCGCGCGATCAGGTCGAGCTTGGCGGCCTGTGACTGGGTGTCGGTCTCGGTGCCCGGGTCCCAGAGGTTCGCCGAGTACACATTCCAGTCCCCTCCCGTGATGAGGAGGAAGAACTCGGGCGGCTGCTCGTAATGGACGTTGGTCCGAGCCTGGTCGACGTCGGTCGAATACTGATGGTAGAGCTGGTGTTCCGGACGGACGTCCGCTTTTTGGCTGGTCGCCAACGATTTACCCTCTAAGTCTCCGCCGACAGGACGAGAAGAATAGCCGCGCCGTTCCCCGTGTGGTGGTCAGGTCGAGTGTTCCGGGTGCGAAGATGGATGGGTCATGGCTGCCAGCGATCCGTTCGGCACCAGGGCGCAACTCGTGCCCGGGGTTGAGTATCACCGTCTCGAGGCACTCGCCGAGCGAGGCGTCGGCGACGTCTCGCGGCTCCCGGTCACGGTCAAGATCCTGCTCGAGAACAGCGTGCGCAACGCTGCGGCGCCCTCGGTGCGCGAGGGTGACGTCGAGGCGATCGCACGCTGGAACGGGACCGTCCTGCAAACCGACCGGGAGCGCGCGTTCATGCCGGCCCGGGTGCTCCTCCAGGACTTCACCGGCGTTCCCGCCGTCGTCGACCTCGCGGCGATGCGTGCAGCGGTCGCCCGTGCCGGCGGTGACCCCATGCGCATCGATCCCCTGGTGCCCGTCGACCTCGTCGTCGACCACTCCGTCCAGGTCGACGCATTCGGCAACCGCGAAGCCTACGAACGGAACATCGTCCGGGAGTACGAGCGCAACCGCGAGCGGTATTCGCTGCTCCGCTGGGCGCAGCAGGCGTTTCGCGGCTTCCGGGTCGTCCCGCCCGGCATGGGGATCGTGCACCAGATCAACCTCGAGTACCTCGCGCAGGTGGTGCAGGTGCGCGAGATCGGCGGAGTGCGCACGGCGCTGCCCGACACGCTCGTCGGCACCGACTCGCACACGCCGATGGTCAACGGGGTTGGCGTGCTCGGCTGGGGCGTCGGCGGCATCGAGGCCGAGGCATGCATGCTGGGTCAGCCGCTCTTCCTGCTCGCCCCGATCGTGGTCGGCGTCCGGTTCCACAACGCTTTGCCGGCGGGAACGACGGCCACCGACCTTGTGCTGACACTGACCGAAATGCTCCGGAAGCACGGCGTGGTCAACAAGTTCGTCGAGTTCTGCGGCAGCGGTCTCAGCTCGATGTCGGTACCGGACCGCGCGACGCTCTCCAACATGTCCCCGGAGTTCGGCGCGACGGCGTCGCTCTTCCCGGTGGACGCACGGACGCTCGAGTATCTCCGTGGATCCGGTCGTGATCCCGAACACATCGCGCTCGTCGAGCGGTACACGAAGGAACAGGGGATGTTCCGCACCGACGAGTCGGAGATCCCCTTCTTCAGCGAGACGGTCGAGCTCGACCTCGCGAGCGTGGTGCCGAGCGTCGCGGGCCCGAAGCGACCGCAGGACCGCGTCGCGCTGCCGAACGTCTGGGACTCCTTCACGAGCGTCTGGGAGCAGCGTGCGGCTCGAGCGACGAGCGAGGTCACCGCCGAGGGCGAGGTGCCGCGGCTCGTCGAGGAGGGCGGCATCGATCCCAACGGCCGTGCCGCACCGCCGACGCCGAACGGCCCGCCTGACGCCGACCTCGTCCGCGACGGCTCGGTGGTGATCGCTGCGATCACGTCGTGCACCAACACGTCAAACCCTGCGGTGATGGTCGCCGCGGGTCTGCTCGCGCGCAACGCCGTTGCCCGCGGCCTGATGCCCCCCGACTACGTCAAGACCTCCCTCGCACCCGGATCGCGTGTCGTCACCGACTACCTGGAGCGCGCGGGCCTGCTCGGCTCGCTCGAGCAGTTGCGCTTCAACCTCGTGGGCTATGGCTGCACGACCTGCATCGGCAACAGCGGACCGCTGCCCGAGAATGTCGCGGAACGCATCGACGCCGAGGATCTGGCCGTCGCGGCGGTGCTCAGCGGCAACCGGAACTTCGAAGGTCGCATCCATCCCCAGGTCAAGGCCGCCTACCTCGCGTCGCCGCCGCTGGTGGTCGCATATGCGCTCGCGGGGCATCTCGACATCGACCTCACCACCGACTCGCTCGGCACCGACAACGACGGGAAACCCGTGTATCTCCGCGACATCTGGCCGAGCACCGACGAGGTGACGAGCACCGTGCTCGCGGCGATCGGGAGTGACCTGTACACGCGCGAGTACGAGCGTATCTTCGACGGCGACGAGCACTGGCAGCAACTGCCGTCGCCGACGGGCGCGCTCTTCGACTGGGACGCCGACTCGACGTACGTGCGCGAACCACCGTATTTCGTGGGGATGTCGCCGGAACCCCAGGCGCCTGCTGACATCATCGATGCGCGCGTGCTCGCGCTCCTCGGCGATTCGATCACGACCGACCACATCTCTCCCGCAGGCAGCATCGCGGGAACGAGCCCGGCAGCGCTGCATCTGCGCGAGCACGGTGTCGAGCCGCGTGATTTCAACACCTACGGCGCGCGTCGCGGCAACCACGACGTGATGGTCCGCGGCACCTTCGCCAACATCCGTCTGCGCAACCAGCTCGCCGACGGCAAGGAGGGCGGCTGGACCGCGCACCTTCCGGACGGCGCGGTGATGAGCATCTTCGATGCGTCGGCGCAGTATCGGGCGGACGGTGTCCCGCTCATCATCATCGCGGGCAGCGAGTACGGTTCCGGCTCGTCGCGCGACTGGGCCGCGAAAGGCCCGCTGCTCCAGGGCGTTCGCGCGGTGATCGCCGAGTCGTACGAGCGGATCCATCGCAGCAACCTGGTCGGCATGGGCATCCTCCCGTTGCAGTTCCGCGCCGGTGAGAGCGCGGAAGCGCTGCACCTCGACGGCACCGAGCTGTACACGATCCGTGGTGTCGCGCAGGCGGCGCCGGGTGCCACCGTCCGTGTGACCGCGCGCCGCGCCGACCAGGCGGACGTCGAGTTCGACACTCTGTGCCGCCTCGACAGCGAGACCGACGTCGAGTACCTCCGCAACGGCGGGATCCTGCCGCTCGTGCTCCGTCAGCTCATGAGCGCCTGAACCTGCGCATGCGATTGCGACTGCACGACTGAATGCAGCTGTTCTTCGTCGTTCTCGTGCTCGTCCTCGTGGTCGGCGTGGTGTCCTTCTTCGTCACGCAGCAACGCGTGCGCGACATGCGGACGTTCGCCGCAGCTCACGCGCTGACGTACATGGGCAGCAGTTGGGACCTCGGGAGTTGCTTCTTCTCACTGTTCCTTTCCGGGAACAGGCGCTACTGGCGCAACGTGCTTCGCGGTTCGTGGGGACGGATGCCGGTCACCTACTGCGACTACACCTACGTCCAGCAGGAGGGAAAGAGCTCGGCGTCGTACTCGTTCTCGTGCGTGCTGACCCCACTCGGCATGCAGATGCCCCAGGTGAGCGTGTCACCGCGGAGCGCGCTCGGCGCCTTCGCCGAACGGTCGATCGGCGCCCCGGGCATCCGGTTCGAGTCGATCGACTTCAACGACCGCTTCAATGTCCAGTCGAACGACCAGGCGTTTGCTGTCGAGCTGATCGACGCGCAGATGATCGAGACGCTGCTCGGTCTCGACCACGGTCTGCACGCCGTGTTCGGTCCCGAGTACCTGATGCTCTACAGGCACCGGCAGCCGGTCAGTGCGATCGGCGCGATCTTCGACGCGACGTCGACGGTCTCGCAGCGTATCCCGGCCCTGGTGCGAGCGCGGCCGGTCACTCCGAGCGAGCGCGAGCAACCCGCGGTCTGACCCGCGCCGGGCACGGGGCGTTTGGATGGCACTTCCGGCGCGGTACCCTTAGGGCCGCAATCGATTCCCCATTGCGAAGGAGACGTTCGTGATTCCCCTGATCATCGTCCTCGTCGTCATCGTGGTCCTCGCCCTTGCGGTTGTGGCCTCGTACAACAGGTTCGTCTCCCAGCGCAACGCGGTGCAGAACGCGTGGGCGGACATCGACACCGAGCTCAAGCGCCGGTACGACCTCATCCCGAACCTCGTCTCGACGGTGCAGGGATACGCGGCACACGAGCGCGGCGTCTTCGAGGAGGTCGCCCAGGCACGTTCCGCCGGTATGAACGCGCAGGGACCGGCCGCCGCGGCCGCTGCCGAAGGCCCATTCCAGATGGCACTCGGCCACCTCTTCGCCGTCGCCGAGAACTACCCCGAGTTGAAGGCCAACCAGAACTTCCTGCAACTCCAGGCAACGCTGTCAGACACCGAGGATCGCATCCAGGCGTCGCGCGCGATCTACAACGCCAACGTCCAGCAGTTCAACCGCCGCGTCCAGGCGTTCCCCTCGAACGTCATCGCCAACATGTTCCATTTCCAGAACGCCGAGTTCTTCCAGATCGACGCAGCGCAACGCGCAGTCGTCGGCGAGGCTCCCAAGGTCGACTTCAGCGCGATCACCAATGCGACGTACGGTCAGGCGCCGAGCGTCACGCCCCCCGCACCGGCCGCGCCCGGCACGCCAGGGACACCGCCGACCTCAGGGGCCTGAGGCCGGCCGGTGCAGCCGGCGCCGCGTCGCTGGCGGGTGAGCGACGCCGAGCCGCTGTCCGGGATGCATCCGGTCGTGGGGCAGGTGCTCGCGGCACGGGGCCTCGACGCGGCCGCGGCGGCTGCGTTCCTGGCGCAGACGGGCGGCTACCACGACCCGTTCGCGCTTCCGGCGATGGACCTCGCGGTTGCCACGGTGCAGTCTGCGATCCGCGAGCACGTCACGATCGCCATCTACGGTGATTACGACGCGGACGGCGTCACCGCCTGCGCGATGCTCACGCGCTGCCTCCGCGCGGCGGGGGCGACCGTCATCCCGTACATCCCGAACCGCATGACCGAGGGGTACGGGTTGCATGCGGCCGCCCTCGAGGATCTCGCCGCGCAGGGCGCGGGGTGCGTCATCACCGTCGACTGCGGGACGAGCAGCGTCGACGTTGCGCGGGGCCGCCCTGCCGGCATGCGCCTCGTGGTCACCGACCACCACCTTGCGCTCGCTCCGGGCGGCACACCGCCCCAGCTCGCGCCCGCGGACGCCCTCGTCAACCCGAAGCTCCCAGGTTCGACCTACCCGTTCGACGGCCTGGCCGGGGCGGGCGTCGCCTTCAAGCTCGTCCAGGCGCTCGAATCAGTCGGCGCGGTGCCTCCGGGGAGCGCCGACGCGTCGCTCGGGCTCGCGGCGCTGGGAACGATCGCCGACATGATGCCGCTGCGCGGCGAGAACCGGGTCATCGTCCGCGACGGGCTGCCACGGATCACCGATCTGCCCGGCCTGCGCGCGCTCTGCGAGGCGGCGGGCACCGCGATGCCGCCGCATGCCACGGATATCGCGTTCGCGGTCGGGCCGCGCATCAACGCGGCGGGGCGCATGGAGGATGCGCGCCTCGCGCTCGAACTCTGCCTGTCGGATGACACGGAGGAATCAGAGCGACTCGCCGCCGACCTCGACATGCAGAACCGCCTCCGGCAGCAGGCCGTGGCGACAGCCCTCGCGCAGGCGGAGGAGCGGGTGGCGGCCATCGACGACGACGCGCCGGCGATCGTGCTCGGCGACCCGGACTGGCCGATGGGAATCGTCGGCCTGGTCGCGGGCAGGATCGCCGAACGCTACGCCCGTCCGACTTTCATCGCCTGTCTCGATCCCGTGGAAGCCAAGGGATCCGCGCGGTCGGCGGGAGACGTCCACATCGTCCGTGCGCTCGACGGTGCGGCAGCAGTGCTGCTCCGCTACGGCGGTCATGCGGCAGCGGCCGGCTTCAGCCTCGAGGCATCGCGCTTCGACAAGTTCCGCGAGCTCATCAACGCCGCCGTTGGCGAGCAGAACGCCGGGATCGAGCGCCGGCGGGATTTCCTCATCGACTGCGAGATCACCGGCATCGACGTGACCCCGGAGCTCTGCCACGCGCTCGATCAACTTGAGCCATGCGGTCAGGGCAACCCCGCACCGCTGCTCTCGGTCCGCGGAGCACGCGTCCTGGGGACGTCCACCTTCGGGTCCGAAGGGCAGCACATCAGGGTCGCGCTCGCCACCGGCGACGGCATCGTCGAGGCGATCGCGTTCAACAAGCCGGGGCTCGCCGACCATCTGCCGCGCAACCGGCTGGTTGACGCCTGCTTCGGCCTGGACCTCGACACCTTCCAGGGATTCGTGCGCGTCCGCGCCCGGCTGCGAGACCTGCGTCCGGCGCAGGAGGTGGTGCTCAGCGGGAGCAGCGCGGCGACCGTCGCGGGTGTGGCGCCCGGTTAGTTGTAGCGCTCGCTGAGCGTCGAGACCCCCTCGCCGGTGAGGTCGGTCAACCCGGCCTTGCGGCCGGTGAGCGCGAGAATGATCGCGCCAAGCGGACCCTGCACCTCGGGCCCGTCACCACGAACCCATGGCACGTCGGTCGCCACGAGCTTGATACCGGTCGCCCGCCGCTTCCCGCCGAGCAGCGCGTTGCTCTTGATCGTGAAGTCGGCAACGAGGGTCAGCATCTCCGGCTGAAAGGTGTGCGCGATCCGCAGCGGCCATCGAATGTCCTGACTGTGGATGACCATGTCACCGGCCATCACCTCGGCTGCCGGACCCGGCGGATGCGTTGTCGCATCGAGTTGAGATCGAAAGGCGGCGAGCGTGTCGGACACGGACCGGCCGAGCTCCGCCTTCACTCCTGAGGCCGTCATCGCGTTGAAGCGGAACCCGCTCGCGATGAACTTTCCGAGGAATCCGGGCGTGGTCATCTTCGCGGTGGCCGTCATGTGCGCAAGCACCTCACGGACCGTCCATGCGGCGCACAGCGACTGCGTGGACCACTGCGCCTCCGGCAGGCTCTCGAGGTCGGCGATGAGCGCGGCGCGCTCCGCTCTGATGAGCGGCCATTGGTTGCCTGACACGTGGCACCTCCGTGCTGGAATATCGCCTTCGACGGTAGCAGCGCGGCCGAAAACGGCCCCCAATAACCGTTACAACTTCGAACTTGCCTGAGCCGACCCCCGGTGATAGCGTCGATGTGCGAGCTCCCGCGATCGATGAGCTCGGTGAGCGTTTCCCAAGGCGCCCCACCTCAGGTTGAGGCGGGCCATCTGGAGGCACCTCATGCTCGAGGAGGTCGGGATTCCTCGGCTCGTGGTCGGCGGGCTCGGATCGGGTTCGGGGAAAACCTCGATCAGCCTCGGCCTGACAGCGGCCCTGCGTGCTCGCGGCCGGACGGTACAGACCTTCAAGGTCGGCGCCGACTTCATCGACACGGCATATCTCGCCCATGCAAGCCGCAGGCCGTGTCGCACCCTTGACTCCTGGCTGCTCGGGCGCGACGGCGTCCGGCGCGCGCTCGCGCACGGCGCGCTCGGTGCGGATCGCGTGATCGTTGAGGGCGCAATGGGCCTGCTCGACGGTCATGGCATGCCGCCCGACGCAACGAATGCCACGCCGGAGTTCGCGGGCAGCACGCTCGAAGTCGCCCACCTCATCGCAGCGCCGGTTGTGCTCGTCATCGACGCGTGGGCGATGGGCGAGACCTCGGCTGCCGCTGTGCTCGGCATCAAGCAGCTCGACCGCTCCGGAAGTGTCGTCGGCGTCATCCTCAACAACGTTCCCAACGACTACCGGCGTCGCGTCATCGAGGACTCGATCTGGTCGCTCGCGCGCATGCCGGTGCTCGGCGCGCTCCCGCACATCCAGTCGGTGCGCATCCCGGAGCTGCGGTCCGGCCTCCTGCCGCTGCTCCAGAACCCCAACGTCGATGAGGCGATCGGGGAGCTCGGCGACGCCGTCGCACGCGACTGCGACCTCGACCTGATCGAGCGACTCATGGGGCGCGCGCGAATGATCAGCCCACCGACCTCCGTGCTGCGCCCGAGCGTTCGCAGCGAGGAGCCGGTGCGCATCGGCGTGGCGTTCGACGATGCGTTCTGCTTCTACTACCCGGAGAATCTCGAGTTGCTCGAGGACGCGGGTGCGGAGATCGTCACGTTCTCGCCGTTGGAAGACCACGCGCTCCCGCGCGACCTCGGACTCATCTACATCGGTGGTGGCATCTCCGAGGCCTTCGTGCCGACGCTCGCAGCCAACCACCCCTTCCTCGAGTCACTCCGTCGCGCGCGCATGCACGGCATCCCGGTGTACGCCGAGGGCTGCGGCCTGCAGTATTCGGCTCGCTCGCTGCGCACGAGCGACGGCGCGACCCATCAGATGGCGGGGCTGATCCCGATCGACGTCGCGCTCGAGGCGGGGACGCTGCACAGCGGGTACCGGGACCTCACCATCGCCACCACGTCGATGCTCGGGCCGTCCGGCACACGGCTTCGCGGCCACGAGTTCCACTTCAGCCGCCTGCTCTCGGGCGGCGACTGCCTCAGCCCGGCGTACTCGATGCACGATTGCGACGGCGAGCCACTCGGCTGCGAGGGCTGGACCGATTCGCTGCTGCTCGGGTCGTTCATCCACCTGCACTTCGGCCAGCAGCCGGAGCTCGCGGGGCGGCTCGTCGCCGCGGCACGTGCTTCGATCGACGCTCGCCGCGAGGACGCGGCGCTGACCGGGCGCGGGACCCGATTCACCGCCCCGGTGTAGGCTTGGGACGCGATGTCCCAGGCCCCATCCACAATCGGTGAGCTGCGCCGCGCGGAGTACCGCGTGCTCCCCGTGCGCACCGAGTTGCGTCGCAACCTCATCCGCAAGCTGAGCAACCACGAGGCGCTCTTCGGCGGGATCCGCGGCTACGACGATTCGGTCATCCCGCAGATCGAGAACGCGATCCTCGCGGGCCAGGACATGGTGCTGCTCGGCGAGCGCGGTCAGGCCAAGTCCCGCCTCATCCGCACGCTGATCACGCTGCTCGACGACGCGGTCCCGGCGATCGCGGGGTGCGAGATCAACGACGACCCCTATGCGCCGATCTGCCGCCGCTGCCGAGACCTCGTTGCCGAGCACGGCGACGCGACGGAGCTGACATGGCTCACCCCCGACCAGCGCTACTCGGAGAAGCTCGCCACGCCCGACACGTCGATCGCCGACCTGATCGGTGAGGTCGATCCAATCCGGGTCGCCGAGGGACGCTACCTCAGCGATGAGCTGACGATCCACTACGGGCTCATCCCGCGAACCAACCGTGGGATCTTCGCGGTCAATGAGTTGCCCGACCTTGCCGAGCGCATCCAGGTCGGCCTGCTGAACATCATCGAGGAGCGCGACGTCCAGATCCGCGGCTACCGGTTGCGCATGCCGCTCGACGTCTACGTGGTCGCGACGGCGAATCCCGAGGACTACACCAACCGCGGTCGCATCATCACCCCGCTCAAGGACCGGTTCGGCGCGCAGGTTCGCACGCACTATCCGCGCTCGCTCGACGACGAGATCGCCATCGCCGAGCAGGAACGCATGACATTCGACGACATGCCGGTGCCGGTGATCGTCCCCGGCTTCATGCAGGAGATCGTCGCCGAGCTCTCGCACGTCGCGCGCCGGCACCCGCAGGTGAACCAGCGCAGTGGTGTGTCGGTGCGGCTCACCACCGCCAACTACGAGAACCTCGCAGCGGGTGCGCTGCGCCGCGCGCTGCGCACCGGCGAGCGCGAAGCCGTCGCCCGGATCAGCGACCTGCCCGCGCTCGCATCGTCGACCTCGGGAAAGATCGAGCTCGAGACCTGGGAGGACGGGGACGACGGCGCAGTGCTCGAGAAGCTGATGCGCACCGCGTGCAACAACGTCTTCCGGCGTCACTTCACGGTGCAGGAATTCGGCGACCTCGTGCAGCGCTTCGACCGCGGGGGGTTCACCGTGGAGGTCGGCGACCAGCACCCGGTCACGCAGTACGCGCAGGCGCTCAGCGAGCTCCCCGGTGTGGAGAAGGCGCGACAGCGTCTCGGCGAGCCGGACAGCGACGCGATGCGCGTCGCGGTGCTCGAGTTCATCCTCGAGGGGCTGCATCTCGGCAAGCGCCTCAACAAGACCGCTCTCGACGGAAGCGCGGTCTATGGAGGATGAACCGCTCGTCGAGCGGCCACTCGTCGAGCTGAGGCGGAACGCGCGTCAGCATCGTTTCAGCGGCTGGGACGGCACGCAGGATCCCCTCGGCGACGAGGCGGACGCGCTCTTCGACCGCCTGAGTGAGGACGTCTTCCACGGTTGGGACTTCGAGACGGCGCTGCGCAGACTGCTGAGCCAGGGGTGGCGTGACCGCGACGGACGGAAGTTCGCCGGGCTCGAGGAGTTGATGGAGCGGCTGCGCAAGCAGCGCCAGAAGCAGCTCGAGCGCTACAGCCTCGACAACGTCTTCAAGGACATCGAGGAGAAGCTCGACAACGTGCTCCGGCTCGAGCGCCAGGGTATCGACGAGCGCCTCAAGAACGCGACCGACGAGCGCGCGCAGCGCATCCTCGAGCGCGTCGCGAGCAAGCGGCGCGAGCACCTCGACAACCTGCCCCAGGAGCCGGGTGGCGTGATCCGTGAGCTGCAGGGCTACGAGTTCATGGACCAGCGCGCCGAGCAGGCATTCCAGAAGCTGCTGGAGGAGATCAAGCAGAACGTCGTCAACACGTACTTCAGGCAGATGTCCGAGCAGATGGGACAGATGTCGAAGCAGGACGTCGCCGCGCTGCGCGACATGGCCCGGGACCTCAACTCGCTCGTGCGCCAGAAGCTCGAGGGCGTGCCTGAGGCGCAGCTGCAGCACAACTACGAGGACTTCCTGAAGAAGTGGGGCGCGATGTTCCCGGACGCGCCGGCGACGTTCGACGAGTTCCTCGCACAACTCGCTGCGCAGATGGCGCGCATGGACTCACTCATGCAGTCGCTCTCGCCGGAGATGCGTCATCAGCTCGAGGAGATGGTTTCGGCGACCTTCGGTGACCCCGATCTGCAGGCGCAGCTCGCCGAGTTGATGAGCGGGCTGGAACTGCTCTCCGATCGCCGCCATCTCGGTCAGCGGTACTCATTCTTCGGCAACGAGCAGCTCCCGTTCGATGAGGCGATGGGTGTGATGGATCGCCTCCAGTCCATCGAGGAGCTGGAGCGCGGGCTGCGCGGCATGTACCGCGGTGATCCGCTTGATGCCGCGACCGAGGAGGCATTGCGCGACGTCCTCGGTGAGAACGCGGCGCGCGATCTCTCACGCCTGCAGCGCATGACCGAGGAGCTCGAACAACGCGGACTCGTCGAACGCGACGATGAGGGCATGAAGCTCACCGCACGCGGACTGCGACGGATCGGTCAGAAAGCCCTCGGAGACCTCTTCGCGCGACTGCGTCGCGATCGCTTCGGTGATCACCCCGTCGCTCGCCACGGACATGGAGGAGAACGCGAAGAGGACACGAAGCCTTATGAGTTCGGGGACGTGTTCGACCTTGACGTGAAAGAGACGCTCATGAACGCGGTACGCCGCGACGCTGACCTGGGTACTGAGCCGCGTGCGGACGGGGGGACGTCGGCTCCGGCGACTCCCCTGGCTATGTC
>JBAUTG010000146.1:0-14870 GCA_049582105.1 Candidatus Dormiibacterota bacterium | reverse complement strand
CTCCCATGCACGGCACCGAGGTCCACGCCCAGCTTGGCTGCGAGCCGTCGTGCCAGGGGTGAGGCCGCAACACGGACCGGCTGCGCCGCCATGCCGTCGGATGGCGCGAGCGCGGCGCTCAGGGTTGGTGCCGCAGCGGCTTCGCCAGCAGCGACCAGCACCGCGAGTGGCGTGCCGACGGGCACTGTCTCGCCTTCCTGGACCAGCAGGCGTTCAACGATGCCGCTCTCGAACACCTCCACCTCCATCGTCGCCTTGTCGGTGTCCACGTCCGCGATGATGTCGCCCTTTTTGACGTGGTCACCCTCGCTCACGCGCCAGCGCGAGAGGGTGCCACGCTCCATGTCAGCGCCCAGCACGGGCATCCGGAATTCACCCATGGTTCCCGACGCATTCGCGGACGGCCGCCATGATCGTCTCGACCTGAGGCAGCGCGGCATCCTCGAGGTGCTTCGGGTATGGCATCGGGACCTCCGCGCTGCATACGCGCAGCACGGGCGAGTCGAGCCGGTAGAAGGCGCCCTCCACGATTCGGGCCGATACCTCCGCAGAGATGCTGCCGCTGCGCCAGCCCTCGTCCACGATGACTGCGCGCGTCGTCCTGCTCACCGACGCAAGGATTGCCCCGGTGTCGAGAGGGCGCAGGGTGCGCAGGTCGATCACCTCGCAGTCGATGTTCTCGGTGGCAAGGCGTTCCGCAGCCTCCAGTGTCTTCGGCATCGTGCCGCCGTAGCTGATCAGCGTGCAATCGTCCCCATGCCGTCGCACCGCCGCGTGTGCGATCTCCACGGGTCCGGCGTCCGCTGCGAGGTCACCCTCCATGTTGTAGAGAACGCCGTGCTCGAAGATCAGCACCGGGTCGGGATCCTCGATGGCCGTCCAGAGCATCCCCCGTGCGTCCTCGAGCGTCGCGGGTGTGAGCACCTTCAGCCCGGGAATGTGGGCATACCATCCTTCGAGGCTGTGCGAGTGCTGCGCGGCCAACTGGCGGCCTGCTCCGGTGGTCATCCGGATCACCAGGGGCACCGAGGTTTGACCGCCGGACATGTGCGAGAGGGTCGCCGCATTGTTGAGAATCTGATCGAGCGCCAGCAGGCTGAAGTTGACGGTCATGATTTCGACGATCGGGCGCATTCCCACAAGCGCTGCCCCGATGCCGGCGCCGACGAACGCGGATTCGGAAAGCGGCGTATCGCGGATCCGTTCCGGCCCGAAGTCGGCGAGCAGCCCCATGCTCACAGCGAACGAGCCACCGTAGCGGCCGACATCCTCACCCATCAGGAACACGCGGGGATCGCGGTGCATCGCGTCGCGGATGGCCGCGCGCATCGCCTCGCGGTAGCTGCAGTGGATGGTGGCGCCGGCCTCCGGCGTGTGCACGGCGGTGGAGACGGGCGTTTCCATCACGATGGTCTCGCCTCGGTGTACACGAACCGGGTCAGGTCGCTCACCGGTTCGAGAGTCCCCGCGTCGGCGTAGGTGACGGCCGCGTCGATCTCAGCCGCGATCTCCTGTTCGATGGCGCTCAGGCTCGCGTCGTCCAGCTGACCGGCGGCGCGCATCCGCGCAGGAAAGGTCACGAGTGGATCGTATTCGCGCCAGTGCTCCACCTCCTCCTTGGACCGATACAACTCGGGGTCGTACATCGAGTGGGCACGATATCGGTACGTGCGAAACTCGAGCAGGCGCGGGCCGGCGTCGCGCACCGCCTCCGCCGCGCGGCGCGTGGCGTCCTCGATCGCGAGCACGTCCATGCCGTCGACCGCCTCGGCTGCGATGTTGTACGCGGCCGCCTTTGCGGTCACATCGACGTTGGCGAGCGCCCGGTCGATCGCGGTCCCCATCGCGTAGCGATTGTTCTCGCAGAGGAACAGCACGGGCAGCTTCCAGAGGGCTGCCAGGTTGAGGCATTCATGGAACTCGCCCTCCGCCACCGCGCCGTCACCGAAGAAACACGCGGTGACGGTGTGCCGCTGTTGCATGCGCTCGCCGAGTCCGATGCCCACCGCGAGCGGCAGCCCCCCGCCGACGATTGCGCTCCCTCCATAGAAGCGCGCACCAATGTCGAAGAGGTGCATGGAGCCACCGCGCCCGTGGCTGCACCCCTGGACCTTGCCGAACATCTCGGCCATCACGGCGTTCATCGGGATGCCGCGCGCGAGTGCATGGCCGTGTTCGCGGTACGTCGACACGATGGGATCGTCAGACCGCAGCGATGGCATCACGCCGGCGGCGATCGCCTCTTCACCGATGTACAGGTGCAGGAAGCCGCGGATTCGTGCCGCGCTGTACAGCTGCACGCAGCGCTCCTCGAACCGTCGGATCCGCAGCATGCTGCGAAACAGTTCGAGCGCATGCTCCTTCGACACCGACGGTGGTGTGGTCACGTGCTCAGGCGACTGTGCGGGAAGGCTCATGATGTCTCCTCGAGGGTGGAGAGGTCACCAACCGGTAGCCCAAGCTCGCGTGCCTTGAGGACGCGACGCATGATCTTGCCGCTCTTTGTCATCGGCAGGTCGGCGTCGAAGGCAATGTCCTTGGGAGCCACTGCGGCGCCGAGGCGTGATCGTGCGAATCCGATCAACTCGAGCCGGAGCTCATCCGTCGGCTGGTAGCCGCGATGGAGCGAGACGAAGGCCTTGACCGCCTCACCGGCCACCGGGTCGGGCACGCCGATGACCCCTGCCTCTGCGACTGCGGGATGCTCCATCAGCGTGCTCTCCACCTCGAATGGACCGATCAGGTGCCCCGCCGACTTGATGACGTCGTCCCCTCGACCCACGAACCAGAAGTACCCGTCGTCGCCGCGGCGAACCAGGTCGCCGGTGCGATACCAGCCCGCGACGAAGCACGCGCGAT
This sequence comes from Candidatus Dormiibacterota bacterium, assembly GCA_049582105.1. Lineage (GTDB taxonomy): Bacteria > Chloroflexota > Dormibacteria > Aeolococcales > Aeolococcaceae > Palsa-851. The sequence continues at coordinate 12,011 of JBAUTG010000146.1, read as the reverse complement.
AGCGCTCCTCGTCCCCGAGGTAGGTGCGAAACATGGAAGGCCAGCCGGGTCGCAGCGCAAGCTCACCTTCCTCACCCGGCGCCGCGGTCTCGGCGACTCCGTCGTGGACGACGGGATTCCCACGCGCATCGCGCCGCAGCACGGTCGCCTCCACGCCGGGCAAGGGTCGCCCCATCGACCCCGGTTGTATGTCCAGTGCAGCGAAGTTGGCGATCATGATGCCGCCCGTCTCCGTCTGCCACCAGTTGTCGTGGATGGGGAGTCCGAGCACGTCCTGCCCCCAGATCACGCCTTCGGGATTGAGCGGTTCGCCGACACTCGCCACGAACCGGAGGCTGGACAGGTCATGTGCGAGCGCAACGTCTGCCCCTGTCTTCATGAGCATGCGGACCGCGGTCGGCGCCGTGTACCAGACACTGACTCGTTCCGATTCGATGATGCCGTACCAGCGCTCGGCGTCGAATTCGCCTTCGTCGACGACCATGGTGATGCCGTGCAGCAGGGGCGCGAAGATGCCGTACGAGGTCCCGGTGACCCAGCCAGGGTCTGCGGTGCACCAGAAGACATCCCCTGGGTGCAGGTCGAGGGCGTAGTGTCCGGTGTGGTGGTGCATGACGGCGGCCGCATGGACATGGACCGCTCCCTTGGGGGTGCCGGTGGTACCGCTCGTGAAGTGCAGGAGGGCGGGCTCCTCCGGGTCGGTGGGCTCGATCTCGAAGGCACTCGGAGCGGCGGTCAGGAGCGCCTCGAGTTCCTGCACGTTCGCCGCCGCCGGGTCGGTGCTCCACCCGCCGCTGATGAGCACATGGATCAGATCCGGCACGCTCTGCCGGATTCCCGCGACCTTCCGCCGATACAGGGACTCGGTGGTGACCAGCACGCTGCCCTGGCCGAGGCGAAGTCGCTGAGCAATCGGCTGCGGACCGAACGCCGCAAACAGCGGCGAGAAGACGCATCGAGCTTTGAGTGTGCCGAGCGCAGCGACATAGAGGTCGGGGATACGGGGAAGCAGGGCGAAAACGCGCTCGCCGACCGGCACGCCCATCGCCCGCAGGGCGCCGGCGAAACGGTCACTGCGTTCGCTCAACTGCGCGTACGTCCACTCCTCACGTTCTCCGCGCCGGCCCCGCCAGCGCACGGCGACCCGCGCACCGTTGCCGGCGGCGACATGGCGATCCACGGCCTCATGTGCGATGTTGAGCCCGCGGCCACCGGGCAGCCCGTCGAGCGCGGAGCGGGCGCTGTCCCAGGTGAAGTGTTTGCAGACCTCGTCGTAGTCGAGGAGGTTGGGCGTCACACTCCAGGCGCTTGGCGGTTTGTGAATCGTCGCCCAACTCATCGAATCCCTCATTGCCGAACACCGGGTCGTCGCTGCAGACCACTGTAGACCGTGCACGGAGCCGGGTCACGGGCCAAAGGTCCCGAGTGAGGGCGCCCGGCAGCGAAGAAGGTCACAACGACGCCGGTCTCGATGGCGGAGGATGAGGCCAACGTTGTGGAGGATTGACGTATGAAGACCATCCATCTGCTGCGCCACGCCAAGGCAAGCTCGTCCGAGCCCGCTGTTGACGACCACGAGCGACGGCTTGCGCGACGCGGAGAGCGCGACGCCAGGCGGTTGGCACAGCAACTCGTTCCACGCGGCATCGCGCCCGCACTGGTGCTGTGCTCGTCCGCGAAGCGGTGTCGAGAGACGCTGGAGCTCATCGCTCGCTCGCTACCCGGCACGACGAAGATCGTGGTGGAGGACGAGCTGTACGCCGCCCCGGTTGAGGCGCTCCTGCAACGCCTTCGTCGACTTCCCGATGTGATTCCGTCGACTCTGCTCATCGGCCACAATCCGGGCCTTCAGGATCTTGCGCTCGCACTCGCGGGACGTGGTCCGGACGTGGACGCATTGCGAGGGCGGTTTCCCACGTGCGCGCTCGTCACCCTCCGCACTCCTGTGGCGACCTGGAGAGACGTGGCGCCCGGATGCGCTCAGGTGATCGATTCCCTCACTCCGGAGAAGCTGTGAAGCACACCTTCGCCGGGTCCCCCGCGGCATTGAGGAGCGCGCACACCTCGTCGTCGGTGCACTGCGAGAAGTCCTCGTACCATTGCCCCACGCTGAGGAACAGCTTCGGCGCCATCAGGCAGACGAGCTCGTCAACGCCCGTCGTGAGCGAGGCGCACGTCTCGGGCGGAGCGGTCGGAAGAGCGACCACGAGGAGAGCGGGATGCTGTGCGCGCACCGCCGCGATCGCCGCGCGCATGGTGGCGCCGGTTGCGGCACCATCGTCAACAAGAATCACCGTCTTCCCGCTGAGTCGCCGGTCCGGGAGTCCCTTTCTGTAGAGGACCTCCCGACGCTCGACTTCGTGGCGCGCGCGACGAGTCGCATGCTCGAGCTCCTCGTCTGAGACCAACGCGGCCTCCTCGGGATTCAGGACCCGAAGGCCGCCGCTGGCCACCGCGCCAACGGCCAGCTCCTCCTGGCCGGGCATGCCGAGCTTGCGGACGATCAGGACGTCCAGGGCAACGTCGAGGGCTCGCGCAATCTCGGATGCGACGGGGACGCCACCACGCGGAAGGCCGAGCACGATGACGTCGGGTCGGTGCGCGAAGTCGCCGAGCTCGGCGGCGAGCAGTCGTCCTGCTTCGGCACGGTCGCGAAAACGCTGTTCGGCCATCAGCGAACCCGACCACCGATGTCGAGCGGTGTCGGCGCCTCCACGCGAGCGAGCCAGGGCCTTGCCGGGTCCGGCCGCACCGCGACGCCGCGAGCGCCCACGGGAATGGCCGGGGTGCCCCTGCAGCGACACGTCGGCTGCGGGGACCGTCATGTCCGTCGTGCTCGTGTTCATCATGTGCCACCTCACGCCGCGCTTGGGGCGCGTGCGCTGAGCATCGCGCGCCTTGACGCTCCTGACCAGTGCCGAAGGTCACATGCATCGGCATCAGCGCATCGAGTCCCATGGTGGGGGACCAGAACCCATCAGGAATCGAGAAGCCCAGCAGGCATGAGCCGGTCACCCTCGTATGACGTCCGCTGAACCGACGTCACGCAGGCGCGGGCCCGGCCGCTATCGCGCCGTCCGCGGAGTTCCTCGCTACCGACGCTTCCCATCGGTGATGTCGCGTCGGCGGTGGGAAACGGCATCGGGCGCGCCGCAGCTCCATCGGGCGCCGACAAAGGTGCGGCTCTGGATGCTCCTCGGCGGGATGCTGGCTTCCCCAGCAAGTGTGCGGCAGGCACACTTTCGGTCGCCGGTCGATCGTCTCAGAATCCTTGCCATGAACGGCGCTGATACGCAATCGGGCAACGCCCCGGTGCACCCGCTCGACGTTCATCGGCCGGTGACGTCAACGAACGCTCATGGTGCGAACGACGCAGGTGCGTGGTTGCGGCCTGCGACGCGACATTCTGGTGTGGTGGCTCGCGGGCAATGAGGCAACGCCGCGTCGCGATCCTCGCCTGGGGAGGCACGAGCCTCGCCCTTCTCATCAGCGGGTTCGCGATCGTACTCGCCTTCGCGAACGGGCCTGCGATGGGCAACGTCGACCTCGCCGGTGCATTCGTGCAAGCCGTCGTCCCGGGCATTGCCATCGCGTTGGTGGGTGGGCTGATCGCATCGCGACGGCCGCACAACCCCATCGGCTGGCTGCTGTTGCTTGGCGCGATCGGGACAGCATCCCAGGGACTGGCCAGCCAGTACGTCGTCCATACGCTGGTGGTCGACAAGGGCTCGTTGCCAGGAGCTGAGTGGGTCGCGTGGATAGGCTCGACACTCGGCGGTCTCGTCTTCCCCGGGATCGTCGTGCTCATTCTGCTGCTGTTCCCCAATGGGCGGCTCATGTCACATCGATGGCAGGCGTTGGTGTGGCTCGACATCGCATTGGCCGTGGCCAACAACGCCGTTGGCTACCTGGATCCGGCGCCGCTGCAGTCTCCGGGCGCCCCGAACGTCCGCAACCCCGTCGTGCTGGCGCGCATTCACGGCCTTGAGATGGGGCCGCTGGGGTACGCCGTCTACCTGGGAGGCCTCATCGTGGTGGTCGCGGCCGTAGTTGCAGTGCTTGTCCGGCTACGACGCTCGACGGGCGCGGAGCGCGAACAGATGCGATGGGTCACCTTCGCGCTGGGCACCACCGTGCTGGCCTCAATCACGTTCACGGTGATCAGTCTGATCGTGCCGGCCTTGCAGATCGACATCGTCGGCAACGTCATCGTGACCGTGGGATTCGGCATCGGTCTCCCTGCGGCAATTGGCGTGGCGATGCTCAGACACCATCTCTTCGACATCGACATGGTCATCAGCCGCACCCTCGTGTATGGGGCGCTGGCGACATTCATCACAGTCGTCTACGTCGGTATCGCGGTGGGAATCGGCGCGCTGATCGGCGGCGGTGGCAAACCCAACCTCGGTCTGTCGATTCTCGCCACCGCAATCGTCGCGATAGGCTTCCAGCCAGTACGTGAGCGTCTGCAGAAAGTGGCCAACCGGCTCGTCTACGGCGAACGGGCCACACCGTATGAGGTCCTCGCGCAGTTCTCGCAACGTGTCGCGGAGTCCTACGCGACGGACGACGTGATGCCGCGAATGGCGCGGGTGCTGGCCGAGGGAACGGGCGCGGAGCGAGCCGACGTGTGGTTGCGTAGCGGCAACATGTGGCGCGAAGCGGCGATCTGGCCGGTGGACGCAGTGCGCGAGATGCCGCGCGCGACGATCGACGGCGCGCCGCCACCACCCGGCGGCGCCAATCGAATGGTCGAGGTGCGGCACCAGGGAGACCTCCTCGGCGCGCTGAGCGTGACCAAGCGCGGTGGTGAGTCGCTGACACCGGTCGAGGAGAACCTGCTGTCTCACCTGGCCGGACAGGCGGGCCTCGTGCTCAAGAACGTCGGGCTGTCGGCGGATCTGCATGCACGCGTCGAAGAGTTGCGCGCGTCGCGCCAGCGACTGGTCGGAGCGCAGGATCAGGAACGTCGCCGGCTGGAACGCAACCTGCACGATGGAGCGCAGCAACACCTCGTGGCCCTCAAGGTGAAGCTCGGGCTTGTGGAGATCCTGCTCGGACGCGATCCGGATAAGGCGAAGTCGACGCTCGAGCAGTTGAAGGGTGACGTGGACGAAGCCCTCGAAACGCTCCGTGATCTTGCCCGCGGCATCTATCCACCGATGCTCGCCGAGCAGGGCTTGCCGGCCGCACTGCGCGCTCAAGCGCGCAAGGCAACGCTACCGGTCTCGGTCGACGCGGATGGTGTCGGGAGGTACGCGCAGGACACCGAGGCCGCGCTGTACTTCTGTACGCTCGAGGCACTGCAGAACGTTCAGAAGTACGCGGGTGCCTCCGGTGTCAGGGTTCGACTTCGCGAGGAGAGGGACCAACTGTGTGCCGAGATCGTCGACGACGGGCGCGGGTTCGACCTGGCGACGACAACGCGGGGTAACGGGCTCACCAACATGGAGGACCGCATCGATGCGGTCGGGGGCACGCTCGAGATCTCGTCGATGCCCGGTCGCGGCACGACCCTGCGCGTCCAGCTTCCTGTGCGGGCCGTTGCCGTCGCAGGTGGGGCATACGCTCCTCAGCGCAGGCACTGACGCCCGAAGGCACCGTCAGGGCATCCGCCGGTCGCGGGCGTACGTGACCGACGTGTCCGGATACGGCGCGTTCGTCTTCGGCGCGGCGGTCAGGTGGCCGTCATCCATGAGCATGACGCGGTCCGCCGCCGCGACTGCGGCAGTGTCGTGCGTGGCCATGAGAACCGCGGTGCCGGTTGCCGCGACCGTGACGAGCAGCCGCATGATCCCGGCTGCTGTCTCACTGTCGAGTTGAGCTGTCGGTTCATCAGCGATTACGATGACGGGGCGCTTGGCGACGGCTCGAGCGAGTGCAACACGATGCTGCTCGCCGCCGGACAGTTCGGCCGAGGTGTGCGCGCGGCGGTCCTCGAGTCCGACCGTGATGAGCGCTTCGACGGCGCGATCGGCGATCGTCGCGGGGTCGACGCCGGCGACGCGGAGCGACAGCTCGACGTTCTCCTGCGCGGTCAGCATCGGAACCAGTCCGGCTGTCTGGAACACCCAACCCACGGACACCTGCAGGAAGCGGTCGCGGTTGCGACCGGCGAGCGCCTCGACCTGCACGTCGCCAACGGTGATGCTGCCGTTGTCGGGGACATCGAGGGCGCCGATCAGGCTCAGCAACGTTGTCTTGCCTGCCCCGGATCGTCCAAGGATCATGACCACCTCGCCCGCCTGCACCGTGAGATCGACGCCGTTCACCGGGCGAATGCGCTCTCCGCCGACGACGAACTCGCGGACCAGGCCCCTCGCGACGACCAGGTCAGTCACCGTCGTCTCCTGCCGCCGGAAGGATGATGACGCGGTCGTCTTCGAGGTGGAGGCGCACGCGCCCGCTGAGCCTCAGTCGCGCGATGTATGCCTGCGGCAGCTGGATGCGCCCGGCCCGGTCCATGATCGCCAGCTCGTCATCGACCAGCTCGCCGCCTCGTTCGATCCAGCGCCGCTCGCTGCTGGTCCGTCCATCGCGGATCATGACGACGCGGTCGACGTACTTCTCGACGAGCGTGTCGTGCGTGACGATGACGGCGGCGGTGCCCGACTCCCGGAGCACGTCGGTGAGGTCGCCGAGCAGCGCGACGGTTCCGGCGGTATCCAGCTCGGCCGTGGGCTCATCGGCGAGCAGGAGGCGCGGACGGTTGGCCAGCGCGGTTGCCAGTGCCAGCCGCTGAGTCTGGTGCCCGGCGAGCTCGGCCGGCCGTCTGGAGAGATGGTCGCCGAGGCCGAAGCGCTCGAGGAGATCGGCCGCTGCTGCTGCGCGCTCCCTCGGCGGACCCGTGACCGTGGCCGCCTGCACGTTCTCGAGCGCGCTGAGATATGGCGCGAGGTTGCCGAGCGCGCGTTGCAGCACATAGCCGACCACCTCGCGCCGGTACGAGTCTTCCTCGGCTCGTTCGAGCCGCGTGAGGTCGTGGCCCGCGACGGTGACCGAACCGGCGCTTGGTCGTTCCAGCCCCGCGAGGATGTTCATCAACGTGGTCTTGCCGCTGCCGCTGCGTCCCGCTATCGCCACCATCTCGCCGGGCTCGACCTGCAGATCGAGGCCCTGCAGCGCAACCACCTCGAGGTCCGCGGTCTTGTAGATGTGCACCACGCCTTCACAGTCGACGATGTGGCTTGTCATGCCAGTGTCCGAATGGTGGTCATGACGTGCACGTGTGCGGCGCGACCCGCGACCACGATGCCCGTCAACAGCGACAGCGCACCGGTGCCCAGGACCACACCGATCAGCGTGAGTGGATCGATGCGGAAGAGCGACGGGGGGATCAGATCGGTGGGGAGATTGCCCAGGTGGAACACGGGAAGGACGGCCCAGGCGACCGCCAGACCGATCGCGGTGCCGGTGACGAGCCCGCTGATGAGCACGGCGACCTGCTCCCCGACGAGTGCGTTGCGCAACGTCGACTGCGGGACTCCGCTGGCGCGCATGATCGCGTACTGCGTTGTCCGATTCCGGGCGGCGGCCAGAAAGTGCATCGCGAAGTTGATGACCACGACCAACAGCGCGATGAGGGCACCGATGCCGAGCTCCTGAGCGAACCCGCTCCGGAGGGGATCGTTCAGCGCCGTCGCCCGCGCCTGCGCGTCAGTCAGCAACTGCGTGTTCAGCAACGTCAGGTCGGAGTTCACCTTTGATGTCACGGCCGCTGCGTCGGCGCTCGGGACGCGCATCCAGAGCTCGTTGGCCCATGGGCTGACGACGCCGAGCCTGCCCATGCGATTGAGCAACGAGGACATCGGCAGGACGAGGAAGTCCTGGCTCCCCGGGTAGTACGTCGGGAACTCGTCGAAGGTGCCGACTGCCACCAACTCCACGTTCACCGTCTCGACGTGAATCGGGAACGGCTGACCGATGGTCAGCCCGAGATCGGACATCGACTGACTGGCGATCAGCACGGGCAAGGGTCGTGACGAAGCGGGTGGCATCACCAGGACCTCCTCGTTGTCGACCGGGATGTCCACGGAGGGCTGGCCCTCATCGGTGCGCGCGAAGGTCGGTGTCACGGGGAGCGCCGCCGGATTGGGTGCGAACGCTTCCTGCCACCAGCCGTTCGTGACGTCAAACGACTCGATGACTGCGCCGCCGTCCGTTCGCAGGTTTCTGATCGCGACGTCGCCGGCAACGCCGACGTCGGTCGGCGAGATGGTGAGCGCGCGCACACGGATCGGGAAGGACACATTGGTGAGCGACGCGGTGAGGTCGCTCCATCCGGGGGTCTCGGCGGTGCCGAGCGGCACGTCTCGTACATCACCCGCTGCATCGCTGATCTGGAGTGCGATCCGCGCGCTCACTCCGGAGCTGTCGACCGAGAGCATGAGCGCATGCGGCGAGCCGGGCACCCTTGCTCCGTCCGGGTCCGCGGCGTTCATCCTGTCCGTGAGCGACCGCACCGGCTGCGATGCAAAGTCCGGGCGCGAGAACGCAATGTTCCAGAAGCCGGTTCCCTGGATCCCGAGGACGGTTGCCTCGAGCCCGGTCTGTCCGGGCCGGCCGGTGTCGCGGAAGACCTGAGCGGTGCGAACCGCGGACGGGAGCGCTGCGGCGAGCGGCGCGACCTGCGGCGGCCCACCGGTTGTGGCGAAGGTTGCCCGCATGTCAGCGCCCACCTGGTAATCGGCGCGGTCGATGGCGCCGGCGTTGTCGCTGCTGATGTACGTGGTGGCGAACACGCTCACGGCGACGGCGAGCATCACGAGGAGGCTCAGTCGCGAGTACTGACCGGGATCGCGTTCGATCTCCCACCGGGCCAGCCGTCCGCCCACCGCGCGAGTGACCGTGAGAACACGTCCGACGAGTCCGACAAGTCGCAACGACGGTGAGGCGATGAGCGCGACTGCAAGGGCCGAGAGCACGAACGCGAGGACGCTGCTCTGCGCCTCATCGGTGCCGACACCTCCCTGGCGGACGAACCAGAGGATGCCGACGCCGATCGCCATGAACGCGATGTCGAGCGCGCGACGTTGCGGGCTACGGCCTCGGGTGGTGGTACGGGTTTGCCGGCGTGAGGAGAGCTCAGGACCGCTGAACGTTGCGGCGACCACGATCAGCACAGCGAGAAATGCGCTCTCCGCGACGGCGGTGGGAATCGACGCGCCGGCAAGGCGCTGCCAGATGCTCATTGTTGATTTCGTCGAAGCCCCGGCGGCCGCCGAGCTGATCGCTGCCGACGCAACGACAGCAAACGGGACGGCGACCACCGCGAGGACTGCGAACTCGGTGCTGTACAGCCCCCAGATCCGGACGCGCGACCACCCACGGGCTCGCCAGAGTGCCACCTGCGCGACGTGGCTCTCCAGGAGATGCACCGCAGCAAACCCCATGGCGGTCAACGCGATCACGAGCAGGCCGAGTGTTGTCACAAGGATCGGCCCTGATGAGGCGTCCTGACGCGCGAGGAAACCGCTGACCGTGGAGTCCAGCGCTGAAACGAATACGCCGTTGCTCGAGAGGCTGTAGCCGCGGAGTCGATTGATGCCGGAGACGATGCCGTGTGCGTCCGACGCGTGAATCGTCGCCGTTTTCGGGCTGTACTGCTGGTCGGCGGCGCCGACCGCGTCAGGAATCTGGGCGAGGATCTGAAAGAAGCTGTTGTGTGTGACGATGACGTCGCTGTCAGGAACATTGCCCGCCCAGTACGGGTCGGAGACGCTGTTCGGCAGCCATGTCCCGACGAGTTGCCCGCACCAGATCTGCGGTGCGTTGCTCCTGACGGCGAAGTTCTGGAAGCAGTACTCGGTGCCGACGGCCAGGTGCAGTGTGATGCCGCTCTGGTCGGTCGCCTGCGCTGAGGCAGTGAACTCCCAGTCGGAGCCGTCACGTGCATCGGTCGCCCACCGACCGGTGACGATGTGCGCGTGATCACCGATCCCGGCGTACGTCGCGACCGACAGCTTGCACTTGACCGGCGGACCCTCCACGGTGCAGTCGAGGGTTTGGGCCGAAAGGGTCTTGGACACACCGAATTGCGCGCCCGGGGTGACGGTGTTGCCGAGTTGCGCGTGCACGCGCTCGGCGGCAAGTCGTTGGAAGGCGTCGTAGGCAGCAGGTTGCGCGATGCCGTCCTGCTCGATGATGACATTGGCTTGAGTGCCTGCGGTGACGATGGTGGTGCGGAGCCCGCGGTCGGTGATGTCGCTCTGGATCAACACCACGCTGGCGACAAGCGTTGCCGCCGCGGCGAGGATCAATCCCTCCGCAATCGCGGGTGCCGGCCGCGATCGCAACATGCGCAATGCGATGCGACCGATGCCCAACCGGCGCAGGACATGGCGTGGCCGAGTGGGCACGCCCGGCATGCTAGCAGTGAGGTATCGAACGACACCTCACCCCAACGGGTGATCCGAGCCGATGCCGGGCACTCGATCCGCCACAATTCGCGGGTGACCGATAGTGCCGGCTACCGCCCCGCGGCGGACCGATACGCGTCGATGCAGTACCGCCGCTGCGGGCGCAGTGGCCTCCTGTTGCCCGCGATAACCCTCGGGCTGTGGCACAACTTCGGCGACGACCGATCCCTCGAGACTCAGCGTGCGATCCTGCGGCGCGCGTTCGACCTCGGCATCACCCACTTCGACCTTGCGAACAACTACGGTCCGCCATACGGCAGTGCGGAATCGAACTTCGGCCGCATTCTGCAGGCGGACTTTCGCGGATACCGCGATGAGCTGGTGATCTCAACGAAAGCCGGGTGGGACATGTGGGCAGGCCCCTACGGCGACCTTGGTTCCCGCAAGCATCTCCTCGCGAGCCTGGACCAGAGCCTGGGGCGTCTCGGCGTCGACTACGTGGACATCTTCTATCACCATCACTTCGACCGGAGCACCCCTCTCGAGGAGTCGCTCGGCGCCCTGCACACGGCGGTGCAGCAGGGCAAGGCGCTCTACGTCGGCATCTCTTCGTACTCCGACAAGCGGACGTCCGAAGCGATCGCCATCCTGCGGGGGCTCGGTACGCCACTGCTCATTCACCAGCCGTCGTATTCGATGCTCAATCGCTGGATCGAAGAGTCGCTGCTCCACGTCCTCGGCTCCGAGGGTGTGGGCTGCATGGCGTTCTCACCGCACGCGCAGGGTTTGCTGACCGACCGCTACCTCAACGGCATCCCGGAGGGCTCCCGGGCTCGGGAGCACTCGTCACTGAGCGCGAACATGCTCCGCGATGAGATCCTCGATCGCGTCCGGGCGCTCCATGTGATCGCCGAGCGGCGTGGCCAGAGCCTCGCGCAGATGGCGGTCGCATGGGCGCTGCGCGATCCGCGGGTCACCTCGGTGCTCCTCGGAGCCAGCAGCGTCAGCCAGCTCGAACAGAACGTTGCGGCACTCGATCATCTCGACTTCTCCGCCGACGAGCTCGCCGAGATCGATCGGTATGCCATCGAGAGCGGGATCGATCTCTGGAGGGAGCCGTCGACCGCGTAGAGGACGCGACGCCCGAGAACGCCTACCCGTGTGCGGGGAACTGAGGCCACCCTGGCGGGGAATCCTCCCAATCCTCCTGACGTCCGTACGGAACGAGGTCGAGGATGTTGTTGACAAAGAGGAGCCGGTCGACGCCGCGCGCCGTGGTGCTGTAGGTTCGGTAGACGTCGTCGCCGTCGCGGAAGAAGACGCTCAGCAGGATGGAGGCATCCTGCAGGACATCGGCCGCGTCATCCTCGGACAGGCCCATCGCACGGAGCGTGCGATAGGCAGGCGGTACAGCGGCATGGAGCGCCTCGGAGAACACTTCCTCTTCGTCGCCGGCGGACTCCTGCTCTTCCTTTCCCATCTGCTGCCAGTAAGACCCCGGCGGGCCGCCAAAAGGTAACGGTCGTCTCAGGCAGACTTCGACGCGTTGCTCGCCGCGCGGTTGTGGATGAGCACGCGGATCGCGTCGAGCGGCAACGGCTGATCGAATGGGAGCTGCAGCGTTGACTTCGCGGCCATGTACCGCTCCAGTCC
>JBAUTG010000145.1:0-20870 GCA_049582105.1 Candidatus Dormiibacterota bacterium | reverse complement strand
TCCACGCCGGCGGGCGATCGCACCCCGGGAAGCGGCAGCCCTTGTCGCGCAGGCAGAGCGCCGTCCGGATGTGGACCGGGATGGTGCGCGTGGCCCGTCTCACCGAGAGCGGCACCACCGGGGTCGTGACGGTCGAGAGCCACGCATCCGAATTAACGTCAGACGGCGCAACGCTCACCTCGGTCTTGACCGCGTCGCACGCGATCCGGCGTGCGCTTGCCGGATGGATCGGTCCCACGCCCTGGAGCACCGCTGCCTCCGCGTCGGCACCGCTGCGCAGCGCTGCCGCGCTCACCGTGACGGTGAGATGGGGACGCTGTCCGTGCACCTCGGGATGAGTCCGGCTGCGCAGCCGCGCGGCGGCAAGATCCACCAGGGCATCGGCACGACGCTGCGAGGCCGAGCGCGTGTCCCCAGGACCTGGGATCTCCGTGACCGCATCGAGCAGGGTCTTGAGCAGGGCGCCGCCTTCGGCATCGAACTGGCCCTGCGCGAACCACTCGCCGCCATAGGACTGATCGAGGTTGAACCAGCGCCGCTCGTGGGCGCGGTTGTCATCGGCGAGGACGCCGTCGGGATCGACCCGGAGCCGGGCGGCCTGGATGACGGTGCGCATCGGCGCGGCCTCGAGCGTCTCCGCCGCACTCACGAGGATGCCCTCGAGCGGGGCAACGTGCTCCACCCCGACGTCCTTGGCGAGCGTGGCGATCTGGGTCACGTTGCTCAGGGGCGCGCGCCCGGCCCGAGCGCTGTCGAGCGCCGCCGGGAGCTCGCCCAAGGTCCGCGCCAGGTGGACGCGTTCCGACTCCGCCTTGCCGGTCATGGCGCAGTGGTTGCGCACCCAGGCGGTGGTGCTCACGCCGCCGTCGGCGAGGGCGCCGTGGGCGCGATCGAAGCGCCCCAAGCGGCGGAGACACTCGGCTTCGAGCCGATCAATCTCGCGCCGGATGTCCACCACGTCGGCACCGAGCGTGTGCGTCGAGAACCCGTCGATGGACTCGTCAACCAGTGCATCGACCGCGGCATGCACGGCGTCTTTCGCATCCGGGACGGCGAACGCTTCCATCGCCATATTGTACCAAACACCTGTTCGCCCACGCCTCACCCACGCCCGCGATCAACACGGACAAAGTGATGGCACCCAATGTTACCGTCATCTACGGCAATAACATCCAGGCGATCGCGTCCTCGCACTTCTCCACGCCCCAAGCGAGGGAGCGTCAACCATCAATCTCGTGGAATTCGGATCGACGCTAGACCCAGCGCCAACGTACAACAGCGCGCAATGGCCACCTGATACGCTCGCGGCCGTTTGTCAACCCCGACACGGGCGAGGAGTAGTCACATGACGACACTGAAGCGGCATCACGCAGCGGGGATGCCTCCTGAGGCCTACGACCAGGTGGTGGCGGCCGTCGCTGATTCACAGATGGCCGCTGACGGCTTCGTTGCTCACTATGGCGTGGTTGACGGCGATGGCATCACCGTCATCGAAATCTGGGATTCGAAAGCGCAACACGACAAGTGGTTCGACGTGAACGTAAAGCCGCTTCTGCCTCCGGGCACTCCCGAGCCGGAGTTCTGGGAGATTCGTGGCAGCCGCACGAAATAGCGCCGGCCGGCCAGGCAGCCGAAAAGGCACGCCAAGGCCCGGTTCGGTGTCAGCCGATACCGGGCCTTGGCTTGGCTGCGGTGTGGAGCTTCGATTGCACGCCGCCACGTCGGTGACGTCTTGCCCTCGCCGATGACCGCGAGGATTGCGTTGGACCGCTGTTCCGTCACGCTCGGTACTTTCATCTGAGGAGTGTCAAGCGTCAGCCGAAACCGCTGTCAAGCATCAACCGAAGCCACGTCAGGCATCAGCCGGATCTACACATCACAATGGCTGGGGAGGAAGGATTCGAACCTTCGGATGGCGGATCCAAAGTCCGCTGCCTTACCACTTGGCGACTCCCCAGCGGCACGACGATCCTAACCGCGTACCGGCCAGAGGGCAGAACTCGGTGGACGCCTACCCCGCCACCGCGACGGGCTGGGCTTGAACCACGGCCGTCTGGTGCCGTCCCAGCCAGTCGAGACTCACCTCGAGAAATTCGGCCGGCACCTCGAGCATCGGGATATGCCCAACCCCGGCGAACTCCTGGTACTCCCAGTCGGGACGAAGTGAGGCCACCCATCGCGCCGAGTCCACGTTGACGAGACGGTCGCGATCGCCCTGCAGGAGCAGGGTCGGCGCGACCACTCCCTGCACCCAGCGGACGACCTGCCGCTTGAGCGCCAGCACGCGGACCAGCGAACGCGTGGCCGCATAGAAGGACTTCTGCCAGCCGGGCTGAGCGAGCCGCTCCGCCTCGAGTGCGATGTGCGCGTCCACGACCGCCTGCTCGATCCGGCTCGGGTCGGCGCTGCAGAGCCGCAGGGTCTCGTAGACAAGGCTCTCCGGCCCCAGCGCGGCGACAGCCCTGCTCAGCCGGCGAACCCCCCACTGGGGCATGAACGCCGCTGCAAGAAAGGTCCGCGAGACCCGGTCGAGCCGGGGGCGCACCGCGGTGCCCCGTGTCGGCACGGCGGGGTCGACGAGCACCAGGTTCCGCACCAGGTTGGGGTGGATCGCGGCGACGCCGAGCGACAGCAGGCCACCCATCGAGTTCCCCATCAGCGAGATCGGACCGTCCGAAAACCTGGTCATGACCCGCGGGAGGAGATCGATGTTCGCCGCGATCGTCGAGCGGCGTCCCGCCAGTGGCGACCGCCCAAAACCCGGGAGGTCGAGTGCGTAGACGCGGTGATGCTCGGCCAGCCTCGGTGCGACCGCCATCCAGTTGAGGTGCGACCCACCGAGGCCGTGGACGAGGAGGAGCACTTCTCCCGCCCCGCCGAAGTCGGCGACGTTGATCGGGCCGTCGACGTCAAGGGTCATGGGCTTCATCACTCTCATCGTACGAGGCCCGTCCCGGGCGGGCTCGGGCGAGCCCGTATACTCGCCGGTACATGGGTGACGGTCCCCACGCGGTGATCCTCGCCGCGGGGCAGGGCAAGCGGATGCGCAGCGCCCTCCCGAAGGTGCTGCACCCGATCGGTGGCCGCCCACTGATCCTTTCTGTGATCGATGCCGTCGTCGCGGCGGTCGGCGGCGCTCCCGTGGTCGTGATCGCGAGCGGGGATACCCAGGTCCGGGACGTGCTCGGTGATGCCGCAGTCTGTGTCGAGCAGGGGGCTCCGCTCGGCACCGGCGACGCGCTCCGCAGCGTGCCGCCCGACCTCCGGAGGGACGGCCCGGTGCTCGTGACATACGGCGACGCTCCGCTGATCCGCGCGGAGACGCTGGAGCGGCTGCTCGCGGCTCACGCCACCTCTCCACGAGCGTGCACGCTCCTGCTCGGCGTGCCCGCCGATCCTTCCGGTCTGGGCCGTGCGGTACGCGACCAGGACGGCCACGTGCTCCGCATCATCGAGGAACGCGATCTTCCGCCCGGCGAGCCGGTGCCCCTCGAGTGCAACAGCGGCATCTACGTGTTCGACGGCGCTCAGCTCTGGCCGGCCCTCGACAAGCTCACGGCCGCCAACGCCCAGGGTGAGTACTACCTCACCGACGTCATCGAACAGCTCACCGGTCCCGTCGAAGCGGTGGTCGCACCCGATCCCGACGAGTTCATCTTCGTCAACGATCGACGCCAGCTCGCTGCCGCAGAGGCGGCACTCCGACGCAGGACACTCGATGCCCTCATGCTCTCCGGCGTGACGGTCGAGGACCCTGGAACCACCTTCGTCGATCCCGAGGTCGTGGTGGGGCAGGACAGCGTGCTCCATCCCATGACGACGCTCCGAGGAGCAACGGTGCTCGGATCGGGGTGCGAGATCGGGCCGATGGCCCTGCTCGATCGAGTTCGGGGCGGCGACCGCGTCGTCATCGGAGCCTCCCACCTCAGCGAATGTGAACTCGGCGACGAGGTGCGGATCGGGTCCTACTGCCGGGTTCGTCCGAATACCGTGCTGGCGTCCGGGGTAGAGTTGGGGACGCATGCCGAGGTCAAGAACAGCGCTGTCGGGCCCGGGACTCACATCAACCACTTCTCCTGCGTGCTCGACAGCGATGTCGGTGCGGCGGTGAACATTGGAGCCGGAACCGTGACCTGCAACTTCGACGGTGCGGCCAAGCACCGCACAACGATCGGCGACCATGTCTTCGTCGGGACCAACTCGACCCTGGTGGCGCCGCTGACGATCGGCGACGGCGCGTATGTCGGAGCCGGCTCTTTCGTGGACCGCGACGTCCCAGCGGGGGCACTCGCGATCGGAAGGAGCCATCAGCGCAACGTCGAAGGCTGGGCCGCACGCCGGGCGGCGAGGCCGTGACTGCCGACTCGAACCCATACGGCGAGCTGCTCCTGCTGTCAGGCAGCGGGAATCCGGAGCTCAGCGAGCGCATCGCCCGCGAGATCGGCGTGAAGCTCGCTGATGTCGACATCACCCGTTTTGCCGACGGCGAGTTCGACGTGAAGATCGCCGAGTCGGTTCGCGGCCACGACGTGTTCCTCATCCAGCCGACGTGTCACCCGGTCAGTGACAACCTCATCGAGCTCTTCATCATCCTGGACGCGCTGCGCAGGGCTTCGGCGTCGCGCATCACCGCGGTCATCCCGTACTACGGATACCAGCGCAAGGAGAAGAAGACTCAGGCTCGCGATCCGATCAGCGCCAAGCTGATGGCCAACATCATCGAGCTGGCCGGTGCCAACCGGGTCATCTGCGTCGACCTCCACGCCGAAGCGATCCAGGGATTCTTCGACATCCCCGTCGACGCACTCATCGCCACCAAGATCCTCGCGAGGCGCGTGCGCGAACGTCACGGACACGACGTCGTCGTGGTCTCGCCGGATACGGGTGGCGTGCATCGCGCGCGCAACCTCGCACGAATCCTCGATGCGCCGATCGCGGTCATCGACAAACGGCGACCGCGCGACGACACCGTGGAGGTCGTCAACGTGATCGGTGATGTCGCGGGGGCGACGTGCGTGATCGTCGACGACCTCATCTCCACGGGCGGGACGCTCGCGAGCGCCGCGGTCGCGCTCCTCGCCAACGGTGCCAGGTCGGTCGATGTCGTCGCGACTCACGGCGTCCTCAGCGACGGCGCCCTCGCGCGGCTGCATGCCGCTCCGATCGACGAGATCTGCATCACCGACACCATCCCGTATCACAACGGGAGCCACAGCTTCGACGACGCGCCCAAGCTCCGCATCCTCTCCGTCGCGCCGTTGATCGCCGAGGCGATCGTGCGCGTCCACGAGGGTCGGAGCGTGAGCGAACTGTTCCGGTGAGCGGCTCAGACGCCAGCGCGTTCCCGCGCCGATGATTGCTCTCATCATCGTCATCGTCGCCGGGCTTGTCATTGCGGGCTTCGCCGCGGCGGCTGAGACCTCGCTGACAAGCGTCAGCAGAATCCGCATGCGCAGCCTCGCGGATGACGGCAACCGGCGCGCGCGCACGGTGACGCGGCTGCACGCAGATCCGAACGCCTACCTCTCGACGATTCTCACGCTCAACACCGTCGCGGTCATCGTCGTGTCGACAGCCACGGCGCTGCTCATCGGCTCATATCTCAGCAAGGTGCCGCAGGCGATCGGCACCGTGGCCCTGTCGATCATCGTGCTGATCTTCTGTGAGATCGCGCCCAAATCGCTAGCGCTCCGCTTCAACGAACGGGTCGCGCTCGCACTCGCGGGTCCGGTCCGCATTCTCACCGGGCTGCTCAAGCCGCTGGTCGGGGGACTCAGCGCCTTCTCACGTCTCATCGTGCGCGTGGCGACCAAGGGGAGCAGCGTGCGCGGGCCGTTCGTGACGGAGGAGGAGTTGAAGCTGTTGCTCTACGTCGGCGAGCAGGAGGGGATCGTCGAGCAGGAGGAGCGAGAGATGATCCACGGCATCCTCGAGATGACCGACAAGTCGGTGCGCGAGGTGATGGTTCCACGTGTCGACGTGGTTGCAGCCGAGAACACGGAGTCGATCGCCGATGTCATCAGGGCGATCATCGAGCACGGATACTCGCGAATCCCGATCTTCGAGGACAGCATCGACAACATCGTCGGCGTCGTCTACGCAAAGGATCTGCTCCGCCATGGCGTCGTCGGCGACGATCAGCGAGCGCTGTCGGCGATCGCCCGCGAGCCGTACTTCACACCCGAGGCGAAGCACGTCGGCGAGCTGCTTCGCGAGATGAAGGTGCGCAAGGTGCATATCGCGATCGTCGTCGACGAGCACGGTGGTACCGCGGGCATCGTGACCTTCGAGGACCTCATCGAGGAGATCGTCGGCCCGATCCGCGATGAGTACGACATGCGTGAGGTCGAGGAGCTGCAGATCGTCTCGGACCACGAGGTGGTTGTCAGCGCCAGGTACCAGCTGGACGACCTGAAGGAGGCGCTCGCCATCCAGATCCCCGATGTCGATGCCGACACCGTGGGCGGCCTGGTGTACGAGCAACTCGGTGAGATTCCGAAGGTCGGCGCGACCATCCAGCTTGGCGACGCCACCCTCACCGTCGAGGCGATCCGGCGCCAGAGCATCCAGACGATACGGATCACGAGTCCGCTCTCACTCGTGCGCGAGCGCGGGCCGTATTCCTTCGACCACGACGAGCAGCAGGAAACAGGTGTCACCCCGGCGGAGGCTCCTGCGCACGCTCACGGTCAGTAGTGCGCATGATGGGCGGATGCCGACCTACACCGACGAGGGGATCGTGCTGCGCCGGATCGACTACGGCGAGAGCGACCGGATCCTGACCGTTCTGACCCTCGAGCACGGAAAGATCGGCGTCATCGCGCGGGGGGTCCGCAAGAGTCAGAGCAGGCTCGCATCGCGAACCGATCTCTTCACGCGGAGTCGCATGCAGCTGGCGCGCGGTCGCGGCGAGCTCGACGTGCTCACCCAGGCGGAGTCGATCAGCGCGTCGCCGGTGCGCAGCGACGCACGGCGCGCTGCGTATGCCTCACTGTGCGCAGAGCTCAGCGACCGCGTCCTCGAGAGCCACCATGCCGAGCCGGAGATCTACGCGCTCGTGGCGGCCGCGCTCAGCGCCTGCGCCGACCCGGAGCGCGACCCTCGCGCGGCGATCGTCTGGTTCGCCCGGCGCATGGTCGACCGCCTCGGCTACGCACCCCAGCTGACGGACTGCGCGTCCTGTGAGCGGCGGCTGCCCGAGAACGCGGCGTGGTTCAGCGCACCCGGCGGTGGTCTGCTGTGTGACCGCTGCGCACCCGGGGACCCGGAGTCGGTCGAGTGCTCGGTGCGCGTGATCAAGGTCCTGCGTGCCGCAGCAGACGGCGACGAGGCACTCTGGCTCCGCCTGCGCCTGGACGCGCCGACGCTGCAGACGCTCGAGCGCATCGTCGAGGCGGAGCTCGCCTACCACCTCGATCGCCGGTTGCGTTCCATCGACGTACTCCGAGCCATCGAGGGCCGGGCCGGTGTCGGGCTGCCGGTAGACTGACCCGCCATGGCTGAGAGCCCGGCACCATCGGACGTCATCGAGAAGCTCGTCTCGCTGTGCAAGCAGCGTGGGTTCGTGTACCCGTCGAGCGAGATCTACGGCGGCCTCAACGCGGTCTACGACTTCGGTCCGCTCGGCGTGCGCCTGCGCCGCAACATCCGCGAGCGCTGGTGGCATTCGATGGTGGATCTTCGCGACGACGTCGAGGGTATTGAGGGATCGATCCTCATGAACCCCGAAGTCTGGGTTGCGAGTGGTCACGTGGCCGGCTTCACCGATCCGCTCGTCGATTGCACCGGCGCATGCCGCAAGCGCTGGCGTGAGGATCACCTCGCCGCCGAGCGAGTCGCGCGCGGCAAGCCGCCGGATGCTCCAGGATGCCCGGAGTGCGGCGGCGCGCTCACCGCCGCCCGGCAGTTCAACCTGATGTTCAAGACGTTCATCGGTCCGGTGGAGGAGGACGCGGCGCAGATCTGGCTGCGTCCCGAGACCGCGCAGGGCATGTTCGTGAACTTCGCCAACGTGGTGAGCTCGACGCGACGCCGACTGCCGTTCGGCATCGCGCAGCAGGGCAGGGGATTCCGCAACGAGATCTCGCCTGGGAATTTCATCTTCCGCCTTCGCGAGTTCGAGCTTATGGAGATGGAGTACTTCTGCAAGCCGGGGACCGATCGTGAGCTGCACGAGTACTGGTGCGCGGAACGATTCCGCTGGCACGTCGAGACGATGGGCGTGCGCAAGGCAAACCTTCGACTCCGCGCGCACGAGAAGGCCGAGCTGTCGCACTACAGCACGGCGACGAGCGACATCGAGTACCGCTATCCATTCGGCTGGGGTGAGCTCGAGGGCATCGCGGACCGCACCGACTTCGACCTCACGACTCACATGAAGCACAGCGGTCGAGACCTCTCCTTCTTCGACACCGAGACCAATGAACGCTACGTTCCCTACGTCATCGAGCCCGCGGTGAGCACCGACCGCATCTTCATCACGCTCCTCGTCGACGCGTACGATGAAGAGGAGGTGCGCGGCGAGAAGCGTGTGGTGCTCCATCTGCATCCCGACGTCGCGCCGGTGCAGGTCGCCGTGCTGCCGCTGTCGAAGAAGGCCGAGCTGACCGAGCCGGCCCGGCGAATCGAGCACGAGCTGCGCGCGCGTTTCTCGACGATGTACGACGAGACGCAGGCGATCGGACGGCGCTACCGCCGTCAGGATGAGATCGGCACTCCACTGGCGATCACCTTCGACTTCGACTCGTTGAACGACCAGGCGGTCACCATCAGGGAGCGCGACGGGATGTCGCAGGTGCGCGTGCCGATTGCGGGACTCCGCGACGCGCTGGGCGACCAGCTCGACGTGTTGCGAGCGCGCGCCGTCGAGCGGGCGAACGCCTGACGGCAGCGGCGGCAGCCGAGCGGTGACCGTGCGGACCGACACCGATGCGGTCGCCGCCGAGGTGCTCGAGCTGCTGGCACTCGGCGACACGCCGGACCTGAACGCAGTGCTCGGCCGCATTGTGCGTTCGGCCCGGCGCCAGGCCGATGCGCGCTACGCGGCGATCGGTGTCCCCGACGGCCGCGGCGGCTTTGCCCGCTTCGTCACCTCGGGGATCAGCGACAAGCAGGCGGCAGCTATCGGTGAGCTCCCGCGCACGCATGGCGTGCTCGGGGCGCTGCTCGAGGAAGGGCCGATCCGTCTCGCCGACATCCGCCGTCACCCACGCTTCTCGTACTACCCGACGCACCATCCGACCCTCACGGACTTCCTCGGCGTGCCCATCAAGCACCGCGCGAGGGTGGTGGGCAATCTCTTCGTCAGCGGACACCACGACGGGGTGTTCACGAAAGCTGACGCGCGCCGCCTGGAAACCCTTGCCGCCTACGCAGGTATCGCCATCGCCAACACCGACCTCTACGAGAGCTCGCAGCAGCTCGCTGTGGTTGAGGAGCGCAACCGGGTCGCCCGCGAGCTGCACGACGCCGCGACACAGACACTGTTCAGCCTCGTCCTCAGCGCGCGTGCGGCAGCGCTCGGCACCGGTGACGCCGCAGCCAGGGCGACGCTCGTGGAGTTCGAGCAGCGCACGACATCGGCGCTGCAGGAGCTGCGAGGCCTGGTGCACGCGTTGCGTCCCAAGAGCCTCGAGCGGGATGGCCTTGCCGCAACCCTTGCCGACCATGCGGACGCGCTCCGGACGAGCGGTGCGCGCATCGAGGTGGACGCGTCGGAAGGCCTCGGTCTGCCGCTCGAAACCGAGCATGCACTTCTGCGCATCGCCCAGGAGGCGATGCACAACGCGTTGCGTCACGCACCCGGCTCCGCGGTTCGGGTGACGTTGCGCGCCGGCACGCGGACGCTGACGCTGCGCATTCGCGACACCGGCCCTGGCTTCGACCCCGCATCACTGTCGCACACGCGTCGAGGGATGGGTCTCGCGACCATGCGTGAGCGTGCTCGCGAGATCGGCGCACAGCTCGACATTCGAGGACGAGCCGGGTCGGGAACCACCGTGACGGTCACGGTTCCGCTCGCGTGACGGCGATGAACGCACCGATCCGGCTCGTGATCGTTGACGATCATTCGGTGGTGCGTGAGGGTCTCCGCGCATTCCTGCGGCTGCAGGACGGCATCGATGTCGTGGGCGAGGCCTCGAGTGCGGACGACGCCATCCGTGTTGCCCGCGAAGTGGCTCCTGACGTCGTGCTCCTCGACCTCGTCATGCCGGGTGGTGATGGCATCGGGGCCATACGCGGGATCCTCGAGGCCGCCCCGCCTGCCCGCGTGCTCGTGTTGACGAGCTTCGCGGACGATGCTCAGATCTTCGCGGCCATGTCGGCCGGCGCGGCCGGCTATCTCCTCAAGGATGTCGATCCGCAAGCGCTCGCCGACGGCATCCGTGACGTCCACGGCGGGCGGCCGGCACTCCATCCTTCGGTGGCGGCACTGCTCATGCGCCGAGCGCCGGGTCAACCGCAGCTCGACATCACATCTCGCGAGCACGATGTCCTGCGCCTCATCGTCGAAGGTCTCGCGAACAAGCAGATCGCTCAGCGCCTCGGGATCGGCGAGAAGACGGTGAAGACGCACGTGAGTCGCGTGCTCGCCAAGCTCGGGGTCGAGGACCGGACGCAGGCCGCCGTGCTCGCGATTCGAGAGCGGCTCGTCGACTGACGGCATCCGCCGAATGGCGGACGGGAGGATGCGGCTCGCGACGGACGCGCACGGCGGGAGAGACGCGCAGGATTGACGCATGGGAACGCTCACCGGCAAGACGGTCATGATCACCGGGGCCTCGCGGGGGCTCGGACGATCGCTCGCGCTCGTGGCCGCCAGCGAAGGCGCATCGCTCGCGCTCTGCGCGCGGGGAACTGAAGCGCTCGAGGGGGTTGCCGAGGGCTGCCGTCAGCATGGAGCCCAGGTGCTGGCGGTGCTCGCCGACGTGTCGGACGCACGCGATGTCGAGCGATTCGCCGCGGTCACGCTCGAGCGCTTCGGCGGTGTCGATGTGCTCGTCAACAACGCCGCCGACCTCGGTCCGATCCCGACGCCGCAGCTCACCGACGCCCCGTCGAGCGCGCTCGAGGATGTGCTCCGCGCGAACGTGCTCGGCCCGCTGCGACTCACGCAGGCCGTCATCGGCGGCATGCTGCTGCGCAACCGCGGACTGGTCATCAACATCTCCACGGACGCCGCGCTCATCGGGTTCGCGGGACTCGGTCTGTACAGCGCGTCGAAGGCCGCACTGGATGCGCTGACCCGCAGTTGGGCGGCGGAGCTGCAGCACACCCCCGTGCGAGTGATCAGCGTCGATCCCGGCGACATGAACACCGTCATGCACTTCGACGCCGACCCGGAGGCTGATCCCGCGGATCTCCTCAATCCGGACGATGTCGCGGAGAAGATGCTCGTGCTCCTTGAAGGACGCGTGCCCGCAGGCGATCGGATCGAGACGAGGACGCTCCATTGATCGCCGCGCCGCGCGAGCTGCGCGCGTCCCTTCCTGCGGAGCTGCGCGGCCTGCGTCGTGACGGGGCACGCCTCTGCGTCGTCGAGCGCGACAGGGGCCGCATCACGCACACGACCGTGGCGCATCTCGGAGACCATCTGCGGGCGGGCGATCTGCTCGTCGTCAACTCGAGCCGAACGCTTCCTGCCGCGCTGACGGTGAGCCGTGCCAACGGCGACCTTGTCCAGCTTCGCCCCGGCGCACTCCGAGGTCGCGAGTGGGATGCGCTCGCGGTCGGCACCGCGGCACCGCATCAGAACGTGTCGCTGCAGCGCGGAGAGATCCTCCGCTCGCGTGACGGTGTGCGCTTTGCAGTGCTCACCCAGCGAAGCGATGCGCCACTGCTCTGGCGCATGGGCATTGAAGGCGGAGACCCGGTCGAGACGCTCCTGCGTGAAGGGGAGCCGATCCGGTACTCGTACGTGCCCGAGCCCGTGCCTCTCGAGCACTACCAGACGGTGTACGCGGGGAGCCCGGGTTCGGTCGAGACACCGTCCGCGGGTCGCCACCTCACGTGGGAGCTGCTCGGAGATCTCCGGAGCGCCGGCGTCGGCATCACCGACATCGTCCTGCACTGCGGCCTCAGCTCCTTCCAGGACGACGACGTCGACCTGACGAAGCCGCTCATCGAGGAGCAATTCGAGATCCTCGCCGAGACGGCGGATGTTGTGAACGCCGCGTCGCGCGTCATCGCCGTCGGGACGAGCGTGATCCGCACCCTCGAGAGCGCCGCCGACGATGAGGGGCATGTGCAGCCGATGCAGCGGTGGACGCGGCTTGTGATCACGCCGCGCACGCGGTTGCGCGTCGTCGACGCGCTGCTCACCGGCCTGCACGAGCCGCCTGCGACACATCTCGACATGCTCGGCGCACTGCTCGATCAGACCTTGCTCGAACGGGCGTACGAGGAGGTCCGGGAACGCAGATACCTCTGGCACGAGTTCGGCGACGCCATGCTCATCCTGTGATTCCTGTTGGTTCTGCCATCATCACGGTGGCCCTCGAGACGGGCCACCTTCACGTTTGGCGGGAGACACATGGCTGATCTGCTGATCCTCGAGTTCGAAGACCTGGGCGATACGGATTACGGCGCGATCAACGAGTTGCTCGGGATCGACATGTCGAGCGGCGAAGGCGACTGGCCTCCTGGTCTGCATACCCACACAGCCGCCTCGAAAGATGGCAACTGGGTGGTCGTCGAGATCTGGGAGACCCAGGAGGACCAGGACGACTTCATGAAGTCCCGTCTCGGACCGGCACTCCACAAGGCCGGTGTCACGAAGCCGCCCAAGCGCGTCGAGTGGTCGAAGCTCAAAGCGCATCACTCGCCCAAGAAAGCCTCCGCGAAGGCCAAGTAACCGGCTTCGTCGACCCGCGCGCGGCGAGCGCGCCCCGGCGCTTCTGCCGACTGGCGCCCGATGCTACCCTCACGCCTGCGAGGTACGTTCGCGCACCCTACAAATCATCACGCTGAGGGCCGGCCAATGGCGGTAAGCACCCGGGGAAAGAAGTCGTCGGCAACGCGGTCGCGCGCCAAATCGGCGCGCGGCGGGACCACGTCGAAGAGGGTCGCCGCAGCGCCGCGCGCGCACAAATGGGTGTACCGCTTCGACGAGGGCAGCGCCTCGATGCGCGACCTGCTCGGTGGCAAGGGGGCGGGCGTCGCCGAGATGACCCGCGCCGGCCTCCCCGTGCCACCCGGTTTCACGATCACCACCGAGGCCTGCAACGCCTTCTACGCGCGTGGTGCGAAGTTCCCTGAGGGGCTCTGGCAGCAGGTCGAGAAAGCGCTTCGCGGAGTCGAGAAGACGACCGGCAAGGGTTTCGGCGACCCGCGCAATCCGCTCCTGGTCAGCGTGCGCAGCGGTGCCAAGTTCTCGATGCCGGGCATGATGGACACCGTCCTCAACCTCGGTCTCAACGCCAAGACTTTGGAAGGGCTCGCGGCGCTGACGAAGGACCGCCGTTTCGCGCTCGACGCGCACCGCAGGTTCATCCAGCTGTTCAGCAAGATCGTGCTCGGGATCGAGGGCCAGCTGTTCGAGGATGCACTCGACGCGATCAAGAAGCACAGGAAGGTGAAGACGGA
Organism: Candidatus Dormiibacterota bacterium; assembly: GCA_049582105.1. Classification (GTDB taxonomy): domain Bacteria; phylum Chloroflexota; class Dormibacteria; order Aeolococcales; family Aeolococcaceae; genus Palsa-851. The sequence continues at coordinate 7,286 of JBAUTG010000145.1, read as the reverse complement.
CGCGGATCTCACCGCTCCGGCGCTCGAGGAATTGATCACCGAGTACCGGGCGATCGTCAAGCGCCATTCGCGCACCGGCTTCCCCGAGGATCCGATGGAGCAGCTCCGCGCGGCCATCGGCGCGGTGTTCGCGTCGTGGAACAACAAGCGCGCGACCGACTACCGCAACTACAACCGCATCCCGCATGACCTCGGCACCGCCGTCAACGTCCAGTCCATGGTCTTCGGCAACATGGGCGACGACTCCGGCACCGGTGTTGCGTTCACGCGCGATCCGTCGACTGGCGAACGCACGTTGTACGGCGAGTACCTGACCAACGCGCAGGGCGAGGACGTCGTCGCCGGCATCCGCACTCCCAAGCCGATCGCGGCGATGGCGTCCGATCTCCCCAAGGCGTACAGGCAGTTCGAACAGATCGCACGCAAGCTCGAGAAGCACTACCGCGACGTGCAGGACATGGAGTTCACGATCGAGCGCGGCACGCTCTACATGCTCCAGACACGAAGCGGCAAGCGCACGGCGGAGGCGGCGGTGAAGATCGCCGTCGACATGGTGCGTGAGCGCCTCATCACCAAGCGCGAGGCCGTGCTCCGTGTCGAGCCCTCGCAGGTCGACCAGCTGCTCCACAGGCGCATCGATCCGAAGGCGAAGGTCAAGGTGCTCGCCACCGGCCTGGCCGCCTCACCGGGCGCCGCGTACGGGAACGCCGTCTTCGACGCCGACCGCGCAGAGGCGATGGCGAAGAAGGGGGACAAGGTGATCCTGGTCCGGATCGAGACCAACCCCGACGACGTGCACGGCATGATCGCCGCGGAAGGTGTGCTCACCTCCCGAGGCGGCCGCACGTCCCACGCCGCCGTGGTTGCCCGAGGCATGGGCAAACCCTGCGTCGCCGGAGCGGAGTCGGTCCAGGTCGACCTGGTCAATCGCCGGTTCACCGCCGGCGGCACGACCATCAAGGAGGGCGAACCGTTCACGATCGACGGTTCGACGGGAAACGTCATCGCCGGACAGGTGGCGATGCTCGACGCGGAGATCTCCGGCGAACTCGAGGAGATCCTGCGCTGGGCGGATTCCTTCCGCCGCCTCCAGGTGTGGGCGAACGGCGACTACCCGCACGATGCGGTGCGCGCCCGCGCATTCGGCGCGCAGGGCATCGGGCTCTGCCGCACTGAGCACATGTTCATGCAGCAGGAACGACTGCCGATCGTGCAGAAGATGATCCTTGCGCCGGACGAGAAGGAGCGCCGCGCCGAGCTGGCACGGCTGCTGCCCATGCAGCGTGGTGACTTCCACGGCATTCTCGAGGCGATGCACGGATTGCCCGTGATCATCCGGCTCATCGACCCGCCGCTGCACGAGTTCCTGCCGTCGCTCGAGGAATTGCTCGTCGAGGTGACGCGTGCGGAGGCGCTCGGCAAGCCCGAGAAGTCATACCGCGCGCAGAAGAGCCTGCTCGCGGAGGTGCAGAACCTGCACGAGCAGAACCCGATGCTCGGACTCCGTGGGTGCCGGCTCGGCCTGCTCTTCCCGGAGATCATCGAGATGCAGACGCGCGCGATCATCGAGGCCGCGGTTGCTCTGAAGAAGAAGAAGGTCGATGTGCGCCCCGAGATCATGGTGCCACTCGTCGGAACGCTCGAAGAGTTGCGCAGGACCCGTGAGGTGATCGACCGTGTCGCCCAGGAGGTCTTCAAGGAGACCAAGACCACGGTGGCGTACCTCGTCGGCACCATGATCGAGGTACCGCGGGCCGCGCTGACCGCGGGGCAGATCGCGCAGTCCGCCGACTTCTTCTCGTTCGGCACCAACGACCTGACGCAGATGACGTTCGGTGTCTCGCGCGACGACGCCGAGGGCAAGTTCCTGCTCCGCTACGTCGAGGACAAGGTGCTGCCGCGCAACCCGTTCGAGACGCTCGATCGCGATGGTGTCGGGCGGCTGATGCACTTCGCAGTGGAAGAGGGCAGAGCGGTGCGCCCGTCCTTGAGCGTCGGCATCTGCGGCGAGCACGGCGGAGACAGCGACTCCATCGCGCTGTGCGAGGAGCTGGGCCTCGACTATGTGTCCTGCTCGCCGTTCCGGGTGCCGGCCGCGCGTCTGGCCGCCGCCCATGCCCGTCTGGCGCGCGTGGAGCGTGATCGCTGACCCAAACCCGCTTTCCGCGCGAGGTCGAGACGGAGCGGCTCCTGCTTCGTCAATTCCGCGACGCGGACTTCGAGGCGTATTTCGGTCTTTTCGCGGATGCGGAGGTGCGCCGATTCATCGGCGGCGGCGTGATGCCGACGCGCGAGGATGCCTGGCGGCACATGGCAATGCTTGCCGGTGTCTGGGCGCTACGCGGGTACGGACAGTGGGCCGTCGAGGTGAGGGCCTCGGGCAACCTCATCGGCAGGTGCGGCGTCTGGTTTCCCGAAGGGTTTCCGGAGATCGAGGCCGGCTGGGTGATCGGTCGCGCGCACTGGGGCCACGGGTACGCGACGGAGGCCGGCCGAGAGGCGCTCCGGCAGGCTTTCGCCACGCTCGGCGTGCCCCACGTCATCAGCCTCATCGATCCCGAGAACGTGGCATCCCGGCGGGTGGCCGAGAACCTCGGCGGCACCATCGACAAGACAGGAGTGTTTCGAGGTCACGAGACACTCTTCTACGGATACACGGCACCGCCGGCGTGACCCTCGACTGCCGGTCCGGCTACTCTCAGGAGATGAAGGTGCAGTCCCGATGACCGAGCACGTGCGGATTCGCAAGATCGCGACCCGAAGCGGACGTCCGGAGATGCTTGATGACGGGCATGTCGTCGAGGGCGATGAGCTGACTCCACCGACACCGGGGATGCCCTATGCGGTGCGTCGCACCGTCACCGAACACGAGGATGCACCCGACGTGTTCGCAACGTCGCCGGTGCGCGCGGTGATCACCGAACAAAAGGGCGGCGTCATCGTGCTCACCGACAACTCGAAGTATGCGATCGAGGTGATCGGCCGCTAGGTCGAACGTAACGGATCACTGGTGGTCTCCCCACTCGGTGATGCGTTTGCCCTACTCTTTAGCATGATGTCCTGGCCGCAGACAGCCATGCCCGCAGTCACAACCGACCCGGGTGCTGAGCCATACCTCCCCGTCGAGGAGGTTGCGCGCCGGCTTGATCTCCCGCTCGGTATCCTCCTTCGACGGGTCGAGGCGGGTGACGTGCCGTCGCGCCGCGAAGATGGCCCGGACGGCGTGCACTTCCTGGTCCGGCTCGGTGACCTCGGCATCGAGACTGCCACGGTCGAGCCGTCCGACCCGCTGCCTTCACCCGCGTCGAACCACGACGCCCATGGCCTCGATCAGAGCCCGAGTGTGGACGTCGTGGGAATCGCACAGCAGGCCCCCGCACCGCCGGTTCTCGCACAGCCGATTCCGGTACCCGAGGCGCCTGCTCCGCCGCCACCGCCGGTGGCCCAGTTGCCGACCTCCTGGCCCGACAAGGTCGTGCCGCCCCCTGCCGAGGAGCTTGCGGCCGAAGCCCAGAGCGCACACGGGCGCGGGGGTGCGTTGCTCGACATCGGTTCGAGCGAGCCGCGCAGGGACGTCGCATCGATGACGTCCCTGGATCCGCGCGAGCTGGTGGCGGGCCTCCTCGACCGCTGGGAACGGACGCTCGAGCAGCGCATCTATTCCGAACAGCGGCAGCGCTTCGAGGCCGAGTTGAACGCGCGCCAGAACCTGGTCAAGCAGCTCCAGCTCGAGCTCCAGACCGCCCGCGCGGAGCATGCCGCCGCCCAGGCCGAGAAGGATCGACGACTGGCCGACCGCGAGCGGCGGATCAGCGACCTCGAAGCACGGTTCCCGGACACGCAGGACGTCGCCGCAAAGCGTCGCCGCTGGTTCTTCGGCCGCTAGCCGGCGGTCTGGGCGGGCGGGCCATGGCTGGTGATGCCGTCGCGGAGGTCAAGGCGCGCCTCGACCTGGTCGAGGTGATCGGGGGATACGTCACCCTCCATCGGGCCGGGCGCGAGCTTTCGGGGCTTTGCCCCTTCCATGCGGAGAAGACCCCGTCCTTCACGGTGAACCCGGAGCGCCAGGTCTGGTACTGCCACGGCTGTCACGAGGGCGGTGACCTCTTCAAGTTCATCGAACAGATCGAGCGCATCGACTTCCGTCAGGCACTCGAGCTGCTTGCCGATCGTGCCGGGGTCGAGCTCGAGAGCGGCCCGAACGCCGGCCGAGGGGCGGGCCGGAAGCGGCGGCGCTCGATCGAGCTCAACACCAAGGCGCAGGCGTACTACCAGCACGTGCTCTGGTCGACCCCGGCCGGTGCGCCCGGACGGGCGCTGCTCGTCGAGCGAGAGGTCGGCGAGGCGCTCGCCCGAACCTTTGGCGTGGGATTCGCGCCAGCCGGCGGGGCGGGTGAGAACGCTCTCGCGCGTTACCTCACCGCCAAGGCCGGGGCAGATGTCGAGGAGCTCGTCGAGGCGGGCCTTGCCCACCCGTCGCAGCGGGGACACAGCCGCGACCGATTCCGCGATCGCCTGGTCTTCCCGATCCGCGACGACCGCGGCGAGGTCCTCGGATTCGGTGGCCGCGCGCTCGGCGACGCCAAGCCGAAGTACCTGAACAGCCCGGACACCGGCGCGTACCACAAGTCGGTGGCGATCTTCGGCATCGACCTGGCGCGCGCGGCCATCGCACGGGAGAAGTCGGCGCTCATCGTCGAGGGCTACTTCGACGTCCTCGCAGCGCACGCGGCCGGTATCGAGCACACCGTCGCGAGCAGCGGCACCGCGCTGACCAGGGAGCAGGTACACAGCCTCGGACGCATCGCGGCGACATTGATCCTCTGTTTCGACGGCGATGACGCCGGACGTGCTGCCACGACGCGGGCGGTGGACGTCATCGCGGCGGAAGGGCTGCAGGCCCGGATCTGCCTGCTTCCGCAGGGCGCCAAGGATCCGGACGAACTGGTGCGCCGCGATCCCGAGGCGTTCAAGCAGGCGATCCGCAACGCCCCACCCGCGTGGCAGGTGCTCATCGACGCGGCGCTCGGCGTCGGTGAGGGCGGGAGTGTCGACGCGCGACGGGCGGCCGCGGAGCGGGCGGTCGCGGTGCTCGCGCGCATCCCCGAGGCCACGACACGAGAGCTCTATCTCCAGCAGGCTGCGCGCCGGCTCGACATCGGAGCCCGGTCGCTGACCACCGACCTCGGCCACGCGATGCGCGACGGCGTGCGCCGCCCGGCCCGGATCGTGGTCGCCGCGCCGGCCGAGCCTGCCGCCGGCCCTGTTGAGGAACCGGCCGAGCCGCCCGAAGCCGACGAGCCGATGCCGGCCTGGGAGGCGCAGCTGGCGCGGGTGGTCCTCATCCGGCCGGAGCTCGCAGTGGCGTTGCGCGGCGAGGGAGGGCTGACTCCGGACGAGTTCACCAACCCCACCGCCCGGCGCATCTTCGACGCGGCGATCGCGGATCCGTCCGGCTTCACGCTGCGGCGCCTCACGGGCGGCGATCAGCGCCGGGCCGCGGGGCTCCTCGTCCGCGACGTCCCCGAGTTTGCCGAGGAGGCGGATCCGGAGCGGCTGCAACGGCTCATGACGGATTGCGTCCGGCTCATCCACGAGGAGGCGGTCCGCCGGGCGCTCGTGAGCATCTCGAGTGAGATGCATCGCGCCCGCGATGAGGGGCGCACCGCGGACGCGGATGCACTCGCTGCGGAACTCAGCCGGCTCGCGGCCGATGCGCCTCACCTTCGAGGCACGCTGGCGGTGCGCTGATCCGGGCACCGGCAGGTAACGACGCTGTGCGCGCGCGCACAGCGCATGTTTGATCCGCGGCGTTCTGAGCCACCATCGTCAGGTGCCCGCGTGGTTCCATACCTCCGATCCCCCGAATTGGCACACTGAGGCGACTTCGGCAATTATTGTGCCCGGTGCCGTCTGGATCCCAAGGCTGACCTCGCGCAGTTTCGCGTCAGCATGCACCGACCCGGCGAACTAGAAGTGACCGCAGCAACAACCACAACCCGATCCCGCGCCGCCACCCTGCCCCCGCCCTCGGGCGCCGACCTCCTGGTCTCCGCCGCCGAGGCGCTGATCATCAAGGGCAAGGACCACGGATACCTCACGCCCGACGACATCCTCGCCGCCTTTCCCGAGATCGACGTCGAGCCCGACCATCTGGAGCGGATCTTCCATGTCTTCCGCGAGATGGGCATCGAGGTCAGCGACGGTGACAAGGACTTCGAGACCGTCGACGAGATCGATGAGGAGCTCATCGCCAAGGCCGAGGCGATCGACTCGGTCTCGCTCGACGATCCGGTCCGGATGTACCTCAAGGAGATCGGCCGGGTGGCGCTGCTCAAGGCCGAGCAGGAGGTCCACTACGCCAAGCTGATCGAGCAGGGCGACGAGGAGGCGAAGAACCAGCTCACCGAGGCGAACCTTCGCCTTGTGGTCAGCATCGCCAAGAAGTACATCGGCCGCGGCATGTCGTTCCTGGACCTGATCCAGGAAGGCAACATGGGCCTGATCCGGGCGGTCGAGAAGTTCGACTACCACAAGGGCTACAAGTTCTCGACGTACGCCACGTGGTGGATTCGCCAGGCGATCACGCGTGCCATCGCCGACCAGGCACGCACGATTCGCATTCCGGTCCACATGGTCGAGACGATCAACAAGCTCGTCCGTGTTTCGCGCCGGCTGCTCCAGGAGCTGGGCCGTGAGCCCAACGACGAGGAGATCGCCGAGGAGATGGGGATCACGCCGGAGAAGGTTCGCGAGATCACGAAGGTTTCGCAGGATCCGGTGTCACTCGAGACTCCCATCGGCGAGGAGGAGGATTCGCACCTCGGCGACTTTGTTGAGGACAAGGAGGCGACGGCGCCGTCCGATGCCGCATCGCTCACGATGTTGCGCACCGAGGTCGAGGACATTCTCGACACGCTGACGCCGCGCGAACGCCGTGTGCTGCAACTCAGATTCGGGCTCATCGACGGTCATCAGCGCACGCTCGAAGAGGTGGGCAAGCGCTTCGGCGTCACACGCGAGCGCATCCGTCAGATCGAGGCCAAAGCGCTGCGCAAGTTGCGTCATCCTTCGCGCTCCAAGAAGCTCAAGGACTACCTCGAGTAGCGCTGACCGGTCGGAGTCGCCATTCGCGACGAATTCGTGAAGGGGTTCACGATGCGTCACGGCAGGTAGACTTGAGTCATGATCCGGGTTAGCTCAGCGGTAGAGCAGGCGGCTGTTAACCGCAAGGCCACTGGTTCGAATCCAGTACCCGGAGCGCCGACGTCCCACTAGCAGCACGC
>JBAUTG010000144.1:0-11385 GCA_049582105.1 Candidatus Dormiibacterota bacterium | reverse complement strand
GTTGTCGACCCACCCGGGATCCTGCTCGCCCGCCTCGCGAAGGCGTCGAGCGAGATGGTCGACGAACGCCGGCGACGGATCGGCGCCGCCGGGATGCGCCGCGCGGAGGCGCGCCGCAACCTGCATGGCGCCTGCATCCTCGCCGGCGACCGAGCGCGGTGGGCGCCGATCGTCGATCAGCGCCTTGACGAAGCGAGTGAGGCGGCGGTCAGCCCTGGACATTGCCACCTCCGATGGCCGCAGCCTTGCGGAGCGCCCGCAGCTGCAGAACCTTGGCGTTGGCGACGCTGACCCCCATGGCCGTCGCCGTCTCGCGGATGGAATAGCCCCGCAGGAACCGGAACTCGAGGACGCTTCGATAGTTGGCGGGAAGCCCGTCAAGGATCCCGCTCACGTCGACGTCGCGCTCCGGCTCGGCCGGCTGCCCCGCGTCGCGCTGGTCGTCGAACTCCATGAGCACGGTCCCGTGGCGCTGCCGCCACACGTCGGCGAGCACGGTCCGGGCGGTCGCCCGCAGATATGCCCGGATCTCCGCGGGGGAGACGTCGGAGCGCAGCCGCGGGAGGGCGCGCAGGAAGGTCGTCGAGGTCACGTCCTCGGCATCAGGCGTATTGCCCGTCCGCGAGTAGACATACCGATAGAGGGGAGCAACATGCTCCTGGTAGACGGACTCCCAGTCGTGTGAGTGATCTGGGGCGCCCACCACGCGGAGCGGAGGCGTCATTTCGGGCACGGCCACGTTCGATCATGTCCTACGAGACGGGGTTACGCAATCGAGCATTCGGGTCATGATTGACGGTGAGGGAATCGGCCATGAGCACTGTCACGACGCACGACCGCCTGATCGGCACAGTCTCGCTCATCCTCGATCGGATGGTGCACGTGCGCCTGACCGCGGTCGGGATCAGCCGCCCCGGCGCGATCGACCGCGCTCCGGCAGACCCCGCCGATTTCTGGCAGCACAGCCGCGTGCGCGACCCGCGTCCGCTCCGGATCAACCGCGAGTGGGACTCGCTTGAAGGCCCGCGGTGGCGCGAGCTCGAGCTCGAGGGCGAGAGCGAGGGTCCGGGTGGGCACTGGGGCGGCCGGCGGTTCCTCTCGACCGCCCACATCCGGCGCGCCTCCGATCCGGCGCCGTTCGTCCTGCTGCTCCACGGGTATGCCGTGCCCCAGACCACCTACGACCGCTGGCTTGCCCGGCAGCTTCGCCGGCGCGGCGCGCACACCGCCCGCCTCGACCTGCCCTACCACCTCAGGCGGACCCTGCCGGGACAGCGCAGCGGCGACGGCTATTTCAGCCTCGATCCGGCCCATATCCGCGCAGTCGTCCGCCAGTCGGTCGAGGATGCCGCGGCGATCATCGCCTGGGCCCGGGCCGAGGTCAGCCCGACCGTCGTCGTGGTCGGCGTCAGTCTCGGCGGGCTGATCGCCACCCAGCTGGCCGCGCATCTCGAGCTCGACCGGGTCATCGCGGTGGCGCCCTTCTGCGACCCGGCGACCACCCTCTCGCAGCGTCCGCCGACGCCGTCGCTCCGCCATCTCGGGATGATCGGCGAGGACACGCAGTCGTGGGGTCCGGACCGCACTGCCGCGGGTCGCTTTCTCGAAGAGACCCTCGCGCCGCTCGTCGCGCGCAACTACACGCCGCGCACCCCCGGCAACCGCATCACGCTCGTGCGGGCGATGCAGGATCTCGTCGTGGGGGCCGACCCCGTGACCGAGCTCGCCGCCGCCTGGAACACCGAGCTCTGGACGTACCCGCACGGGCACATGACCGTCATGAGCGCGAGCGGGATCGCGCGCCGGATCGCAGACGCGGCGACCCATCTCCCAACCGACTACGGGCTGTCCGTCGCGGTATGACCGTCGCCCACCCGGTCCTCCGGCGTGAAGGACTGACGCGGGACGGCCGTCCCTACGTCGTCAGACCCTCCCGGGATGCCGATGCACCAGAGCTCGCGGCGCTGATCGATGCCGTCGCCGCCGAGGGCGAGTTCATCGTCGCGGTCCCGGGCGAGCCGGAGACGATGGAACAGACCGCCCGGCTGGTGTCCATCGTGCTCGAAGGCGGAGTCTCCCTGAGCCTCGAGGTCGACGGCTCGCTCGCCGGCAACGTGATGGTGCATCGCCGTGCCGGCCGCCATTATGCGCACGTCGCCGATATGGCCATCCTTGTCAGCAACGAGTACCGCGGGGCAGGCTTCGGACGGATGCTGGTCGAAATGGCCATCGCCTGGTGTCGAGCCGTGGGGCTCACCAAGCTCAGCCTCCAGGTGTTCACGGACAACCAGCGGGCCATCGCGCTGTACCGGGCGCTCGGATTCGTCGAGGAGGGTGTCGCCCGCGGCGAGGTGCGCATGCCCGGCGGCGACCGGGACCTCCTGCTCATGGCGCTGGCGCTGTAGGCGTCGGGCGCAGCGCGAACCCCTGGTATCCTGCGCCCGAATGAGCGACTCGCGCCCGATCGGCGTGTTCGACTCCGGTGTCGGCGGCCTGACCGTGCTCCGCGAGCTGCGTCACCAGGTGCCCGCAGAACGCCTGCTCTACGTCGCCGACCTGGAGCACTTTCCCTATGGCCCACGACCGCAGCGCCAGGTTCGCGACCTCGCGCTCGACCTGATCGCCATGCTCGCCGCGATGGACACGAAGCTCGTGGTCATCGCATGCAACACGGCGACGGCAGCCGCCCTCCACGCGGCCCGTGAGCGATTCGACATCCCGATCGTCGGCGTCATCGCTCCCGGCGCCCAGGCTGCTGCCGCGGCGACACGGACCGGGCGCGTCGCGGTGCTCAGCACCGAGGGAACCCGCGCCAGTGGCGAGTACGTCCAGGCGATCAAGGAGGCGAACCCCGGGGTGCTCGTGCTGAGCGAGGCCGCGCCGGATCTCGTCGAGATCGTCGAGGACGGCGACGCCGACACCCCGCGCGCCGATGCGGCACTGCGGCCCGTGCTCGCGCGGGTCTTCGAGTGGGACGCGGACACCCTGGTCCTCGGCTGCACCCATTACCCGTTGCTCCGCCAGGCCCTGGGCCGGGTCATCGGCGGCCGCACGCTGCGTGTCGTCGACAGTGCGGCCACCACGGCCGCGCGCGTGAAGCGGATCCTCACGGTCAACCACCTGGCAGCCGCGACCCGCCATGCGGGCTCAGATGCGGCCCCACTCGAGGTGATGGTCACCGCAGACCCGCAGCGATTCGTCGCGAGCGCCTCGCGCCTGTTCGACGAGCCGCTGCCGGCGCCGCGCTTGGTGGGACCACTCCATCCGGTGATCCAGCTGGCGGCGGGGTCATGAGCATCGTCGCCGACGAGCTGCTCGAGCCCATCGCCGCCGACCTGCAGGAGTTCGAGCGCCGGCTCGACGCGGAGATCGCGTCAGACCTGGGACCGATGGCGAGCGCGATGTCGCACATCGTCAAGGCGGGTGGCAAACGCCTCCGCCCCGCACTCGTGATCCTGTCCGCACGGCTCGGGACCGCGAGCCCCGATGACGTCTTCAACCTCGCGATGGGGATCGAGTTCATCCACACCGCGACGCTGGTCCACGACGACCTCATCGACAAGGCGCCGACGCGGCGGGGGATACGCACCATTCACGAGGCGCTCGGCCCTGATCCGGCGGTGATCATCGGCGACTACTACTTCGCCAAGGGCGCATACCTGCTCGCCGAGATCGGCATGCCCGCGATCGACTCCGCGATCAGTCAGGCGGTCATGACCATCTGCATGGGTGAGCTGCTGCAGATGACGAGTCGCAACGAGTACGACCAGTCACTTGCCGATTACCATCGGAAGATCGGCCGGAAAACCGCTGTGCTCGTGAGCACGTGCTGCTACGGGGGAGGGCTCATCGCCGGACTGGACGGGGATTCCGTGGACTCGTTGCGCCGGTACGGACACAGCCTCGGTATGGCCTTCCAGATCGCCGACGATGTCCTCGACTACGTGGCCACCACTGCCGAGGTCGGCAAGCCGGTGGGAGCAGACCTACGCCAGGGGACCGTCACCCTGCCGCTCATGCTGGCGCTCAAGGACGCTGACGCAGGGGCGCGGCTTCGCGGCATTCTGGACAAGAATGACCTCAACGACGCAGACTACGACGAGGTCGTGACCCTGGTGCGCAACTCGACGGCGATTGCCGACGCGGAACGCAGCGCGCAGGAATTCGGGCGCGAAGCCGCCGCCGAGCTGCAGGGCTTCCCCACGTCGACGGCACTCTCAACGCTCGTGCGGGTGTGCGAGTACGTGGTGGAGCGCCGGATCTGAGACGCGGCCTCGCGCGGTTCTCGCCGCACGATCACAGGGCCCCGAGACGGCGCACCTCCGAGCCGAACGTGTATGCCCAGACAGCGAGCACCAGGGCTGCGACGGCGTAGCCGAGCGCCTCGATCGTCGTGGCCCAGAGTGTCCCCCCAATCCGCGTGTCGCCGGCCTGCGCCGCGATGACGCTCGCGGCGAGGCGCGCGACGTCGATCGCCGCCAGGAGCGACACGAGCACGAGTGCGACGCGAACCACCAGATACTCGTGGCGAAGACCGGCGCGAAGCTGTCCCGGCGTCAGACGCTCCGGCACGGACCGTCCTGCGGGCGGCTCGATGGTGCCGCGCCGGAGGCGCAGGATGGCAGCTCCGAAGCAGAGTGCCGCGACCCACCCCGGCCAGAGGGTCCGGATGCTCGAGCCGTCGGCGATCAGCGTCTGCAGCGGATTCAGCGCCGTGTGCGCCGCCAGCTCGGCGGCGAGCGTCTGGTGCAGGCGCACGAGCAGAGTCCCGGCCACACCACAGGCGGCTGCCGCGACCGCGATCACGATGCAGCGCAGCATCAGCGGACCGCGGTCGAGAAAGACGAGCTCGGTGAGACGTGAGTCGCGTGGGGCCTGCACCGTGGCATTGTAGGTTCGCTTCCGATGCCGCGAACCAGACGAACCCATCGCCGCACGCTGCGCGTCGCCACCTACAACATCCTGCTGGGAGGTGAACGCCGGCGTGAGCTTGTCGCCGGCGTGCTGCGACGCATCGATGCCGACGTCGTCGCGCTGCAGGAGGTGAGCGACGTCGATCACATCCGCGAGCTCGCGCGTGGCCTCCACATGGCCATGTTCCTCGGTGAGCCCAGCGATCCCGAGTCGCGGATGCACACGGCAATCCTCAGCCGCCTGCCCGTGCGGTCCTGGCGCAACCGCCGGCATCACGGACGGATGCTCCGGTCCCATCTGCATTGCGACATCGAAACCGGCGGCACCGCGCTTCCCCTGGTCGGCGTCCACTGCCTCCACCTCGCCGCGAGGTTCGGCGAGCGCAACAAAGGTGAGGCGCGCCGCATCAGGGAGCTCAGCGCCGTGCTCACGGATATCAACGACGAACCCCCGCTTCCGCACATGCTCATCGGGGATTTCAACGCCCTTGCACCGGGCGACGACATTCTTGCAACTGCATTCTTCCGCCGTATGAACGAGCTGCGACGCGCCGGCCTGCTCGTCGGCGCGTCGAACGGCACGCTCAGGCCGCTGCCCGTCGACGCACCTGGACGCGCATCCGACGTCGAGGATCGGTGGCGTCGCGCCGGGGTCGACCCGCGCCTCATCGGAGGTATCCCGGTGCTGCCGCGAGTCGTGTCTCCTCTGACGATGGGGCTTCCGGTCTCACATGCGATGGACCGTTTTCTGGGACGGCTCATCGAGCGGTGGACCGTCGAGCGGCTGCTCAGCGAGGGATACGTCGACTGCTACCGGCGGGTGCACCCGCGAGCACGCGGCCTCACCTGCGCGACGTGGCAGCTTTCAGCGCGTGTCGACTATGTGTTCGCCACCCGCGACCTCGCAGCGAACGTGCTCATGGCTGATGTGGTCGGTGGGCGGACCTGGGCCGATGCGGACGCCGCCGTTGCGTCCGATCACTACCCCGTGGTCGTCGAGTTCAGCGTCTGAGGCCTGGCGGCCGTTTCACGATTGCTCTCACGGAGTGACGAATGTGACCGACGAGACCAGCGCATAGATGAGCAACAGGAAGATGATCGCGATCGCCAGGCCGGCGATCCCGCAGACGATGCCCGTCACCGCCATGCCCTTCCCGGCGCCGCCGCTCCGATTCGCGGTTCGGACTCCGATGACACCGAAGACGATGGCGAGCGCACCGAGGATGATGCTGACGTAGTCGACAAACGGGATCCAGCAGACAGCGACCGCGACGATGCCGCACACTCCGGCCGCGACTCCGATGCCGTTGCCCTGGCGTCCATAGATGATCGTCTGCTGCGGGGCGTACCCGTACGGGTTTGCCTGAGGAGGCAATCCCGGCACAGGTCCAGACTGCGCGGGCGGCGGCGCGGGCGGATCGTCAGCCACGCCGTCTCACTGCGCGCGATCGCCGGCCAGGCCGGCACCACGAGGTGAAACATCCACCCCGGCCAGTAGCCCAGGTTCTCGTGGCCGCCACTGCCGGCCCCGAAAGCCCTGGGTACTGTCGAGGTGTGTCAGGGGAGGAACCTGTCCGCGAGTCCGGCGATGAGTGCACCACTCACCGCGGGGCGCGATTCGACAATTGCCTGCCCACGACGTTCAGTGGCACGTCATGCCTCGGTCAGGCGAAGGGTCAATCGCTCTCCGACTGGAATCGACTTACGCGCTGGGAGGGGGTGGCGGCGGGCTGCCGTAACCGCCGGGAGGTGCGGTCGCGACAAGCGGTGCATCGCCAGGCCAGCGGCTGATGACGACGAGGTAGTAGACGACCACGGCGATGATCAGGCTGAAGATGAAGCTCCCGACGCCGCCGTATCCGACGATGTCGAGGATCCCACCGATGAGGTTCACCGCCAGGCCGTAGATGACCAGGTCCTTGCCGGAGCGATTCAGCTGGTACATGCGGAAGCCGCCGAACGCGTACAGCACAGCGCCGACGAGGCTGATCAGGACGCCGATCAGCGCGAGCCCGAAGATGCCCGATGAGCCGCCGCAGTTGGTGCCGCCCAACTCCCGGCAGACAGTGGTGGCGTCGCTCGCGACATTGTTCAGCGCGAACACGACAGGGAGCGCGATCAGGTCGATGACGATGCCGATGATCGCGAGGATCCCGATCACCAGACCCAGCGTCTTTGCGGGGACGTTGAGCTTGATGGGCGGGTCTGCTGCGAAGGGCGGGTCGGTCAGGATGTTGGCCATGGGTACTGGTGGTTCCTCCCGAGTTTGGTGATGCACGTGTGGCTCAATCTCAGATTGGGGAGCCACGTCCCCCGAGCGCGGATCGGTGGATTATGGAGTAATCAGGGGTCCCTGGGCCAGAGAGTCGCGAACAATCCGGCGACGATCCGGATGCAGACGTCTGAACACGCACGCGGCGCAGAGCCCTGCGGCTGCAAGCAGCGCGAGCACGATGCCGATGCCGGGGGTGCGCCCCGTCGCGGCGGCGACAATCAACTGTATGAGCACGCTGCCCATTGCGAGTGCAGCGGCGGCCGCATACGCCGTGCTCTCCGAGATGTACGGGGTCACGACGTCGTCGATGAATCCCCTCCCGATGAGCAGGAGCAGGATCGTCGCCGCAAGTGCCAGGAAGTAGATGTCGCCCAGCAGCGATGCCCGGAATGCATTGACGGTGATATGTGAGGTTCCGGCCGCGTAGCCGTACCAGGGAAGGAATGCGAACAGGACGCCGACGGCTGCCGACGCTGCTGCGATCACCTCGGCCCTGTTGATGTGGCTGGGCATCGTCGTGTCCTCGACATGAACCGTGATGAGACGCCCGGTCGCAGAGCCGATGACCGGGTTGGGTGAGGTTGGTTCGAGCGGATCGTATGCAGGGTTGGGCGTTATGTCAACGGCGTCGGCGAGATCGGGCCGCCGGATCGGTCCCTTTCGGCGGTGCTCCGGGCGCCCCGCCACCCGCATCCGCGGCGAAGGCCGGGGGCTTTCCGACGACGAGCAGGTCGCCGAGGGAGCGCCATTCGAAGCGGTCGGCGCCGCGCTTCACCAGCTCGACAAAACAAGCAGCGGTTGCCTCCGCATCGGCGAGTGCGTGATGCGGCCTTCGATGCACGACGCCGAGCTCCCTGCACAGACGCTCCAATCCGATCGTGTCCTTCAGATCGAAGAGCTTCGCGGCGAGGCGGGTGGTGTCGAGGTTGTCCGCATCCAGGTTGGTGCCGATGGCGCGACTGATCAATCGGGTGTCGAACGCGTCGGCGCTGTGCTCGACGAGCACGGCGCCCCTCGCGAAACGCTGGAACCGCTCGACGACGAGGGACACGGGCGGCGCTCCGTTGAGCGTTGCCGCGTCGATACCGTGAATGCGCCGTGCGTACGGATTGATTCGATCGTTGCTGTGCACGAGCGTCTCGAAGCTCATGAGGTGTCCTCGCATCGTGAACGCAACGGCGCCGAGCTCCACCAGGTGATGCGGCGACTGCCCGGTCGTCTCGCAGTCGAGTGCGACGAAG
Organism: Candidatus Dormiibacterota bacterium; assembly: GCA_049582105.1. Taxonomy (GTDB): domain Bacteria; phylum Chloroflexota; class Dormibacteria; order Aeolococcales; family Aeolococcaceae; genus Palsa-851. Next base: position 2,956 of record JBAUTG010000144.1, on the reverse strand, counting down.
TGGAGCGCTTCAATCGGGGTTTCCAACCCGGGCCTTTCGGCTGCCCAGGAGTCGTCCTCGTCATCGAGCGTTGCGAAAGGCTCGGCCCCCGCCGGACCGAGGCGCGGCACGAATTTGTCGCCCGTGGGCACCCTCCCTCGGCGGCGACCGTATCGCCGGCGAGTTTCCATGGCCACCATCCTAGAGCTAGGGACCGGTGGAACCGGTCCGCACGTGGTAGGAACCTATACTCGCTCGTTGATGCGACTGGTCGCCGCCGGGCTGAGCTATCGCACCGCTCCACTGGCTGTGCGGGAGGCAGCGGCCATCCCGGCGGCGCGTGCCACGACGACGCTTCGGTACCTGGTGGGTCACGCCGGACTCCTCGGGGCTGCGGTCCTCTCGACCTGCAATCGCACCGACTTCTACATGGTGTGCTCCGATGAGTTGAGTTCCCAGGTGGTGCCGCGGCTGGCGCGGTACCTGGATCCCGGCGGCTCCCAGGACGTCGAGCGCCACCTCGTGACCAGCGTCGATCGCGACGCCGCGCGCCACATGTTCCGGGTGGCAAGCGGCCTGGAGAGCATGGTCGTCGGCGAGGCGCAGGTTCTCGGTCAGTTCAAGGATGCGCATCGTCTCGCCACCCACGCGGGGACGCTTGACGCGCGGCTCGACTACGTCATGCGGCGGGCGATCTCCACTGCGAAGCGAGTGCGCGCCGACACGGCCCTGGGTCGAGGGACCGCGAGCCTCAGCGAGATCGCGGTGGATTGCGCGCGCAGGACGGTGGACAGCCTTGACGGGCGCGGCGTGCTGCTGATCGGCGCCGGGAAGATGAGCCGGCTCGCCGCGATGCGGCTGCGCGACGAGGGCGCACGGATCATGACGACGTCTCGCGGCGAGTCCCGCGTGCGGCTCGCGAAGAGCATCGGGGCAGAACCGGTGGCCCTGGACGCGATCGGCGAGGTTGCTGACGAGCTCGACGTGATCATCGCGTCGACGGACAGCCCACGTGTCGTGCTCGACGCTGCGGCGATCGCCGCGGTCCAGCGCCGGCGGAGGCGGCGCCCGCTCTGCATCGTCGACTTGGCGGTGCCTCGCGACATCGACCCGGCGGCATCCGGAGTCCCGGGGGTCACCCTCATCGATATTGATGAGCTGGGGCAGCGCGTCGAACAGGGGCTCGACACGCGCCGGGCAGCTGTTCCCGCAGCGGAGAGGATCATCGACAGCGAGTTGGAGCGAACCGTCACTGCGATCGGCCAGCGCGACACGGCCGGCCCGGTGATCACCGCGCTCGTGGAGTGGGCAGAGGAGTTGCGAACCCGCGAGATCGCGAAGACGTTCGGGACTGCTGACGGTCTCGATGCGGAGACCCGCGAGCGCATCGACGTGCTCACACGAAGCATGGTGCGCAAGCTGCTGCACGGACCCGTCACGCGGCTTCGGGAGGCCGCGGGAGATCCCACCGCGACGCTGGCGATCCGCGAGGCATTCCGGCTCGACCGTTGATGCCCGCCGCTGACATCTCGCTGTTGCGGCTGGCGACGCGCGGCAGTGCGCTTGCGCGAGCGCAGGCCGAGCTCGCGGCGCAGGCGTTGCGCGCCCCGGGCGCCGTCGAGACCGAAACCGTGATCGTCCGGACCGAGGGCGACCGCCGGGTCGACGTTCCGATCGGCGAGCTCGACGGGCAGGGGTGGTTCACGGCCGAGCTCGAACGCAGCCTGCTCGATGGCCGCGCCGACGTCGCCGTGCACAGCGGCAAGGATCTCCCGTCGATGCTCGCATCGGGGCTCAGCATCGGCGGCTATCTGCAGCGCGCGGATCCGCGAGACGGTGTCGTGTCCTTGGGGGACCGGACCCTGGCGGAACTGCCCCCCGGCTCGACGGTCGGAACGAGCAGCGCGCGGCGGGCTGGGCTGCTTGCCGGCCTGTACCCGGGCCTGCGTCCCGTTGCGATTCGCGGGAATGTCGACACCCGGCTGCGCAAGCTCGACGCCGGCGAGTGCGACGCCCTGGTGCTCGCCTGTGCCGGTCTCGACCGGCTCGGGCTTGGCGGTCGCTGCGCCGAGCGCCTCGACCCCGTCACCTTCGTCCCGTCCCCGGCTCAGGGGGCGATCGCGCTCGAGGCGGTCACCGGTTCCGGGGCGGCTCGAATGTGCGCGTCGGTGTGCGACGCGGTGACGACCGCCGCGGTGGTTGCCGAGCGCGCCGTCCTCGCGGGCCTCGGTGGCGGCTGCCTGCTCCCGCTCGGCGCCTGGGCTCGCATCGAAGACAACCACCTCGTGCTCGTGGCGGCGCTCGTCGTCGAAGGGGCGGTTCGCCGTGCCGAGGCGTCCGGTGGCGTCGACGACGCGGCGGTGCTCGGCGAGATCGTGGCGAGGCGCCTGCGATGAACACCGCCGATCTGCCGCTGGCAGGCCGCCGGATCCTCGTGACCCGTGCGCGCGAGCAGGCCGAGGGGCTCGTCGACCGGCTGCACTCGCTTGGCGCGTCGGTTGTCGTCGTGCCGTTGATCTCGACTGTTCCGATCGAGTCGCCCGACGCGATCGTGCGCGTCGCCGCCGAGATCCGGGCCTCGGCTGAGCCGCGCTGGGTTGCCTTCACGAGCGCGACGGCGGTGCGGCTCGTTCTCGGAGCCGCCGGCGTCGACGCGCTGTCCGGGATGAACGTGGCGGCGGTCGGCCCGTCAACGGCGGGTGCGCTCCAGGGGGCCGGCGTGACCGTCGATCTCATCGCCACCGACGGAGACGGATCCGGGCTGGCGGCGGCTTTGAGCTCGCGGGGCCTTGCCGGGGCCACGGTCTGGTTTCCGTCGGCAGAGGAGACGAGCGGCACGCTCGTTGCGGGTCTGAGCGCTGCAGGTGCGAGCGTGCGGTTGCATCCGATCTACAGGACGGTCATGCCCGATGCGGCTCCCGGGCGCCTGCGGGCTGCGCTTCGCGACGGCGTGGATGCGATCACGCTGACCAGTTGC
>JBAUTG010000143.1:0-7454 GCA_049582105.1 Candidatus Dormiibacterota bacterium | reverse complement strand
GGGTCGCCGAAGGTGCTCCCAGTGGCGCCGGGGAGCCCGGCATTGCCGGGCGCGCACCGGGCGCGGGCATCGGCATGCCCGGGATGTTCGCGGGCGGGTCGATCGCCTCCTTCTTCGGAACGCCGATCGCCGTCACCTGCTGGACGAGCGCCATGAATCCCCCGCGACGCGCGGGTTCCGCCGCCTCCGGGACCGCGGGCGCAGCCTCCGGCGTGGCCGGGGGAGTGACCTTCTCCCCTGTCCACTCGAGGAATGCACCACACGAGCCGCAGAACGTGTCGGCGTCAGCGTTGTTGAAGCCGCACTTCTTGCAGACGATCATCGATCGCCGCTCAACCTCCCGTCGCGATCTCCAATGCGTGGATCACGTGGGCCGGCTTCGAAGCGCTGACCAGCCGGTCAAGCGCGCGCGTGTCGATACCGGCGACGTCGTCCACATAGACCCGTATTGTCATACGCGGCTCGGGCTGACCGGGGAGATCGGCGCCACTTTCGCGAGAGAACGCGACTCCTCCGGACTCGACGATCTCGACGCGACCGCCGGTCACAAGCTCGACGTGGGCTCGAAGCCCTTCTGCCGTGCCCCGAATCTGGTAGATCTCGACGGCACGACGTACGAGCGCGCGGCGGCGCTCCTCCGGCCAATCGTCGTCGAGCTCGGTCGCGACCCACCCGCCCAGCCACGCGAGGAAATCGTCCGGCGCCACATCCGGGTCGTGGTACGCGGCGAGATTGTCCAGTGAGGCGATGAGCGGGCTCAGCACCTCGTCGAGGCCGGCCGTGAGCGCCTGTGCGAACCGGTCCTCCTGGTACAGCGCCGGGAGGAATGGACCGATCGGGTGCGGGGTGGGCAACCCCGGTACGAGCGCCCGCATCGCGCTCACGCCGACTCGACCCTGACCTGGTGCTCGTAGGAGAAGACGAGCGAGTTCGACGCCACCTCCAGCCGCTGCGTCGCCGACCCGCGCGACCCGGTGGTTGGGTCCGCGCCGAAGATGCGCACGTCCTCGACGAGCTCGACATCCGGCACCGCCTGGAGGATCGAGAAGATCTCACCGGACTGCACCGGTCGCCCGAAGGGCCACCCCTGGCCGTCGGGTCCGCCGCTGATCGGGTTCAGGTGCCCGAAGAGAGCATCGAGCGCGGCCGCCTCAACCCGGGCAACGCTCGCGCGTGGTCGGGATCGGAGCCGGGCGACGACGGTAACGCCCTGGTAGAGGGGCGGCTCGACGAGCACCCGGGTGCCCACGAGACGGCAGCCCTCGAGCCGGGACGCGATCGCCTGCAAGGTCTCCTCGCTCGGAATGAGCTGTTCGAACCGGAGTCGTCCGCGATCATCGGGCGCGGACGGGACGACGAGGATCCGCACCGATCCGGCTTCGAGACCCTCGCCCGCCGCAAGGCATCGGACCCGTCCCACCTCGGGCGCCGCCTCGCGGGACAGCTGCTCGAAATCCTCGGCGGTGACCGCCCGGGCGCGCGTGCGCAGCTGGATGGGGCCGCGCTGCTTCGCGTTCTCGAGGTCCTCTCCATCGACGCCACCTCGTGCCGCGTGCCGGTTCTCGACGCGGGCGACATAGGGGATCGACGACTTGAGCACGGAGATCGCGCCGCGGCTGACGTTCCCGCCACGGCCACCGCCGGTCGCGTAGGACCGCAACCGGAGCTGCTCGCCTTTCGCGGGCACCTTCCCGTAGAGGCGGATCGTGCCGTCGGGCTGCCGCACGGCCGGGCCGAGCTGCACCTCGCCCGCGGCGGCGTCGAGGACGAAGACCGGGTCATCGGGACCGGCGGCGGCGAAGTTCTGGACCTCGGTCCAGGGCGTCCAGCCGGAGTCGGTGCTGCACTCGAGGACGGGCTCCCCCGCACCGGCGAGGACCGGGGCATGCCGAACCGGGAATCGCTGACCGGAGGTGCCGTCCGAGATCCCGAGGACCTCCTCGGTGACGATCTCGGCGTTGACACCGTCGACCGTGCCGCCGATGGTCGCCGCCTCGACGGCCTGGATCTGGGGTGAGGCGGTGTACGCGGGCTGGCCCTCGACGGGTGCCGTGATCCGCGCCCGAATCCAACCACCGCGACGGCCGTCGAGGACGGCGGCGACGTGCTCGCGCCCGACATGGATGACCACGTCGCCGTCGCGGTTCAGGCCGCCGGTGGCGTCGACGTCGACGTCGCACTCGTGCCAGGTCTCGCCGTCCCAGGCCTCCCAGACGAGCGGCGGATCCTTGGGATCGACGCCGACGCCCTCGATCATGCACTGCATGCGCAGCCGCACCGCGCAGTGCGGCACCGCGTCGCTGAGGCCGATGACCAGCGCGTCATCCGGCTTCGGCTTGGCGGCGAATGCCGCGAACCGTGAGCCGCGACGCAACTCCTCGGTCCTGTCGACGCGCTCATCCGAGCCGGCCGCCTGCGTCGCGATCGATGCCAGCGAGCAGGGCACGAGATCGAGGTCCTCGACCGTCGAGAAGACGATCGCCTTCTCAGTCTCCGTGCGGATCGTCGCGGACTTCGTGTTCACAGGGATTCGCTGCGTGGATTCGGGGGGCGCGGCAAGCCAGAAGGTCAGTGACGTGCGCGCCGGAGTCGGCGGAAAGAGGCGCACGTCGATGAGCTCGAGAAACTTGACGTAGAGACGATCGGGAACCCGGTTCAACCGGTAGACGAGTTGATCGGTCATCCACGCGAAGGTTTCGATCAGGGTGACGCCGGGATCGGACACGTTGTGGTCGGTCCACTCGGGGCAGCGTTGCTGCACCATGCGTTTCGCCTCGTCGACAAGGTCCTGGAAGCGGCGGTCGTCAAGATTCGGGACAGGAAGGGTCACTCTTCTCCCCCGCTGGGAATCGTGTAGAACGGAAAGACAAGGTTGCGCGGGTCGTTGGTCGCCTTCGGCCGGTAGTGAACGTTGATGTACAGCAACGACCGGTCGTTGTCGTCAGGGACGACGTCGATCTCCTCGACGATGACCCGGCTCTCCCAGCGGAGCAGGGAGTTGCGCACTTCGACGGCGATCGCATGTGCCGAACTCGCATCCGTCCCGGCGAACACGTAGTTGTGCACGCCGCAGCCGTACTCGGGGCGCATCGGACGCTCGCCGGGCGCGGTACCGAGAATGAGGAGCATCGATTCCTCGAGCTCTCGCTCCTTGGAGACAAGCGCGATACCGCCGGTGGCGTCGGTGCGCAGGGGAAACCCCCAGCCGGAACCTATGAAATCGTCACTATTGGCCATAACATTACCCGATGAGCACGGTTGTAACTGTGGGAGTGATCACGCCGGGAGTCGCGCAGCACGTGCACGACGAGGCGGCCGTGGCCGCCGGCTGGCCACCGAACAGTACGGTCGTGCTCCCGCTCATGATCGTGCCGACCTGCATGAGCGGCACCATGTACGGGTCGGCTGGGAACAGCCCGACGTGCGGCGGGGTGTTGAACCCGGTGCAACCGACGACCGCCGCCGGCTTGCCGCCGATGAGCACCGTAGGGCAGACGCCGACGGTGATGGGGGCGCTGAACGGCAGTGGGGGCGACGGCTGCGGAATACCGGTCGCGGGGTTGGGGATGATGTGGATCGGGCACTGACCGGTGATCTGATCGCCGAGGACGATCGCTGGCGTGCCCACGTCAGTTCAACTTGATGAGCGAACCGCTCATCTCCACGATGCCGCCGCCACCGTCGACCTTGACGCCGGAGGAACCGGAAACGTTGACGTTGCCCTGCGCCTGGATGGTGACGTCGGCGCCGCTCTTGATCGCGATGTCGTCGCTGTCGGTCTGCAGGGTCACCTTGCCCTTGCAGTGAATGGTGATCTCGCTGCTGGTCTCGTTGAGCGACACCTTCAGGTTGCCGTCGCTGGTGATCAGTGCGATGCCCGACTTCGAACCGCCGTCGAGAAAGATCAATTTGTGCCCCTTGCGAGACACGATGCCACGGCGCTTGACCTTGCCACCGTCGACGAGCCCATCACCCAAACTGGGTGTGTCCTTGCCGTTGTGCAGCGGACTGAGCACGTAGATGTGCCGAAGGTCACCGAACTCAGCGGCGCACAGCACCTCGTCGCCGACCTCGGGAAGGAAGATCACGCCACTGTTGGGGCCGGCGCCCACGGACGCGACACGCGCCCAGTCGGTCTCGTAACTGTCGGACAACCACGGGAAGGTGAGCTTGACCCGGCCGAGATGCTGGGGGTCATCGTTGTTGGACACCACTGCGATGAAGACGCCGTTCACCGGGGGACCGCTCGCGGATACGGCGCCGTTGCTCGCTCCCAGCGACGCGAGACCGAGCGTCGAGCGATCCTCCATGCCGCTGATCTCGAATTGCGTGTGATACCCGTCGTCGTCAAACACGTGTCGCGTGCGCGTCAGCGTGTACTTGCCCGAGAAGGCGTCCGCGACCTGGCCGACGCTCACGGCAGTGCCCGCGCGCAGCTTGGCGTTGCCGAGCACGACGCCCTCGGCCTCGGCGAACGAGCTGCCCAGATGCTCGGCCACAGCCTTCGCGGTGTCGTCGACATCCGCCTGTGACGGCAACGGCCGGTCGTGCACAAGATACGCGGGGGACCCGAAGTTCTTGGCAAGGCTGGCAGGATCATCCGTGAGAGCGGCATGCGACGCGGCTGGGTCGGCGGAGCCGATCAGCACCGCCTTGGTGCTCGGATCCCAGGAGCGCACGTTGATCTGCGACACCTGCCCGGACGAGGTGATCCGAGGCCGGAAGGTGATTAGATCCCGCCCGTACACGAGTTGCTCCGGAGCCTTCGATTCAGCATCCCCCGGCGCGGGCGCGGTCGTCGACTGGATCGGCTTGCGGAAGTAGAACTGACCGTCGTACACCCCGACCTCGAACCCAAGCTCGCGCGCTCTCGCCTTGAGAAAATCCCAATCGGTCGCGTTCACCTGCGAGACAAACGGGAGCACCGACCCACTGTCGTCGATGGTTCCGACATCGAGACCGGCGCGACCCGCCACTGTTTGGGCCACATCCGACACTTTCACGTTCTGATATGTCTCGGTCCGCCTACCTCGATGCAGGCGATGCGACTTGTCGTAGCCGCGCACGATGGTGCGGTCCCAGCCCCCCTCGTAGTCCGCCTCGAGCGCGGTCACCTCGCCGCCGATGAGGAGATCGGACGTCGTTGCGCCAACGCTCGATGCCTTGATCCGCACCGCGGAGCCGACCTTGACCCCGACGTCCGTCAGCAGAGTGTGCAACGGGTCCTCGAACACCATGATGAACATGTCGGGGAGATGGAGATGGTTGTCGACAACCACCCCGGTGAGCACCGTGCGCAGCTTGTCGGCGAGCGGACTGCCGTCGATCTCGACTTCCGGCCAGCTGGCGAGGACGTCGTTGCTCATCGCAGCGCGCTCGTCTGCGGGTCAGGGGGGATGAGCACCGTCGTTCCCGGCGCCACCCGAAGCGGGTCATCGATCTGGTTCGCCTCTGCCAGCACTCTCCAGTGGCCGGGGCTTCCGTACTCCGCGTACGAGATGGAATGAAGGGTGTCTCCGGCCGACACGACGTGGACGCGACGTCCTGAGATACCTCCAGACGTCGGGTTGGTACCCGAAACAAGGGGAGGATTTTCGGTGAGCGCGATCGCTACCTCTGCGCGCACCGGCTGCCCGCCGACGCCGAACTGCTTGAAGGTCACGTTCAGCGACGAGATATGACCGATGAACGTGAGGCTTCCCCAGCTGAAGGTGACCCGCGGCGGATTGCGCACATGGGGAGCGGTCACCTCCGTGGGGCACGTCCAGTTCTGCAGCTTGTCGATCTCGTCCCCGATATCGCCGTCAGGCTCGAACGACTGGTCGAACCACACCGTCATGGAGAGCGTCGCCGGCTGCGAGCTCGTGTAGGTCTGCTGGCCGTGCCCAAGCGGGACCGGGCCTCCGGCCTTGCCGCTCGATGCGCTCGACGGCTGCGCGGTACCCGGTGCGCGATTCGCCGGTGGCTTCCATTGCGTCTGCCTGCGAATGGACAGCAGCTTCGGGTTCAGCATCAGCTGGACCACCTTGCCCGCGCCTTCCAATCGAGCGCGTTCAAGGCCGGCGGCGAGCGCGGATCCTAGCGCCATCTCGTCAGTTCAGAAAACCCTCGTGGCTGAGCACGAGAGTCTCGATGGCAACGTCACTCGATTTGCCTTCGAGCTCCGGCCCTTTCCAGCTCGACGGGAACACGCCCGTGAGCGTCCAGCTGATCACCTCACCCTGCGCAGCGTCGTGCAGGGTGATGCACGCAGTGCCCTTCGTCGGCTGCATGACGATGCTGCCAAGCCACGCCTGCAGCGCCGTCGACTCCTCGGCCGTGCAGGCTCGTTGGAGCGTGATCTTCGAGTACTTCGCGGCCTTCGGGAGCGCGTGCACGAACATGTTGTTGCCGAGCTCCTCATAGGTCTCGTGCTGGAAGTCAACCTCGAGGCCGGAGACCTTCGACCAGGCGCCGAGATCCTGGCCGTCGATGATCACCTGGAATCGAGCGGCGTGGCCGCGCGGGGACGGGCCGCCGGGAGGCACGGTCAGACCCTCCGGCCGTACGAACGGCGCATCACATGAACCCCTGGTGAGTGAGCTCGAGCTCCTCGGTTGCCACCTGGGCCGCACTCGCGTCGAAGCGCGGGCCCGTGTACTTGGTGGGGAAGACCTCCTGGAACGTCCACTGCTGGACCTGCTTCCCGTTGGTGTCGAGCAGCGTGATCGTCGCCGGCTGCGGCGCAGAGGGCGAGCTGGCCTGCTGCGAGAGCCACTTCAGCAGCGCCGTCGAGGCCTGCTGGGTCACTGCGCGAGTCAGCTTGATCGGGACGTAGTTGGCACGGCCCGTGGCGTAGTGCGTGTAGTTCCACGTCGCCCCGGGCGCTCCCCCCTCCTGGTATTTCGCGACGTCGAAGTGCATCTCGATGCCCTCGCACTTCGACCACGTTCCGAGGCTGGTGTTGCCGACGTCAACGGTGAACCGAAGTGCGAGTCCAAAAGAGCTGTCGTCACCAGGCATGGCATGTCCTCATCGAAAGTCTGTCAACAGTCCCGCGCGCTCGCGGTCGATCAGCAACTCAGCTCGCAGTTGCGTACGCACCTGCCCGTACACGCGGCGAGCAAGATCGTCGAGGTCGAGCTCGGGCGCGGCGGGCGCGGCGGACGCGTCCGGCGCAGTGCTGTCGGCCGCCTCCGCATCTGCCGCGGCGTCGTCCTGGATCATCGGTTCCGGCACTGTCGGTCCGTGATGGAACCAGCTCGACTGAGTCGCGACCGCGGTCGGAGCGGAGAGCGGCGGACCCTCCGGCTTCGCGGCGATCGGGCGCGGCGCCGGGTCGCTCGCCGTCCGGATCCAGTGCTGCTCCGGAGGTTCGGGTGCGTCGGCCGGCGCGGCAGGGGACTCGTCGGGAGCGCGCTGGATTGCGACCCCCATTTGCGGCCGCGAGGACTGTTGCTGGCGAAGGTGCGCGC
>JBAUTG010000142.1:0-21580 GCA_049582105.1 Candidatus Dormiibacterota bacterium | reverse complement strand
TAGAGCAGCCGGTAGTCGCGATTCCGCAAGAGCGCCCGGTAGCCGATCTTCGCCTTCGGCGGCCCCGCCGCCTCCGTGACGACTGCGGAATCGGTCACATGAGTCAGGCGAGCTGGGCTGTCTGTTCGGTCGGGGTGGTCGCACCGTGGAGTGCGGCCTCGGCACGCTCGATCCATGGGGTGGCCGCCAGCTCCGCGAACGTCGCCCTCGCTTCGTTGAACAACGCCTGCGCGTCCGACGCTTTTCCACGCTGCACAAGCCACTCGCCGAGTTCGAGCCGCGTCACCGCCAGCCAGAACGGTAGCTGGCGTTGCTGGAACGTTTCGATCGCGGCCTGAGCGTTCGCCCGCACCTCGTCGTCCTGACCCTCGGCGGCCGCGAGTCGCGCACGAAGCCGCTGAATCTGGGCGTGATGGATCGGCGACACCACCGGTGTCATGCGTGCAACCGCGCGATTGAGTTGCTCGCGCACCGACTGCAGATCGCCCGCGGCAAACGCAGCCTCGACGCTTTCGGTGAGCACCCAGCGGGTGAGGCCGAGGTAATCCATGGCGACGGTCACTCGCGCCATCACATCACCGACCAGGGTCATGGCCTCACCAAAACGCCCCTGAGCGCGCAGCACCCCGGCACGCACGGCGTCGTACACCAGCTGGGTTTCCAGCGCGGATCGCTCGCGGATCGCGGCGAGCCGCTCCAGAAGAATTCGTGCCTCGTTGACCTGGCCACGCCAGAGGTGCACCCAGCCGCCGAGAATCAGTTCGCTGCCGAGGTCGGACTCGGCGATCCACGGTTCGTCACTCCCGAGGAGATTTGACACGATGTCGATCGCGGCATCCCAACGACCGAGATCGATGAGGACGGGCATCTCGCCCGCCACGAACATGATCTCCATCCGCCGGCGGCCCATCAACCTGGCGAGGGCGGTTCCGGCATCCACGTATGCCGATGCCCGGACCGGATCCGATCCCTGCGTGTCGGCAGCAAGGTTGTTGTACGCACGGAGCGTCGCCTCGTGCAGATCCGCCGCCAGCGCGTGGTCAAGCGCCGCAGTGAGCAGCGCCCGTCCCTCCTCTCGCCGGCCGCGGCCACCGAGCATGAGCCCCTTCGTGTTGATCGCCTCGCAGAAGACCTGGGAATTGCCGTCGCGCTCGGCGATTTCCAGGGCGAGTTCCAGACGTTCCATCGCGACGTTTTGATCGCGATTGTCCAGGTACAGGCGTCGCCCCGCCTCCGCCGCGACGACTGCGAGATCTGCGTCGTGTTCCGGGCCTTTGATGTTCGCGTCCTTCAGCGTGACGAAAGCGCGCTCCATCCGATCGGCGGCCTGGGTGAGCTTGAACTCGTGGGCGTCGATCGCTGCGAGCGTCACCGCGACGCGCGCCGCCGCGCCTGCGCGTCCCGCTGCCGTGTGCAGAGCGACCGCCTCCTCGAGGTGCTGGCGCGCAGCGTCGACATGCACCTGCAGCCAGGCCATCTCTCCGGCTCGCACCAGCAACGCAGCGCGTTCCGCGGGACCTGCCAGCTTGAGGGCGCTCTCGAAATAGCGCTGCGCAGACTCCGCGGCTCCAAGTGATGCCGCGTGGTCACCGGCTCGGACCAGCGCGTCGCGTGCACGGTCGCGAAGCTCCGGAGCGTCACCCGCATCGACGTCGGCCTCGTACGCCTCGACCAGGTGTGATGCGACGACTTCAGCGACCTCCTCCTCGTCGCTCCACGAACTCTCGAGGTATGCGGCTGCGGCAAGATGGCGCGCCTTGCGATCGCGGCGCGCCAGGGTTCCATAGGCCACGCTCCTGACCAGGTCCTGAACGAATACGTACTGTCCCCGCTCCGGTGACCGCGGATCCGACTGGATGGAAAGAAGGTCTTTGTTGACGAGGCTCGCAAGGCATGGCTCGACGGCGTCTCCGGGCAAGGTCGTGATCGCGCGCAGGCCGCCGGCCGTAAACGACTTGCCGAGCACCGCCGCATCCTGCAGCAACTGACGTTCGCTGCCGCCGATGCTGTCGAGGCGCGCGGCAATGAGCGCATGCAGGGTTTCCGGGACCTCGAGAGCCGCGAGCGATCCTTCGACGTGATACGCGCCGTCCTTCTCGACGAGGAGCCCGCGGTCGAGCAGCATGCGCACTGTTTCGACCGCGTACAGAGGAACGCCGGCGGCACGGTCAAGGATGCGAGCACTGAGCTCGTCGGGAAGTCCCGGCACCATGCCGGCGAGCAGTTGCGACATCGCATCGGGTGACAGCGGATCGAGATAGAGCGCGGTGAGCCCGCGCTTTCCCGTTCCCCACCCGGGCCGCCGCTCCGAGAGTTCCGGCCGCGCAAGCGTGACCACCAGGATCGGTGAGTTGCGCGACCACTCCAGCAGATACTCGATGAAGTCGAGCAGCCCGGTATCCGCCCACTGCAGGTCCTCGAAGACCAGGACCGTGAGTTGTTGCGCCGCGAGTCGCTCGAAGAAGAAGCGCCACGCCGCGTAGAGATCACGTGGATCCGCGGCGGCACGCTCCTCGAGTCCCACGAGGTGTGCGAGGCGGGGCTCCACCCAGCGGCGTTCCTCGCCCGACTCGACAAACTCTTCCACGGTGCGCCGCAGCTTCTCGCGCGCGGTCTCCGGTGATTCGTTCTCGACGATGCCGCAGCGCATGCGCACCATCTCGTTGAGCGCCCAGTACGCAACGCCTTCTCCGTACGCGAGGCAACGCCCGCGGTGCCACCAGATGGTCTCGGTCACGCCATCGACGTACTTGAAGAACTCCCAGGCCAGACGCGACTTGCCGATACCCGCGAGACCGACGATCGAGAGCAGGCGTGCGGTGTGCTCGTCCCCCGTCGCGTGCAGTGACTCCTTGAGCAGACGCAGCTCGCGATCGCGACCGACGAACGGCGGCTCGAGGCCGGTCGGCCGGAGCGCTCCACCGGCCGCGGCGACGACATGCCGAGCGCGCCACAGGCGTTCCGGGTTCGGCTTTCCCTTCAAGTCGTGCACCCCGGCGTCGTCGTAGATGATCGCCGCCTCGGTCGCAACCCGGGTCGCATCCCCGACGTAGACGGTGCCGGGCTCAGCCACGGATTGGACCCGGGACGCAGTGTTGACGAGGTCACCCGCGACCATCCCCTCGCCGGTGATGCCCAGGTTCACGGCGACCTCGCCGGTCAACAGGCCGGCGCGGGCACGCAATCCCGGGGCGCCAACCTCCTCGCCGAACGCTGCGACGGCGTCAACGAGTTCGAGAGCTGCGCGGACCGCACGTTCCGCGTCGTTCTCCAGCACCGCGGGCACACCCCATACCGCCATCACAGCGTCGCCGATGAACTTTTCGACGGTACCGCCGTAGCGGGCGATGATCGTGCGTGCGGTGTCGAAGTACCGGCTCAGCAGGTCGCGGACATCCTCGGCGTCACGTTGCTGCGAGAGCGGCGTGAATCCAACGAGGTCCGCGAACAGCACTGTCACGTGCCGGCGCTCCGCACTCCGTGCGCCGTCGGCGTGGTTCGAGAGAATTGGAGCCCGTGCCGCGGTCACACCGGCGGTCAGAGCCGAGCCGCACTCACCGCAAAACCGCTCTCCCTCGTTGTATGCCGCCCCGCAGGATGGGCACGCCCGCGTCAGGTTTGCGCCGCACTGCACACAGAACCGGATCCCTGCCCGGTTCTCGGTGCCACACGCCGGGCACCTCATGCGGTGGACCTGGCCTCAGACGGCGAGGCGCCCGACGTCCGCGCAGCCGCGTCGACGCGATCCACCCACGGTCGCGCGCCCAGCTGCGCGAAGGCAGACCGTGCCTGGATCAACAGGGCGGCCGCCTCAGCGTCCCGGTCCTGTCGCATCAGCAACTCCGCGTACTCCACACGGGTGACGGCGAGCCAGAACGGACGCGTCAAGGCGGTGAACGCCTCAACAGCGAGCTCGAAGCTCGCCACTGCTGCGGCGTCATCGCCGCGACGTGCAGCGAGCATCGCCTGCCAGCGGTGGATGTGTGCGTCGATCGAGCGCTGCCGGCCCGGGCGATAGTGACCACGCACCAGTGCGATGAGTTCTGCGACCTTGTCGTCGCGGCCAAGCGCGAATGCGGCGTCCACCGCCTCGACAAGGTTCTGACACGCGACCACCGGAAAAGAGAGTTCCAGGCTGGACGTGAGGCCACGCTCACTCGCGGCCAACGCCTCGGCTGGATGCCCTTCCGCGATCGCCACCGCCGCGCGCGCGGCGTCGTAGACACCGCGCATCTCCACATGAGCGTCTTCGAGCGCTGTGGCCTTCTCTGCGACCACGGCGCGGGCAGCAGGGATATCGCCACGTCGAACGAACAGCAACGCCATATCGACGCCCATACCCAGGATCCATGGGACAGCACCGAGCTCGGACGCGTCGGTTTCCAGGTATTGCGCATAGAGCGCGGCGAACTCGTCCCAGCGCCCAAGTTCGAGAAGTGCGTTGCCGCGTGTGAGGCGTGCCGTCACAGCGCCTGGGCGATTGCCGAGGCGGCGGGCGAGGGTCTCGCCCTGCTCGTAGTAATCAAGGCAATCATCGAGCCGGTCGGCCTCCTCGAGAGTCGACGCGAGGTCCTGAAGGATGATTCGAACGCGATCGGCTGTGACGTTGTGTTCAAGCGCCACCCTGAGGGCTCCCTGGAGCAGCAGTTCGGCTTCGTCCCGCCTGCCCTGCGCGCCCAGGACGCATGCGCGGGCGTCAAGCGCGTTCGCCAACGCCTCGTGCAGCCCTCCCGTCTCGGCAATCTGCAACGCGCGTTCGGCAAACGCCAGCGCCTCGTCGAGGTCGCCGTGAAAGAACAGCTGCTTGCTGAGGTGCGCCGCAACTGACGCCAGTTCGGCTTCCCGTGCCCAGTCATCCGGGTCGCCCCCGGCGAGCATGGTGAATGCGCGCCGCATCCGCGCGAGGCCCTCATCTCCATGACGTTCCATCAAATCGACCCGCGCCAGCAGCGAAAGGATCCGCGCGCTGTCGGTCGTCCGTCCGAGCCCGTCATAGAGCGCGGTCGCGCTCTCGTAGTGCTGTCGAGCGGCGGCGTTCTGCCCCCGGCGATTGGCTGTTTCCCCTGCCTTTGCATGGAGACCCGCTCGGGACAGCTCGTCATCGCTGAGCGTCAACGCGCGCTCGTAATAGCCCTGCGCAGACTCTGCGGCGGCAAGCGACACGGCGTGGTCGCCGGCGCGGATCAGCGCCGCGCGAGCCCGCTCGCGGATCTCGGCGGCGTCATCGGCGTCCGGGTCCGCAGCATGCGCTTCGACCAGGTGCGCAGCGACGACCTCGGCGACCTCCTCCTCCTCCGACCATTCGCTCTCGAGGTAGGTTGCCGCGGCGACGTGGCGAAGCTTGCGATCGCGTCGCGCCAGCGTGCCGTACGCGACGCTCCGGACGAGATCCTGCACGAAGACGTACTGGCCTCGTTCCGGAGATCTCGGATCGGACTGGATCGCCAGGAGATCCTTGCTCACCAGGCTGCTCAGGATGCGCGTGACCTCTGTTGGGTCCAGCCCTGATATCGCCGTGATTGCATGCGCTGTGAACGATTTCCCGAGCACCGCGGCATCCTGCAGCAACTGGCGTTCCGGCGTGCCGAGGCTGTCCAGCCGTGCGGCGATCAACGCGTGCAGGCTTTCCGGAACCTCCAGCGCCTCGAGTGACCCCTGCGCTCGGAACCGTCCGCCCTCCTCCACGACAAGCCCGCGGTCGAGCAGCATGCGAACGGTCTCCACCGCATAGAGCGGAATGCCCGCGGCTCGGTCGCGAATGCGCTCGCTGAGGTCGGCCGGGAGCCCGGGCACGATGCCTTCTAAAAGCTGTTCCATCGCATCCGGGCTGAGCGGATCGAGATACAACGATGACAGTCCGCGCTTGCCCGTTCCCCAGCCCGGGCGGCGATCGTTCATCTCCGGTCGCGCCAGCGTGATCACGAGGATCGGCGAGGAGCGCGACCATTCGAGGAGGTATTCGATGAAGTCGAGCAGGCCGCTGTCCGCCCACTGCAGGTCCTCGAAGACGAGGACGGTCACATGCTGCGCGGCGAGGCGTTCGAAGAAGAAGCGCCACGCCGCATACAGGTCGCGAGGATCGCTTGCGACGCCCTCCTCGAGGCCGACGAGGTGTGCGAGGCGCGGTTCCACCCAGCGGCGCTCCTCGGGGTCCGAGACGAATTCCTCCACGGAGGCTCGCAACTTCGCTCTCGCGGACTCCGGCGGCTCGTTCTCGATGATGCCCGCTCGCATCCGCACCATCTCGTTCAGCGCCCAGTACGCCACACCTTCGCCGTAGGCGAGACAGCGGCCGCGGTGCCACCAGATGGTCTCCGTCAGGCCGTCAACGTATTTGAAGAACTCCCACGCGAGGCGTGACTTTCCGACGCCCGCGACGCCGGTGATCGACATGAGCCGGGCTGTCGCCTCCTCGCCCGTGCCGTGCAACAACTCCTTGAGCAGCCGGAGCTCGCGATCGCGTCCAACGAATGGCGGCTCCAGGCCGGTCGGACGGAGCGCACCGCCAAACGCGGCGACGACCCGCGCGGCACGCCAGAGGTGGACCGGCTCCGGCTTGCCTTTCAGTTCGTACGCGCCCGCGTTCTCGTAGACGATCGCAGCCTCACTCGCTTCGCGCGTGCCGTCCCCGACGAACACAGTCCCGGGCTCCGCGACCGACTGCACTCTCGAGGCGGTGTTGACGAGGTCGCCCGCCACGCTCCCCTCGCCGTTGTCGCCGAAGCTGACCGCAGCCTCGCCGGTGAGCACGCCCGCGCGAGCCCGGAGCCCCGGGGCACCTGCCTGATCGCCAAAGACAGCCACCGCGTCCACGAGCTCCAGTGCGGCCCGGACCGCGCGCTCGGCGTCGTTCTCCTGCACCGATTCCACGCCCCAGACGGCCATCACGGCATCACCGATGAACTTCTCCACCGTCCCGCCGTACCGACCGATGATGGTGCGGGCAGTGGAGAAATAGCCACTCAGGAGTTCGCGGACGTCTTCGGCATCACGCTGATCCGAGAGCGGCGTGAAGCCCACCAGGTCCGCAAACAGGACGCTCACGTGCCGCCGCTCTGCCGCCGGCCGGGCGCTCACGGCGGTCTGGGCGGGCCGATATGCGTTGAGATGCACCGGCTCGGGGACCGCGGGCGAGAGCCCGAGCGAGGCACCGCAGGCGCCGCAGAATCGCTCGCCCTCTTCGTTGGCGGCACCGCAGGATGGGCACAGCCGGTCGAGGGATGCGCCACATTGGCCACAGAAACGCCGGCCAGCCCGGTTCGCGGCACCACACGCGGTGCAATTCATCTCCAGAAGAGTACTCGCCGCTGAATGGGGTCGACGCATTCCGCGAGTGCAGTCCGCCGCTGCTGAGTGGGGACGGCCACCCCGGCGGCCGAACGGACGATCATGGGGAGGTGACGCTGCAGCCCCTGTCGGCGTACCAGCCCGGCCCGTACCGGCCGCGCCGGCTCGCGATCGGCGCGTTTCTTGCAGTCGCGGCGATGTATCTGTTGTCGGTCCCGCTGCACTGGGTGGGAGTGGTCACGGCGACCGGGAGCTACCGGATCGTCTCCGGCTTCGAAAGGGCGACGTGGGTGGTGGGCGTTGCCGCGGTCGTCGTCGCGATCGCTCTCCGCCTCATGCGACGGCCGCCCGGTGGGTACCTGCGATTTCTCTTGCTGTGGCTCGACTTCTTCGTTCCACTGGGCATGTACATCGAGTACATCGACAACGACGCGCGGGCGTCCGCGGACGGCATTCCGCCGTACCTCGGACCGGGATACTTCCTGGCACTGGGAGCGACCGGCGTGCTCATCGTCGCCAGCGTGTTCGCCTGGCGGGA
Source organism: Candidatus Dormiibacterota bacterium (assembly GCA_049582105.1). GTDB lineage: Bacteria > Chloroflexota > Dormibacteria > Aeolococcales > Aeolococcaceae > Palsa-851. The sequence goes on along the minus strand of JBAUTG010000142.1, from coordinate 13,755 downwards.
ACGCTCGGACTGATCGCGCCGCGGCCGCCATTCAGCACGGCCCCGCCGGCTGCGAGCCCAAGGCCGGTCCCGATCGGCAGCCTGCCGGTCGGGCCCGTTGCGAAGGGATTCGTCCCGGCCTCGGTCACCTTCGTCTCGCTCGACACCGGGTGGGTGCTCGGCACCGCGCCGTGCGGGAGTACGACGTGCGTCGTCGTCCTCAAGACCCTCGACGGCGGTCGCCGGAATCATCGACGACGTGGAGACCGCGCGCGGGATCGTCCGCGCGTCGCTGCTACCGCCGCAACAGCAACCAACGTCGCGGCGGTCTGCACCGATAGCCGGTGGGCGAACTTCCCACAGCGAGTGGTCGTCTCCTGCTCATCGAACGCGGGGACAACGTCGACGCGCTCACGGCGAGCCAGGACGCATACGCCGATCCGAAGTTCGAGATCATCGACGCGCAGACCATCGGCGTCCTCCGGAAACTGAAGGACAGCCAAGGGCACCCGCTGCTCTCGCCGGACACGACGATCCAAGGTGCGGAGCAAATCCTCGGTCGCACCGTGATTCCCGCGACGTCGAGCGCCATGCCGCACGGCGCCGCCATGCTCGTCGACCCGCGCACGATCTACGTCGCGATTGACCTCACCGGGTACATGCGCATCCTCCTGGAGACGTACGCGGCGAACGACCAGACCGGACCTCGTTGTGTCACGGTTCGACGCGGGAGTGACGATTCCCGCAGGTCTCGTCGTCGTTCAGGGTCTCGGTCCCAACTAGTCGACGTCGTGGTGGGTGAGGTCGATCGGTTGCCTTGCCGACCGCACCCGACCGACAGAAATCACCGACGAGTCATAGTCGGGACCCCCGACCGTCCCACCCACGTTTCCGACCCTCGACGAGGGCCGCACGTCATGGCGAAGGCAGGCCCTTTGGCTCTGTCGCTCGCCATCGCCTCGGACCAACATGAAGACGCGTCACCAGTGTGGGCGACGCCCCCCGTTCGACAAATGACCGCCGCACTCGGAGGAGTCTAGAAATGGCAGATCCACTTCACGGAGTTAGGAAACCCCAAGCGAAGGACTACTGGGTCGGAATTGGAATCGCCATCGGTGCTGGCGCCGGGGTAGTCTTCGGGACTCTGGTCGGCAACTTGGCGATCTGCATCGCCATCGGCGTGGCACTCGGAGTCGTTTTCGGAGCGATACTTCAATCGAGGGGATGAGAGCCGAGGCGCCCGTCGATCCACCCCACTTGCCAGATTCACCCCCGCAAGAACGTACGCGGGGTTACCAACCCTGGACTCCTTAACACGGTAACCACCTTCGACGACAACCACGGGCTTCCTCGACGCCGACAGACATGCGACCGACGTTCGAGGCCACCAGCACCAGAACGGGAGTGCCGCCCTCCTCGGTTTGTAGGTAGCTGAGGTGCGTCTCCCACTTCTTGTCGGCTCCTTGGCTGAACCCGTCCCCATTCGCGCTCGTCGTCTCAGGGGTAGGATCCGGGGATAACAGTCATAGCCCCGAACTTCATCCTCTTCGTGTTGGTGGCTGTCGTCGTAGTGGTCGTTGTCGTTGTGGTCGCCGCGACTCGCAGCTCGACCCCGCCTCCGCCGTCACCACCACCACCCCCGCAGCGGCTCAGCAGCCCCGCGCTCAGTGAACTGGATCTCCGATACGCCCGTGGTGAGATCGAACGTGACGAGTACCTGCGCCGACGCTCCGACATCCTCGGGCAATAGCGGGGACTAACGCGCATTCGGCCTCGCCCGCACGCAGCCGGCCATCGATCGCGCATTCGGTGCGGCGAGCCCGCTGTCCGGCGAGGTTGTGGTCGCGACCCACGGTGCGAACGGCAACGTCGAGCGGATCGCGACCTACAACGGTGGTGCGACCTGGGAGAAGGTCTTCGCAACCGTCGCCTACAACTTCGAGTCGGATCTGGGGTTCACGAGCTTTGCCCAGGGCGTCGCGGTGCTCAGCGCCGCCGGCGGGGTGGCCTCGGTGAATTGCTCATGACCTTTGACAGCGGCCATACGTGGGCGCCGGTGGCATTTCGGCAGGCCTAGCGCATACCGTCTCCGGCGACACTCACTCCCCGTTTTGACGACAGGAGAGCCCGCCGTGACCATCACGAAGATCAATCCGCCCGCGCTTCCCGTCCCGATGGGATACACGCAGGTGGTCGCCACCATGGGCACGCGGACGATCTATGTCGCAGGCCAGGTTGCGGTCGACGCGATCGGGAATGTCGTGGCACCCGGCGACGTCATCGGCCAGGCCAGGCGAGCCTTCGCGAACGTGAAGTCGGCGGTCGAGGCGGCGGGTGCGACCGTCGAGGACATCGCCAAAGTGACCTGGTACGTCGTCGGCTTCCGTGCCGAGCTGTTGCCCCACCTCGCATCCGCCCGCAGAGATGTGTTCGGCGATCACGCTCCGGCCAGCACGCTCATCGGCGTCGCAGCGCTTGCGAGCCCAGACTTCCTGGTCGAGGTCGAGGCGGTGGCGGTCCTCGACGAGCAGCAGGCGTAGCCGTTGACCGCACTCGACGGCGTCGAGATCGGACTCGGTGCGGTTCTCACCGCGATCACGCTGTTCGACGTGTTCCAGTCGATCGTGTTTCCGCGGCCGTCGGTCGGGCGGGTGCAGCTGAGCGTCAACCTGGTCCGATTCGGGTGGCGGGGGTGGCGCGCCATCGCGCAGCGGCCGAAGAAGTTGCCGACGCGGGAGGCGGCGCTCGCGGCCTTCGCACCCGTGTCGGTCGTCGGTCTGCTCGTGCTCTGGGCGCTGCTGATCATCGCGGGCTACGCGCTGATCTTCAGCGGGCTGCACGACGGTCTCTCGCCGCAGCCGGATTCGTTCGGCACCACGCTGTTCTTCTCTGCGGGGCGAATGCTCGCGTTTTCCGTGGGCGGCATCGAGGCGACCGGCGTCGCGACCCGGATCCTCGCGAGCATTGAGGCCGCAACCGGGTTCGGTCTCTTCGCGCTGGTGATCAGCCTCCTCTTCTCACTGTTCAGCTCGTTTCAACGGCGCGAGACCGCGGTCGTCGCACTCGACGCGCTCGCCGGCGCGCCGTCGACGGGTATCCAGTTGCTCGAGTCCTGCGCCAAGGACGACCTCGCAGACCATCTCGCGGTGACGTTCGATGAGTGGCGTATGTGGACCGTGGACGTGCTCGAGACTCACCTCGCGTATCCCCTGCTCTTCTACTTCCGCTCGAGTCACGACAACGAGGCGTGGCCGAACTCGTTTGGGGCGGTGATGGACGCGGCGGTGCTCGTGATCACCACGATCGACGGCGGACCCGTCGGTCACGCGAAGCTGATGCACAAGGTGGGGTCGCACCTTGTCGCCGACATGCGCCACTACTACTACCGCGGTGTCAGCGACGAGACGCCAGGGGTGGAGCACGACGAGTTCATGGCGGCGTGCACTCGCCTGCAGGCCGCCGGGTATCACCTCCGAGACGCGGACACCGCGTGGCGGGAGTTCAGCGCGCTGCGCAGCAAGTACGCGGCCTGGCTCAACGTGGTGACCAAGGGGCTCGCGATCCCGCCGGCGCCGTGGATCGGCGACCGCTCCTACCTGCCGCACCGCGAGCGCGGTGCGAGGCGTCGAACCTAGGCGCCCTCAGATCGCACGCATGCGATTGTTGCGGGGGTTGTGCTCGACCTCCGCAAGGCCGAGTGCCTCGAGGACCGGAGGCACGTAATTGCCGAACCGCCCACGCAATCCCTTCTTGAAGCCATACCAGCCATGGACGGGATTGCTCGATGAGCGGCCCCACGCCTCGACGGTGCCGGGAGCAGCGTCCTTCTGCTCGTCCGCATTGCCGAGCGGCATCCAGTCGCCGTGCTTGACGAGCATCGTGTGCAGGTCCTCGATCGCCGAAAGGTGATACCGCAGCTGGGTTTTCCCGACCTGCACCACGAGCGCGGGCGGGTTGGCATCCGGGTCCCGGTAGGCTGCGAACCCGCTGTTGCCGGGAGGGGTGGTCAGCTGCCAGGGATCGGATGGGGTGCCCGTGCCGACGACGTCATCGTGTGTCATGGCGCGAACCCTACCAGGGCTAACCAGACATCTTCTGTCATGTTCCTTCTAGACTGGTCCCGTGCGTGCGGCCCGAGTGCTCGACATGCTGCTCGTGCTCCAGCGCCGCGGCCGGATGACCGCGCGCGAGCTCGCTGAAACGCTTGAGGTTTCCGAGCGGACGATCCTCCGCGACGTCGAGGCGTTCAGTGAGGCAGGCGTGCCGATCGTCACGACCAGAGGCGCCGGGGGTGGCATCGAGCTGCTCGACGGATTCCAGACCCGCCTCACCGGTCTCACCACCGACGAGGCGTTCTCGCTGTTCCTCGTCGGGCAGCCGCAGATCGCCCACCGGCTCGGGCTCGGTGCACCGAGCCGCTCCGCGCGAAACAAGCTCCTCACGGCCATTCCACAGCAACTCGCGGAGGAGGCAGATCGCCTCGCGACGTGGTTTCTCAATGACCCGGATCCCTGGGGCGGCAACCGCATCCCGCACGGGGAGCTCCGGCGGATCGCCCGCTGCATTCAGCAACGACGGCAGGTTGAGGTGATGCTTGCCGGCGAGTCCGCGATCACGGTGAACCCGATCGGACTCGCCCTCAAGGCGGGTTCGTGGCATGTCGTGTGCGCCGATGGCGACACCGTCGAGGTGCGCTGCATCGACGATCTGCGAGCCACGCGGCTCACGAACCGCTTCTTCACGTCGCCACCGGGTTTCGTGCTCGCCGAATTCTGGCCGCGCCACGTCGCCGCGACGCGGTGAGCGACGTCAGACGTTCAGCGGCTTGCCTTCCATCTCCATGAGCGGATCGCGCGTGATCTCGAGGAGCGCGCCGTCAGGATCGTGGAAGTACAGCGAGTTCTCAACGCGGTCCGGCCCGAAGTACTCGATGTGCAGCTCGTCGAGCCTGGCGCGGATGGTGTCGAAGGACTCCGGGTGCACCGCGATCGCGATGTGATGCATGCCACCGATCGACTCGCGGGTCGCCGGCATCGGGTCCTCGGGGAAGTCGAAGAACGCCAGCAGGTTCCCGTTGCCGATGTCGAAGAAGAAGTGCGTCGAGCTGGGGAGATCGCGATTCTCGAAGAGCTCGACGAGTGGAAAGCCGAGCACCTCCGTGTAGAACTTGATGGTGCGCTCGATGTCCGAGCAGATGAGCGCGAGATGGTGCGAACCGCGCGCCGTTGACGCCGGACGCTCCGCTTTCGGCCTGAGGTACGTGTTCGTGAGCGACTCGCGCTTGGCGCCGTAGTCGACTGCCGTCTCCACCATGGTGCTGTCTCCTTGCTGCTAGATCTTGAACCAGAGCCGGCGAATGCGAGCCGCGAGCTCCTGGTCGCCGATCGCGGCACCACCGCTGATCCGCTGAAATGACGTGAGGACAAAGTCGTTCGGGTCGAAGTTGAACACAACCGGCAATCCGGCGACGCTTCCTTCCTCGTACGAGAGCTGCCCGCCCGTGAGGGTCGCACGCCACGATCCCCCTGCCTCACCGGAGACGCGGACCCCCCATGTCGCGTCGAGGCCCTCCGCCGCCTTCGTATCGACCGTCGACGGGTGGAGGACGAAGAACATGTACGGGATGAGGGCGTCGGCTTCAGCGGCCGGGATCGGGGCGGAACGCCCCAGTCCGGCGCGGATGTCCCAGCTGTGCACGGCGTAGTCGATCAGCTGAAACCCCATGTAGATGAAGGCCGGAAGCGGGCCCATGTAGACATGTTCGATGAGCTCGCCGCCCCACTTGTCGGAATCGATGCTGTCGAAGATCACGAAGAGCTCGTCCGACGCTCCCTTGAGACGTGCGATCAACTCCTGTTGCGGAACCTCGCGCAACTTCTTCGCGGCAGCGTCCAGCGAGTGCGGCATGATGTCCTGCACCCCGAGTGCGGAGCCGACCGATTGCCCGCTCCGGGCCAGCGCCCAGCGCTGGAGATACGCCTCGGTGACGTCGACCATGTGCGCAGCGACATCCCGCACCTGCCATTCCGTGCATGCGGTCGGCGTCTGCCACCCCTCTGCGTCAAGGTTCTCGATCAGGTCGTAGAACTCCGAGCGTGCCTGCCGCACGACCGACAGCAGGTGGTCCTTGCCCGAGTGGTCCATGACGTTGATCCGCGACGGTTTCACCTGAACGCTCATGGTCTACCTCCTCATCTCGACACGGGTGCGCGTCGATAGCCTGCGCCGACTCACGCGTGATATCAAGTGCCGCCCACTTGTTCGCACAGCGGACGCGCGGCCGGGACAGCCGAGCGGAGTCGCAATATGCACCAATGGGATTCGGGCGACCTGCGCGTTCGCATGGCGCACGCGCGTCGAGTACGGCCCGCGCGGGACGGGCACGGTGCGATCGCCATGGAAAATCAACCGATCGGTCGATGTATGCCGACGGTCCCACGCCTAGATTGCGGTGCATGACAGATCAGACCGCACCCGACGCGTTTCTCTCCGCGCTCACATCGCGCGACTTCGTCCGCTTCGCGGCGTCCCTCGCTCCGTCGGCGCAGGCGCGGTTCCTCCTGCCCAGAGGTCCCGAGGTGCGCTCGGGTCGCGACGAGATCGCCCGTCGCTTCGAGGGCTGGTTCGCCGCGGCATCCGAGTTCGAGGTCGTGGCGGCCACCGTGACACCGATCGCTCGCCGGTACCGTCTCACGTGGCGTCTCCGGATGCGCCGCGACTCAGGGCCGCGGGAGGTGATCGAGCAGGTCGCATATGTCGATACCGCTCCAGACGGGATCGCCACGATCGACATGATGTGTTCGGGGTTCCTTCGTGACGAGGCACCCGTCGCATCGCCGGAGGTCGCGGTGGGAGCCGGGACGATCGCCATCGCCTGAGACGCAGCCCCCTCGGGGGTTCGATAATGCCCCCACTGTCGGCGCCGGGAGCGGAGGTGGCTTTGTCGCGCGACATCCCGAGGACTGAGGAGAGCCTCCGGCTGGCGGAGTTGCTCGCCGCTGTTTCGCTTGCGAGCGATCTCGCGCACGACGTGCCGGCGGAGAGTGCACTCCGGGATGCGCTGCTGACGGTCGCGCTTGCCAGAGGCCTTGGCTGGACCGACGACGAGGTCTCCGACGCGTACTACCTCGCCCTGCTCTATCACATCGGTTGCACGGGCGCCGTCGCTGCGCAGAGCCGCCTCGGCGCCGGCGATGACGTCCTGGTGCGCCGGTGGATGTCCGAGGTTGACTTCTCCAACCGCCCCGAGATGATGCGTGTCGCCGTGACCAGGCTGGCCCGGGAATGGGGGCTGACCGGATGGCCGCAGGGCGTCGCCGCGCTGGCAACAGCCGGACGCGAGCTACCCGACGTGTTCGCGAGCATCGCCGAGGTTGCGGCGCGACTCTCACAACGGCTGGGCGCGAGCCCGGGCGTCACCGAGTCACTATGCCATGCGTATGGACGGTGGGACGGCAAGATCTTCCCGCTGCTCCCGAGCGGCGACGGGCTCTCGAAAACCGCGCGGCTCGTGCATCTCGTGCACGTTGCACAGACCTACCATCAGGTTGGCGGCGCGGACGCGGCGGACGGTGTCGTGCGGCAGCGGAGCGGCAGTGAGTTCGACCCTGCGCTCTCCGCCGCATGGTTGGAGAGCAGTCACGACCTGCTCGTCACGCTGTCGGTCGATTCGGCGTGGGACCGCGTCCTCGAGGTCGAGCCCACCCCGCATCGACGGGTCTCGCGCGCGCATCTCGACGACGTGAGCGGTGCCCTTGCCGATTTCGTCGATCTCGCGTCCCCGTTCACACGAGGTCACTCGTTTCGCGTCGCCGGTCTCGCTGAAACCGCCGCCGCTCATGCGGGCTTGAGCACCGACGACGCAGCTGCCGTGCGACGAGCCGGACAGATCCACGACCTCGGCATGGTGAGCGTGCCGCATCGTGTCTGGACGAAGTCGGGGCCGCTGAGCGCGGCTGAGTGGGAACGCGTCCGGCTGCATCCGTATCACACCGAGCGGATCCTCAGCCGCGCAGCCTCGCTCCGCGTCTCGGCGTCGCTTGCCGGCCTTCATCACGAGCGGCTCGACGGTTCCGGGTACCACCGCGGACTGCGCGCGCAGGCGCTCTCCGTCGGCGCCCGGATCCTCGCGGTTGCCGAGGTGTATCAGTCGATGAGCGAGGAGCGCGCCTGGCGGCCGGCCTTCGCCCCCGGCGCGATCGCGCGTCAGCTGCGAGACGACGTTGCGGCAGGCCGTCTCGACAACCGTGCCGTCGACGCCGTCCTCACCGCGGCCGGTCAGCCGCGGCAGCCGAAACGATCCTCGCGGTCATGGCCGAGCGGGCTCACCGACCGTGAGGTTGAGGTGCTCAAGGCCGTGACGCAAGGGCTGTCGAACAAGCAGATCGCGCACGCGCTCTTCGTCTCCCAGGCGACAGTGCACACACACCTCATCAACGTGTACGGCAAGATCGGCGTCAACACGCGCGCGGGTGCGACGCTCTACGCGTTCGAGCACGATCTGATCGACACGCCGTCCCGCTGATACTGAGAAATCGACTGAACGGTTGATGGCAGCGGCATTTGCGGTGCTTACCCTCGGGGTATGAAGCACTTCGATGCACGCCTCACCCGGCACTGCGCGGCACCCCCCGAGGCCGTGTACGACACCCTCGCCGACCTCCGAACGCACCTCCTCTGGGGAGGCGACGAGCAGGCGGGCAGCTTCCGCCTGCTCTCGCTCGACGCGCCCGACGGTGCCGCCGGCGTGGGTGCGTCCTTCAGCACGACCGGGTCCATTCCGATGAGCGTCCGCCGCTGGAGCGACCGCTCGACCGTCACCATCGCGCAGCGTCCCGCCACCTTCGAGTTCGTCACGGAGGCAACGGTGCAGCGCGGACGCCGGCCGATGCGAGCGACCTACCGGCATCGGTACGAGATCGCCGCCGCGGCGGGCGGCGCCGACGTGACCTACACCTTCACGGAGCTCGCCACGTCGCACCCGTTCCTCCGGCTCGGACTCCCGATCATCAGGACGCTCACGTGGCGGCTCGGGATCCCGTACCTCGCGGGGCGCGGATTCCGCAATCTGGTGGCCACGGCTGAGCGGCGCGCGAGCCCGCACGGCGTTGCGATCACCGCACCCAAGGGTCCGCAGCCCGTCTCGTCCAACACCGCCAGCTAAGAGGGGGACTCGGATGCCGCTCTACATGGACCATCACCACAAGGTCGACGGTCTCACCGCCAACGCCGTCGCCGGCGCGCACCAGCGCGACCTCGAAGTTCAGGCCAAGTACGGGGTTAACTACCTGAAGTACTGGTACGACGAGGGAACGGGCGCTGTGTTCTGCCTCGTCGAGGCCCCGAACAAGGATGCCGCCGCCGCCGTCCATCGCGAGGCGCACGGTCTCGTCGCTGACGACCTCACCGAGGTGCGGGAAGGGGCCTGACGCCTCAGGTTCGCTCGGACCCGTGCCGGGCGGAGTCGTTCCGTCGGGGCGACCGCGCTAGCATCAGGTGCATGCGGGAAAGGCCTGCCCCGACGATTGATGGTCAAGGCGCCGGCGACGCACCGGCTGCGTTGCGGGTCGACCATCTGACCAAGCGGTTTGGCAATCGCACAGCGTTCGAGGATGTGACGTTCACCGTCGCGCCGGGCGAGGTCTTCGGGTTCCTCGGCCCAAACGGCGCGGGCAAGACGACGACCGTCCGAACACTCGGGACTCTCATCGCTCCCACATCGGGCTCGGCCGTCGTCGCCGGGATTCCATTGACCGAGGAGAACGGCTCGGAGATCCGCCAGCAGATCTCGATCATGCCCGAGAGCCCCGGGCTCTACCTCCGCCTGACCGTCGTCGAGAATCTCCAGTTCTTCGCCAGCATGTATGGCCAGCGCAATCCCGGTCCCCGGATCGATGCCGCGCTTGAGGCCGTCAATCTCACAGCGCGCGGTCGCGACCTCTGCGGCAGCCTCTCGAAGGGTCTGCGACAGCGTGTCGGTCTTGCTCGCGCCCTGCTCAACGAACCGACCGTCATGTTCCTGGATGAGCCAACCTCAGGCCTCGATCCGGTGGCGGCACGCGAGGTTCACGATCTGATCAATAAGCTGCGCGAGCGCGGGGTCACCGTCTTCCTCACGACGCACCGCCTGGAGGAGGCGGAACGCCTCTGCGACCGGGTGGCCATCCTCAACACCACGCTGCGGTCCATCGGGCGAACGCAGGAACTCCGCGAGAGTCTCTTCAACAAGTCGCTGATCGTCGAGACGGCAGCGCCGCTTGCTGCGGCCGACAGCGTCTTCAATCCGGCGTCCGGCGTCGAGGGCTGGCATGCTCAAGGTCCATCGGAGTACGTGTTGCGCGTTGATGACCCGCGGTCGGTCGCACCACGCGTCGTACGGGCATTGGTTGCCGCAGGCGTGGATGTCGTGTCGATCACGGAATCCCAGCACTCCCTGGAGGACGTCTACCTGCAGCTCATCGACGAGGACACGGAGGCGCAACCCACGTGAGCTTGAACATCGGCCGGCTCGCGGGCATGGTGCTCAAGGAGATGCGCGAGTACCGCCGAAGCCCGTTCATCGTCGGGACGATGCTCGTACTGCCGCTCGTCTTCCTGATCGAGCCGATCATCATCATCTTCCGGCTCGGAGCATCAGTGCACCCAGCCATAGTGGACAGGTCGGTGAGTGCAACGTTCCTGCTGTTGCTGATCACGCCGGTGCTGATCCCCGCAGTCCTCGCCGCCTATTCGGTGGTCGGCGAGCGCGAGCAGGGGACGCTCGAGCCACTGCTTACCACACCCATACGCCGCGACGAGCTGCTCCTCGGCAAGGCGCTGGGAGTGGTGGTTCCCGCCGTGGCGATTTCCTATGTCGTGTTCGGGATTGTCGAGTTGAGTGCGCACCTCTTCGCCAGCAATCCCGAGGTCGTCGTGGCCCTGTCGCAGGGACCTCATGTGCTTGCGGAGTTCCTGTTTGCCCCGCTGCTGGCGGGGTGGTCGATCTGGGTTGGGATCGGCATCTCAACACGTGCCAGTGAGGTACGCGTCGCTCAGCAGCTGGGCACCCTCGCGAGCCTTCCCGCGCTCGGCGTGGTGGCCCTGGTGTCGTTCGATGTCGTGACGCCGAGCTTCACTGTTGCGGTGGCGTTTGCACTCGGGCTGCTCGCGGCGGATGTCGTGATGTGGCGCGTCGTTTCGGCGATGTTCGACCGCGAGCGGCTGATCACCGGAGCGCGAGCACTGCGCGATTCCAGCGGCGACGGTCACGCCGCACGACGAGGAAGGGTGCAGCGGAACTAGGGATCAGGCGGCGCCGCGTTTCGCGCCTGCCCGCCTCGCCCAGCCGTGGAACTTCGCGACATCACCTGCGTCCCAGGCCTCGCGCAGTCCGGGCGTGCTGAGATCCCAGTCGGGGCGGATCTCACGACCGACATCGCGCAGGTCCCGCCACAGATCCACAACAGAGGGACGCCCCCAGAACCAGTAGCCGTTGTAGATGCTGTGGATGACAAGCCCGGGCTTCAGCACGAGCGTGTGCGGGATCATCGGGTCATGGTCGGGGTCGGTGTATTCCTGGATATCCAGGTCCTTCTGGACGATGCGCCCCGGGTCCGAGAGGAATGGCCACTGGGCGCCGACCGACGCACGGAATTCCTGGAGCGTGTGGTGCTCGTCGGTCGCGATCGTGGCGACGCGAGTGTAGGCGACGGCGATCTTCGGATAGAACGCGGCGAGCTCGAGATGCTGCTGGTGCTCCTTCGGGCAATAGTGCCCGCGCGCAAGCGTGAGGATCATCGGGTCGTCGCCCTGCAGGTCGCTGAGTTTCCTCGGGACGTTGGTGTGATCGGGAAGCTCGTAGTCCGGGAACGTGCCCCCGGGTGCGATGTCGGACCGCATGGTGATCCTCCGTTGAGCCGTTTCAGAAGCCGTCAGCGGGCGCTTCGACGTCGCAGTCCGCGAACCACGTCATCTCGATTCCATGATGGTGCCTTCCGCCGGCCCCATGGATCGAGCACATGGTTCGCCCGCACCGGAATCAGTCAAGTCGCGCACGCCACGCATCCAGAGGATCGCGCGCCTGGGAGTGCGCGTAGCGATCGACCATCGCGAGCGTGGAATGGCCAAGTGCACGCTGCAGCACGAGGGGGTCCACGCCGGCCACCAGTGCCCGGGTCGCAAAGGTGTTGCGGCACTTGTGCGCGTGCACGTGGATCCCCGTGTCCTGCCCAATGCGACGCAGGAGCATCTTGATGCCCTGTCGTTCGAGCGCCCCGTACTCCCCGGTGACCGGGTCTCGCCTGGTCGACAGGAACAGATGTCGATCCTTCGCAGTGACCGGTCGGTCGTTGCGGAGATACGACTGCAGCGTCTGTGAGAACCGGTAAGTCCCCGTGTCCAGTGGGACGATCCGATCATCGCTGCCCTTCCCCTGGCGGACCCGGAGATAGGCGCCTTCGGTTCCGGTGACGATGTCGTCGACGGTCACGGCCGCGACCTCGCTGAGCCGGAGTCCGGTCCGGAGCATGAACTCGATCAGGAAGCGGTCACGCCCGGTTCGCGCTGCCTCGAGGATGTGCTGCTCCTCCGCCTCGGTGAACACCTCCGGCAGGACGGCTTCCTGGCGCAGCGGGACCACCTCGAGGGTCTCGGCGCCGACGCCCCATCCCTCGCGCCTGCAGAAGCCGAGGAAGTTCCGGATGATCCGGTGGAACGTCGCGGCGGTCCCCACCGAAAGGCCCGCCTCAAGCAGTTCCGCCTGGAAGTCGCGGAGCTTGCCTGGGGTGACGTCCGCCACCGAGCGGATCTTGTGGTCACGCAGGAACTGCTCCGCCCTCCGACCGAGCAGGTACGTCCGGTAGTTGCCGATCGTGGCCGGGCTGCAGCTGCGCGATCGCGAATCCCGCAGGAACGCCTCGACAGCGTGGCTCCAGGTCGGCGGCGCCGTTTTCGCGAGGGCCGCGTCCTCCCCCTCAACGTAGTCGCCGCGCCGGCGGTGGGGCCGCATCGGCGTCTGAGGCATGCGGTGATCCTAGGCGCTCTGTCCCCAACAACTCAACAAAGAGGTCTGAGACAGTAGACGCCTATCTTTTTGACAGCATCGGTGACGGACGCGGCACGTACGAGATCGGCCGATATCTGTATTCAACCGAGGGCCGGGACTCAAGACGAGCCGGGCTGGAGCGGGAGACGAGGCTCGAACTCGCGACCCCTACCTTGGCAAGGTCCGGCTCCAATTCCGAATACGCGAGGACTTGAAAACGGCCTCGCGGCGCCTACTTCCCCGCTGGATCGATCCTGATCGAGGCTCTGGCCGATACGGTCGACGTAAAGCGACGATGGGCCGTCGCTGGTCGAATCAGCTGCCGGGCATCAACATTTTGATTCCGAGCGAGACTGGGCGACTCGGAGACAACGAGCCGCGCGGAGCAGCTCGTCCTAAGCTGACCAGCTACTCGGAAGCAGAAGAGCGCAGCGCGGCAAGCCTCGCGTCACGATCGCAAGGGCTGAATTTGATTGAGCCCTATGCCCGAGCTGGGTAAGGTTGTCGCGCCAAGCTCGTTCCACCCTGTCATCGTCAAGAGACTGAAGGGCAGGATATGGTGCGGAGTACGTCAGCAGCGTGTCGAAGAGTTGGCCAATGACTGCGATGACCACTTCCGGATCCTCGAGAGTGGAGATTGTGAACCTTATGTGTCGCGGGTCCTCCGCTAACATGTGAACCACGCATTCAGGCAAAGGACTCTCCTCGTTCCACGCGAACGGGATGAGCTGAGGCCGAAAGTGCACGCCGCGCAT